>JAFMHE010000048.1:0-6784 GCA_017854675.1 Paracoccaceae bacterium | reverse complement strand
AACGCGGTCGAAATTCGCCGCGCAATGGGCAATGTGCGCCAGCGCAAGGAAGAGGCCCAGACCAAATCATACAACGGCAAACGCGGGCCAAAATTCGCGCCTGCCGGTCAGTCGACGCAAGTGATCGTTGGCGCGGACGGGGCCAGTGACCGCACAATCCTGCAAAGCTCGACCTCGCTATATGCGGACTACAAGCTGAAACGGGTCTATTATTCTGCGTTCTCTCCGATCCCCGACAGCACCGCGAAACTGCCGCTGATCAAACCGCCGTTGGTGCGCGAACACAGGCTTTATCAGGCGGATTGGCTGTTGCGGTTTTACGGGTTCGAGGCGGATGAGATTGCACCTGATCAGGGCAATGGCATGCTGGATCTTGAGCTGGACCCAAAGCTGGCGTGGGCATTGGCCAATCGCGCCATGTTTCCGGTGGATGTGAACCGCGCCAGCCGCGAGATGCTGTTACGAGTGCCGGGGTTTGGCACAAAATCGGTGGGCCGTATCCTGTCGGCGCGGCGCAGTGGCGCGTTGGGTTATGACGATCTGCGCCGCATTGGCGCGTCGGTGCGCAAGGCGCAGCCGTTCATCGTGGCACGCGATTGGCGACCCGGCGCGCTGACCGACGCCGCAAACCTGCGCGCGCGTTTTGCCCCGCCTGCGGAACAATTGCAGTTGATCTGATGGATATCGTCGCCCTGCCCCGGATCGGCACGTTTGAGGCATGGCGCGATGCGGCGCGGGATTTGGCGACGCACGGGGTGCCGTCCCATGCTGTGACATGGCAGATGGAGAATGCGGCACCATCGTTGTTCGGCGATGCGCCGCAGCGCACCAAAACGGGCGTGCCGCGCCAGATTACTGTGCCAAAGGGCTTTCCTGCTTTGGCAAAGATGCTGTGTGCAAGCCGCGCGCAAGGCGCCTTTGATCTGGCCTACCGCTTGTTGATCCGTGTGGCCGACACCCCAAAACTGCTTGGCAACCGCGCGGACCCTGACATGGACCGCGCGGAAAAACTGGCCAAGAGCATCCGGCGCGACATGCACAAGATGAAGGCGTTTGTGCGGTTCCGCGAGGTGACGCAACCCGGTGCAAACCGGCGGCAGTTTGTGTCGTGGTTCGAACCGGATCACCGGATCGAGGAACTGATGGGCGGCTTTTTCGCGCGCCGGTTTGGCGACATGGATTGGGTCATTGTCACACCCGAAGTCACCAGCCGTTTTGAGGGCGGCAAGATAACCCACGAAGCCATTCGAAGCGACCGGATGGAGCTGAGCGACGAGACAGAAGAGCTTTGGAAGACCTATTATGCCAACATTTTTAACCCTGCCCGCCTCAAGATCAAGGCGATGCAATCGGAGATGCCAAAGAAATATTGGAAAAATCTGCCAGAGGCCGCGCTGATCCCCGGTCTGATCGCACAAGCGGAAGCGAAGGTTGCGCAGATGCAAGCCGCACAACCCAGCCTGCCGCCAATCCGCGCGGCGCGTGTGCAGGACCGTTTGGCCAAGACGGCAAAATCACCGCAAGAACAGGGCAATGAGCCATGCAGGGATCAATAACATGGACAACTCAAACCACAGACGGTAGCCACTTCATACGCTCGCCATAGGGCGGACACGACATTTTATCTGTGGATTTTCGGGACGCCATCGTGACAAAGCTTGTTATTTTGATCCCGACAGGGGGCACCGTCCACACCGGCTTCATGCGCTCGATGATTGCGCTGACGCAAGCCCTGCCCGCGCGCGGCATCCAGTTCGCCGTCAAGACCTACGAATTCTCTGACCTCGTGACGTCGCGCAACTATCTTGCCAGCTATTTCCTGAGCCAGAAGAACTTTGACCACGCGCTGATGCTGGACAGTGATCTGTCGTTTGCACCTGCGCAGTTCTTTCGCCTGCTGGATTTTGACGCCGATTTCACCGCTGCCGTTTACCCGGATCGGCGGTGGACCTCTGCGGGTCTCAAGGCTGCGCTGAGCAGTGCAAATCCTGACGATCTGGATGATCCGGTATCGGTGCAGCGCCATATGGCGGGCCATTTGAATTACATTCTCAGCACTTATACCGCGCAGGGCAAACCGCTGGAGGTGGTTCGGCGGGACGGGTTTCACACTGCCGCAACTGTGGGCGGCGGTTTTGTCCTGATCAAGCGCAATGTGGTTGAACAGATCGTCGAGCAGGGCCATGCACGCAAATTGCCGCGTCTGGCACAGCGGCCAGATTTCAAGGACGCACCGGAGTTTGCTGATTTCTATTCCCATATGCTGACCGAAGATGGCGGCGGCATGTTGGGCGAAGACCAGAGTTTTTGCAGAAGATGGCAACAAGGTTGCGGCGGCGATATCTGGATTGACGAGGCATCTGCCCTTTCGCACATCGGTATGCAAACCTATCACGGCGATTACCAAGCGCGTCTGAACCGGTCTTAGGCGGATGACGATCCTGCAGCCGATAAAACCTGATTGAGACCGAGCGCATGAGTTGCACCATAGTTATTCCACACAAGGATCGGCTTGATCATCTGCGCTGGTCCCTGCGTGCGCTCAAAACGCAAGCGACGCAGTATCATTTCGAGGTGATCGTCGTTGATGACGGGTCAGACATTCGACCCGAAAAAGCGATCTCAAGAAGCGACCTGCCGACCCACACCTGTTTCATAAACCAAGACAGCAGAGGGGCGGCAAGCGCGCGCAACGCCGGCTGGAGGGCATCCCAAGAAGACGTAATTATCTTTCTGGATTGTGACCAGATCGTATCTCCGCGCTTTGTCGAAAACCACCTGACGCCTTTTGAACGAACGTCGACCTCATTTCTTCAACTTGGCACCCGCCGCCATCTTGGCCCCAGCTATCAGGTTGATCTCAAAACCGTGCGCACCCAGCGCTGCCATCCAGATGAACGCATCTTCTTTTTCCGCAAGACGTCGTTCAACCTCGCCAACCTAGAGATCGCCTGGCATCTGGGGTTTTCTCATAACATGGCGATCCGACGCAGCGATCTGGTGGCGCATGGCGGGTTTGACGAGAATTTTATCGGCTGGGGGTTCGAGGACTGCGAACTGGCCTACCGCATGAAAGCGGCCGGCGTGCTGCCTGTCCTGAACCCATCGGTCGAGGCGTGCCATCAATCCCATGTTCAAAGGATGACGCCAGAGAAATTTCAATCATGGCTCAGGAATTTGAACCACTTTATGCGCAAGCACCCGACTGCGGATGTCGATACACAAAAGGCACTGATCCCGGTATGTGATCCGTCAAATCGCACTTCTGGAAAATGGCTTAACGGACTGTTGCAGATGGAAACCATTTCGCGGCTGAGCGCCGGTCGTGCCTTGCAGACGACCCCGACAAGGGAGGTCAAATGTTCAACTCTGGCCGACCTGCATGCTGTCGCCACATCAGGCGACTGCCCTGCAACCCGCGCGATAATCTCGCCTCAAAACACTGATCTGTTCTTTCAGTCACAACTCGACCCTGCATTGCGAGAAGTTCGTGTTTTCGTCGCATAAGCTCTGATCCGCGTTGCTGAACCTCAAGGCGCGCCAAGCGCAATATTGGGTCGGCATAGTAGAAAGCTGAATATTTCAGTTGATTTCTGGCGCGGCTCATGGATCAATCAGTCCTAACCTTGGCAATAAAGGCATTGCGCGCTGCTGCTTGGGTGAGCGGAGCCTTTCTGCTCTCTAATTCAGGTTCTACGGACCTGTTGCGTGCACAAGGCTCCTTTCAAGTATCAACAGGCGGCGCGTCGCCTCTACTGAAAGGTAAAACATGCTTCATAACGACAAACTTGAACAATGGGACCGTGAGAACTTCTTTCACCCCTCTACCCACCTTGCCGAATTTGCACGCGGCAACATTCCGCACCGTGTGATCACCGGCGCATCGGGGTGTCATATTGAGGACCGGGACGGCAACAAAATGCTGGACGCCTTCGCCGGGCTGTACTGTGTGAATGTCGGCTATGGCCGTCCTGAGATTGCCGAGGCGATCGCCACGCAAGCCAAGGAACTGGCCTATTACCATTCCTATGTTGGCCACGGCACCGAGGCGTCGATCACGTTGGCCAAGATGGTCATGGACCGCGCTCCGGATCATATGTCCAAGGTCTATTTTGGCCTGTCAGGGTCGGACGCAAATGAAACCAACATCAAGCTGATCTGGTACTACAACAACATTCTGGGGCGTCCCGAGAAGAAAAAGATCATCTCGCGCTGGCGCGGCTATCACGGGTCCGGTCTGATGACCGGTTCGCTGACAGGGCTGGACCTGTTTCACAAGAAATTCGATCTGCCCTTGGCACAGGTCATGCACACCCAAGCGCCGGACTTCTTTCGCCGCGCCGATCTGGGACAAAGCGAAAGCGAATTTGTCGCCGATTGCGTCGCCAAGCTGGAGGAAATGATCCACCGCGAAGGTGCAGATACCATCGCTGCCTTTATTGGGGAACCGCTGCTGGGCACGGGCGGCATTGTCCCCCCGCCAAAAGGCTATTGGCCCGCGATCCAAGCCGTTCTGGACAAACATGATATTTTGCTGATCGCAGATGAGGTCGTCACCGGCTTTGGGCGGCTGGGCACGATGTTCGGGTCCGATCACTACGGCATGCGTCCCGATCTGATCACAATAGCCAAAGGTCTGACATCAGCTTATGCGCCGCTGTCGGGATCAATCGTCTCAGACAAGATGTGGACCGTGCTTGAACAAGGAACCGATGAAAATGGCCCTATCGGACACGGCTGGACCTATTCTGCGCACCCCATCGGGGCGGCTGCGGGTGTGGCGAACCTTGCGCTGATCGACACGCTTGGATTGGTGGAAAATGCGGGCAGCGTCGGTGCCTATCTGAATGCGCAAATGCGTGCGGCACTTGCGGATCACCCGCATGTCGGCGACGTGCGCGGCGAGGGTATGATTTGCGCCGTTGAACTGGTGGCAGACAAGGACAGCCGCACGTTTTTTGACGCGAGTGACAAGGTCGGTCCACAGATCGTCGCCAAGATGCTGGAGCAAAGCAGCGTCATTGCCCGCGCTATGCCGCAAGGCGATATTCTGGGCTTTGCGCCGCCGTTTTGCCTGACCCGCGCCGAAGTCGATCAGGTGGTCGCCGCGACGCAGCGCGCTGTCACGACTGTCCTCGGTTGACATATATGAAGGATGCCAAAAATGGCTACGCATACCGCAGCATTTGAAACCCCGGAATATGACCGCCGCATTGCCAAAACGCGTGCGGCAATGGCATCCGCCGGGTTGGACGCGATCTTTGTCACGGACCCGTCAAATCAGGCATGGCTGACGGGCTATGACGGTTGGTCGTTCTACGTACATCAGGGCGTCATCCTGACCCAGCACGGCGAGCCGATCTGGTGGGGCCGCCACATGGATATGCTGGGCGGGCGGCGCACCTGCTGGATGCAGCATGACAACATCATCGGCTACGGTGATCATTACGTACAATCGACACAACGCCACCCGATGCAGGACCTCGCAGCACAGCTCAAGGCGCGTGGGTTGGAAAAGGCCCGCATCGGGGTCGAGATGGAGAATTATTATTATTCAGCCAAGGCGCATGCCGTGCTCGGCCAAGAGCTCTCAGGGGCTACTCTCGTGGATGCCACCGCGCTGGTAAATTGGCAGCGTTTGATCAAATCAGACGCAGAAATCGGGTTTATCCGCAAAGCGGCGCGGATTTCTGAAAAAGTCATGCAAACCGCGATGGACCGCGCGGCACCCGGTGTGCGCAAGAACGATCTGGTGGCAGATATCATGCACGCAGGCATCACCGGGGTCGGCGATGACTGGGGCGATTATCCGGCGATTGTGCCGCTAACGCCATCGGGGTTGGATGCGACAGCGGCCCATCTGACGTGGAACGGCAAGCCCATGCAAACCGGTGAGGCGACGTTCTTTGAACTATCAGGCTGCTACCGCCGCTACCACGCGCCGCTGTGCCGGACTGTTTTCCTTGGCACACCCCCCGATGAGATGCGCCGCACTGAAGAGGCGCAGCTGCAAGGGATCGTGGCAGGCCTTGAGATGGCACGCGCGGGCAACCGGACCTGCGACATTGCAAATGCGTTTATGGATGTGATGGCCAAACATGGCATCGAACGTTCCGGGCGCATGGGCTACCCCATCGGGCTCAGCTATCCGCCCGATTGGGGCGAGCGGACAGCCTCCATCCGGAGCGAGGACGAGACGGTGCTTGAGCCGGGAATGGTGTTTCACTTTATGCCGGCGCTCTGGATGGACAGTTGGGGGTTGGAGACGACCGAAACGATCCTGATCCGCGAAGATGGTGCAGCGGAAACGCTTTGCGATTTTGAGCGCAAACTGTTCGTAAAGTCCTGAGGAGATGATCGAGCAAACCACGCGGATTCTGTCCGATCTGATTGCCTTTCCCACGGTATCGGCGGACAGCAATCTGCAAATGATCAACTACCTTGCCAACCGGCTGGACGACTGTGGCGCCCAAGTCGACGTTTTGCTGGATGAAACCGGGAAAAAGGCAAACCTTTTTGCCACGCTGGGACCGCAGTGTGATGGCGGTATTGTCCTGTCCGGTCACAGCGACGTGGTGCCGGTCACGGATCAGGACTGGTCCAGTGACCCGTTTGAAATGATCGAACGCGACGGCTTGCTGTTTGGCCGTGGCACCTGTGATATGAAAGGGTTTATCGCCGCAACCCTTGCGATGGCCCCGCTTTATGCGCAGCGCGTGGGCGATAAGCCGGTGCATTTCGCATTTACCTATGATGAGGAAACCGGCTGCATCGGTGCGGGGCA
>JAFMHE010000047.1:11812-19200 GCA_017854675.1 Paracoccaceae bacterium | reverse complement strand
TCCGCTTTCACACTGCCATTCTGTGTGCGCAGGACATAGCCAGATTGTTGCTGCTCGATACCTGTAACAGCGCTTTTATGATAGATTTTGGCACCTGCACCCTCGGCGGCCTGTGCCAAACCGGCAATATATTTTCGCGGGTTCAAGGCAAACCCGATCGGGATCGTCAACGCACCATGATAGCCCGCGTTCATCCCCTCGGACGCTAAACCGGCCTTGTCGGTCAGCCGCGCCTCAATCCCGTAATTTTCGTAATAATACGCGAGCTGCCCCCGCATCGCCTCAAAATCACGCGGGCGGTGCGCAAACTGGGTTTCTCCCGCTGAATGTCTGTCAACGTCGATGCCGAACCGCTTAACGATCCCTTCAACAAAGTTAACAGCAGCCACTTCCGTCTGGCGCCACGCAAGCCGACCATCGCGACCAAACGCCCGGTCAAGGGCTCTGTTGTCCAACATACCGCCGCCCAGACAGCAAAAGCCGCCGTTGCGCCCTGACGCGCCCCAGCCGACATATTCGCTTTCGAGGACTGCAACGCTGACGCCGGCTTCCGCCAGATGAAGAGCCGCAGAAATGCCTGTGAACCCGCCACCAATGATCGCGACATCAAACTGCTGATCACCATTCAGCGCAGGGCGGTACGGCAACGCACAGGTTTCGTCCCACCAGCAACCCGCACGCGGAGCGTCGGAATAGGCATAGTCGCCATAGATGCGTTTCATGCTTCGGCGCGTTCTGCGGCGCGGGCATCCTTTTGCGCTTTGACGGCGTTGCGCTTGCTGATCAATGATGCGCTGATCACGCCAACCGTCACAATCGCGATCATGATCGTGGATAATGCGTTGATCTCTGGCGAGACACCCAAGCGCACGGCCGAGAATATCTTGATCGGCAAGGTTGTTGCACCCGGCCCCGCGGTAAAGGACGCGATTACCAGATCATCAAGCGACAGCGTGAACGCCAGCAACCAACCGGCAATGACCGCAGGCGCGATCAGCGGCAATGTTACCAGACGAAATGCTTCCCATGCGGAGGAGCCAAGGTCGAGGGCAGCTTCCTCGAGCGAGCGATCAAATGACACCAGCCGCGAGGATACGACGACTGACACGTAACACATTGAAAACGTTGTATGTGCCAGCACAATTGTCAGCACACCACGGTCCAGCCCAATGCCGATGAACAACAAAAGCAGCGACAGACCTGTGATCACTTCGGGCATAACCAAGGGCGCGTAGATCATACCCGAAAATAGCGTTCTGCCCAAAAACCGGCCACCGCGCACCAGCACATAGGCCGCCATTGTGCCCAGAACGGTAGCAAGGGTGGATGAGATCACTGCAACCTTGATCGTTACCCAAGCCGCATCGAGAAACGCATCATTCTGCAGCAGTTCGCCGTACCATTTGGTCGAAAAACCTGCCCAGACCGTGACGAGTTTGGACTCGTTAAAGCTGTAGATGACGAGGATCACCATCGGCAGATACAGGAACGCAAAGCCAACTGTCAGCGAGGTGATGTTGAACCACGAAAGCCGCTTCATTGTTCGGCCTCCTGCTGTTTTTGCTGGTTGCGCTGGAACAACACGATGGGGATCACGAGGATCAGCAACAAGACAACAGCCACTGCCGAAGCAACCGGCCAATCGCGGTTGTTAAAGAACTCTTCCCACAGAACTTTGCCGATCATCAGCGTGCCCGACCCACCCAGCAACGAGGGGATCACAAATTCGCCCAGCGCCGGGATAAACACAAGGAAAGAGCCCGCGATGATGCCGTTCTTTGACAGCGGGATCGTGACCAGCCAAAACGCTTGCATCCGCGAACAGCCAAGGTCTTCGGCGGCCTCGTTCAGCGATGTGTCCATCCGGTCAAGCGCTGCATAGATAGGCAAGATCATGAACGGCAAATAGGTGTAAACGATGCCGATGTAGACCGCGATTGTCGTGTTCAGGATCACCAGCGGGTCGGAAATCAGGCCAAGCCAGATCAGGAACTGGTTCAGCAACCCTTCGTTGCTGAGAATGCCCATCCATGCGTAAACGCGGATCAGGAACGAGGTCCAGAACGGCAGGATCACCAGCATCATCAGCGTCGCGCGCCATTCATCGGGCGCCCGCGCCATGCCGTATGCGATGGGATAGCCCACAAGAAGGGTCAAAAATGTCGACAGAACGGCGATGCGCAGCGAGCTAAGGTAGGCCTTCCAATAAAGGTCATCTTGGGTGAGGAAGACGAAATTCTCGAAATCCAGTTCTGACAAAAGCGTTGCAAGTCCGTCGCGCATGGTCGGCGCATAAGGTGGAATGGCAAGGGCAGCGTCTGATAGCGAGATTTTGAAGACGATCAGGAAGGGGACCATAAAGAGGACCAGCAACCAGACGTAGGGCACGGCGATCAGGGTAAATCGGCGCATCATTTGAACCTGCTTTGCGGGGGGATGTTGCGGGAACGAGGGGCCAGCCCCTCGCGCACCCCGAAATACTTAAGGCCAAAAAGAAAGGGGATGTCCGTGCATCTGGTCATTGGGCGAGCAACACGCCGGCGGTCGCGCTCCATGATATCCAGACGGGATCTTCCCATGTGATGTCGCGACGCGCGATGCGGCGGGTGTTGGCGGTTTGCGCTTTGATGATTTGACCACCGGGCAGCTGCACGTGGTACGTGCTGAGGTTGCCAAGATAGGCGATGTCGAGGACCTTACCTTGCAGCGCATTATCCGCGTTTTCGGGTTTTTGTGCGGAAATACCGATTTTTTCGGGACGAATGGCAAGGTGGGCCTCCTGCCCTTCTGAAAAAGAGGTTTTGGAGGTGGCTGTTACCGGCGCTTGGCCATCTGCCCATGTTATTGCGTAGGTTTCTGGCCCTTTCGCGGCGGCGGTTCCTTGGATGATGTTCACATCCCCGATGAAGTCCGCAACATAGACTGAATTGGGGTATTCGTAGATATTCGCCGGTGTGGCGACCTGAATGATACGGCCTTCGTCCATCACGGCGACGCGGGATGCGACTGTCATCGCTTCTTCTTGGTCATGGGTCACGATAACAAAGGTGGTGCCGGTGGTTTCCTGTATGTCCATCAGTTCAAACTGAGTGTCCTGCCGCAGCTTTTTGTCCAACGCGCCTAAAGGTTCGTCCAGCAGCAGCAATTTCGGCGCCTTGGCCAGTGACCGTGCCAGCGCCACACGTTGCCTTTGACCGCCCGAGATTTGATGCGGCTTGCGTTTGCTGAATTTTTCCAGCCGGGTGAGCTTGAGCATCTCGTCCACGCGCGCGTCGATTTCGGCCTTGGACTTGCGGTCACGTTTCAAGCCAAAAGCGATGTTTTCCCAAACGCTCAGGTGTGGAAACAGCGCATAGGATTGGAACATCATGTTCACCGCGCGTTTGTTGGGTGGCACATGGCCAATGTCAGCGCCCGACAGTTCGATCTTGCCTTCGGTGACGGATTCGAACCCCGCCAGCATGCGCATCATCGTCGTCTTGCCACAGCCCGACGGGCCGAGCAGGGCAAAGAATTCCTGTGCGAAAATATCAAGCGTCAGATCGTCGATGGCGACAAATTCACCAAAGCGTTTCGTGACGTTCTGAAACCGGATCAGCGGTTTCTGGTTCGGATCATCCCATGGGGCAAAGACGGTTTGGCTCACGATGGTGCGTTCCTTGAAAAACGGCATGAGGGCGCAAGCGGCATGCCTGCGCCCCCGACAATCAGTTTAGGTGCCTGATTTGATCTTTGTCCACATCCGCGTCACGACCCGCTGAACTTTGGGGCCATAAGGCGAAGTCGTGTAGAGATTATCGAGCGTCGCCGCATCAGGATAGATCGCGGTATCGCCGATCACGTCTTCGGCCAGGAATTCCTGAGACGCCTCGTTGCCGTTCGCATAGTAGACGTAGTTTGACGCCGCAGCCATGTTCTGCGCGTCCATGATAAAGTTCAGGAACTTGTGCGCAGCTTCAGGGTTTGGTGCGTCCACCGGGATCGCCATGTTGTCGAACCACATCAGCGCGCCTTCTTTTGGCGCGTAATATTCAATCTCTACGCCATTGTCGGCCTCTGCTGCACGGTCGCGCGCCTGCAAGATGTCACCGGACCAGCCGACCGCGACGCAGATGTCACCATTCGCCAGCGCGTTGATATATTCGGAGCTGTGGAATTTCTGCACAAACGGCGCGATGGCCGACAGAACCGGCTCCGTCTTGGCAATCACATCGGGGTCTTGGCTGTCTGGGTCTTCGCCAATGTACGCGAGTGTCGCAGGGATGATCTCAGCCGGGGCATCCAGGAAATGCACGCCGCAGGTCGCAAGCTTTTCCATGTTCGCGGGATTAAGTACCAGCGCAAGGCTATCCACTGGCGCATCTTCGCCAAGGACTTCCTTAACCTTGTTGATGTTCACACCGATCCCCGTGGTGCCCCACATGTAGTTGATCGCATAGGCGCCTTCGGGATCGTATTTCTTGAGGCGGTCGTTGATCACGCCCCACATGTTGCCGATGTTGGGCAATTGCGACTGGTCCAGTTTCTGAAACGCACCCGCTGTGATCTGGCGCTGCAGGAACGTGCCAGATGGCACGACAACGTCATAACCGGAACCACCGGCAAGCAGCTTTGTCTCAAGCACTTCGTTGCTGTCAAAAACGTCATAGATCAGGTCGATGCCCGTCTCGGTCTCGAATTTTTCCAGCAACGCTTCGTCGATATAATCGGACCAATTGTACACGCGCACTTCATCGGCAAGCGCCGATGTCGCGATCAAAGCTGTGAGGGCGACGCCACTCAGAATGGAATTTTTCATGTCTTACTCCCTGAAGATCACCGGGTTTTCCCGGCATTGGTTTAATTTGATCAAGTTTTGCCTCTGTCGGCAAGATGGTTTATGCTTTCACGCAGGTCCGGTGCATGCAACCCGACCACGTTGTGTGAATTTTGGGCAGTGCGTTATGAAGATTGATGTGATTACCCCCACCAATCCGTTTCTATCCGATGACGCCGGCAAAATGCCCGCACATCAGATGGTTTATGAAAAGCTGCGCGTAATGATTCTGTTCGGGGATCTGGCGCCCGGTCAGGCCGTCACGATTCAGGGGCTGACGACAGAATTGGGTGCGGGCATGACCCCTGTGCGCGAGGCCATCCGCCGCCTGATCGCCGAAGGCGCGCTGACCCATCAAGGCAACCGGCGCGTCAGCGTCGCGTTGCTGACTGCCGTTTGCGTGGATGAGCTTGGTTTTATGAGGGAAACGCTGGAACCAGAGCTGACGCGCCGTGCCACAGCACGCATGACCGACGCAGGGTTGGACGCCCTGCGCACCAGCGACGCCGACCTGAATGCAGCGATAACAAGGGGTGATGTTGGGGCCTATCTGACCCACAACTACCGCTTTCACACACAGATTTATGCCTTGGCACAGGCCCCGATCATGGCTGCCACCGTGGACCGGCTTTGGCTCCGCTTTGGCCCCTCGTTGCGGGTGGTATGCGGGCGATTTGGGACGCTGAACCTGCCTGACAAACACATGGACCTGCTGGCTGCATTTGCCCGCAAAGACGCATCAGCGGCGGCCAAGGCAATGACAGAGGATGTGACCCAAGGCATGAAACAGATCAGGGCGGCGCTGGACGAGGTCTGATTGCCGCCGATTCGGTTGACTTCGCATAATTTGATCATATTCTTGGCGCAAAGATTTCTCCCGTTGAAAGGGCCTGAGCCATGTCCACCATCACGAACCATTTGCCCACCGCAGAATTGCAGGCGCTGGATGCCGCGCACCACATGCACCCGTTCACCACAAATGACGAACTGGCGGCAAAAGGCGCCCGCGTCATCACACGGGCCAAAGGCATTTACCTGACCGACAGTGACGGCAATGAAATTCTGGACGCGATGGCGGGCCTGTGGTGCGTTAACCTTGGCTATGGCCGTCCTGAAATGGGGCAGGTTGCGATGCGCCAGATGAACGAACTCCCGTTCTACAACACGTTCTTTCAAACCACACATGTACCGGCGATTGCGCTGGCCGCTGAGTTGGCAAAACTGGCCCCCGGCAATCTGAACCACGTCTTTTATGCCGGTTCAGGCTCAGAGGCGAACGATACAAACCTGCGCATGGTCCGCGTCTATTGGGCGCAAAAAGGTCAACCAGAGAAAAGCCACATCATCAGCCGCAAGAATGCCTATCACGGGTCTTCGGTCGGGTCAGGGTCCTTGGGTGGCATGACTTATATGCACGAACAGGGCGGCCTGCCGATCCCCGGCATCCATCACATCGGTCAACCCGATTGGTGGGCAGAGGGCGGCGATCACACGCCAGAGGCATTCGGCCTCGCCCGCGCGCAGGAACTTGAAGCGAAAATTCTCGAATTGGGCGCGGACAAAGTGGCGGCCTTCATCGCAGAACCCGTCCAAGGTGCCGGCGGTGTGATCATTCCACCGTCAACCTATTGGCCCGAAATTCAGCGTATTTGTAAGGCACACGACGTGTTGTTGATCGCGGATGAGGTCATCTGTGGCTTTGGCCGGACCGGCAATTGGTTTGGCTCAGAAACCATGGGCATCCAGCCTGACATCATGACCATCGCCAAGGGTCTCAGCTCTGGCTATGCGCCCATCGGCGGGTCCATCGTGTCGGATGAGATTGCCGAAGTGATCAACGCTTGCGAATTCAACCACGGTTACACCTATTCGGGCCATCCGGTTTGTGCCGCTGTGGCGATGGAAAACCTGCGCATCATGCAGGAAGAAAACATCCTGTCCCACGTGCGCAACACCGCAATGCCTGCGTTCCATGCCGCGCTTGATGAACTGGGCGAACACCCGTTGGTCGGTGGCGTGAACGTGTCGGGCATGATGGCATCGTTGCCGTTAACCCCGCACAAGGAAAGCCGCGCCAAGTTTGCCAGCGATGGCGGCACCGTCGGCTACATGTGCCGCGAGCATTGCTTTGCCAACAACCTGGTGATGCGCCATGTGGGCGACCGCATGATCATCTCGCCCCCGCTGGTGATCACGCCTGAGGAAATCGACGTTTTCGCGGCCCGCGCCAAGCTGGCGCTAGATGCGACCTACAAAGACCTCAAGGAAAAAGACATGCTTAAGGCGGCGTCTTGATCTGATCCCCGGTTTGTTAACTATTTGATAAGGTTTCAGAATATTTCGCATGCGAAACATTCTGAGCCATCAAAGTTCGCGCAGCTTCGCCAACAGTTGCAACGACGGATACCCGTCCGCCAGCATACCTTGCGACACTTGAAACCGCCGCACCGCGTTGATCGTCAGCGGTCCCATCTTGGCGTCGATCTTGACCGTATCAAACCCCGCTGCAGTCAGCCGCTCCTGCAATTCGATCCGCTCCGGTTTGCTTAACGCGCGCAGATCACGCGGCCAA
>JAFMHE010000047.1:0-11530 GCA_017854675.1 Paracoccaceae bacterium | reverse complement strand
ACGCCCCAAGGTTGCCCCTTGGTCCAGCCAAAGTGTTTCAGATACGCACCTGTTGAGGCCAGCGCGTCACGCGGATCGTCGCCCCAGATGTTGCGCCTGCCGTCCCCGTCAAAATCAACCGCATGCGCCTGAAACGACGACGGCATGAACTGGGTATGCCCCATCGCGCCGGCCCAGGACCCTTTCAGGTTTGCAGGCGTCGTATCCCTCGCTTGCAGGATTTTCAGCGCGTCCAGCAGCTCCCCCTCAAAGAACTCCGCCCGCCGCGCATCATAGGCCAGTGTCGCCAGCGAATTGATCACCGATGAACCACCGCGAAACGTGCCATAAGCGCTTTCCAACCCCCAGATCGCTACGATCACCTCTTTCTCAACCCCATAGGTCGCCTCGACCTTGGTTAACGTCTCGTCCCACGTCGCCAAGGCACTGCGCCCGTTTGCGATGCGCAGGTCCGACACGGCGGTGTCCAGATAATCCCAGATTGTTTTGGTAAACTCTGCCTGATTGCGGTCACGTTTGATGACGTCCGCATCATAGCTGACCCCGTTCAAAGCCGCGTCAAATACCACAGGCGTGATCCCTGCGGCGACCGCACGCGGACGGAACCCTGCGACCCAGTCGCGCAACCCTGCATTGGTCGCCGCGCGCGTTTGCGATGCTGTGGCCAACACCGTCTGACTGCGTTCGGTGGGGCGCGGTGAACTGTCGGGACCTGCGGCGAATGCGGGTGCCGCAAACGCCAGTGTAATCGCCGTGATGAAACAACTCTTGTGCATGGCCTGCCTCCCTTTGGATCTGCCGCGCCTTGTAGCCTAGACCGCTTTGACGAACCGCAACAGAGCTCAGGCTTTGCTTGCGCGTTCGTCCGCCCGCGCCAGCGCTTCTGCGCGTAACCGCGCCGTATAGTCGCGCAACATCGGAACGCGGCGCGGGCGAAAGCTGCGCCCTGTGCGGGTCAGATCATCCATCCGGTCCAGACGAAACACCCGGAAATCCTGGCGCAGATGACAAAACGCCATCAGCATATGGGTGTTTTGCAAATAGACGATCCCCAAAGGGTCCGCCTGGCGGGTAGAGGTGCGCCCTTGGCCGTCGGTGTAGGCAAAAGCGATGGTTTCTTCGTCCCATGTCGCAGACCGCAGGTCAGCCGCGTCAATGCGTGGCGGTTCGGGACGCACAAACCGGCGCGCGTCCAAAATCGCATGTTGCAAGCGGTGCGCCTGACGCGGAGGGACGCGCGCGGTCAGTTTCGCAAGCGCGGATTCCGCTGCCTTGGCAAGCGCAGGATCGCCGATTACTGCGACATCACGCAGGCCAAGAACCAGCGCTTCCAGCTCATCATCCTCGAACCCCAACGGCGGCAATGCCGCGTCTTCGATCAGGGTATAGCCAAACCCCGCCTCTCCGTCGATCACCGCGCCAAGACCACGCAATGCGTCAATGTCGCGGTAAATCGTGCGCAGCGAAACCTGCATTTCATCGGCCAGTTGCGTGGCACGCACGGGGGGCGACAAACGGCGCATTGCGGTCATCAATTGAAACAGACGGTGAGTTTTGGTCATGCTATGAGGATAATGGATACTGACAGAAATTGACAGTACCCCATGTTAGACCTTGCTCAACACTTTGCAGGAGCCCCTATGATCACCCTCGTCACTTTCGCGCCTTCCTTCGGGCAACCCGCCGCCAGCCCGTTTTGTATCAAAGCGATCTGGCTGCTCAACATGTCAGGCCAAAAATGGCAGCGCGAAGACATCGCAGACCCGCGCAAGATGCCGAAACAGAAACTGCCCGCGATCCGCGTGGGCAACAAGGTCATCGGCGACAGCGACAACATTCGTACTTATCTGGAAACACAGGGCGCCGACTTTGATACAGGCCTGTCAGACATGGAAAAAGCGACATCGCGCGCGTTCATCCGCATGGCCGAAGAGCACATGTATTTTCACGTGGTGATGGACCGTTGGGGTGACGATACGGTTTGGCCAGTGATTAGAGACACTTACTTTGACCAAATCCCCAAGCTGGTGCGGGGGATCATCACGAACGGTCTGCGCAAATCACTGATGAAGGGGATGCACGCCCAAGGCCTTGGGCGGTTGACGCCAGAGGAACGGTTGGCGCGGATTGAACCGGACTTGCTAGCGATCACCACGCGGCTGTGGCACGGGCCGTTCCTGTTTGGCGACAGGCCAACAGCAGCAGATGCGTCGGTCGCGGCGATGTTGCAGAACATGCGCGCAACGCCGGGCAAAACCCTGTTGAAAATGCGGGTGGCAGAGGATGAAATCCTGTGCCGCTACATTGACCGCGCGGGCGATGCGATGGGGATCAGTTCCGCGAGCGGCTGACCTTGCGCTTGACCTTGTCCTTCTTGCGCTTGTGTTTGGTCGCTTTGCCGCGCGGCCCGCGACCAGCTGGGGATTGGCGGCCTTGCTTGACCTGCTGGTCGTCAATTTCGAGCAATTCCAGCGCGATACCCCCCGTAATGGGCACCACTTCGGACAGGCGGACTTTTACACGTTGGCCGATGCCGATGATCATACCGGTGTCGGACCCCGTCAGCGTGTTCGCGTCGGCGTCATGGTGAAAATATTCACGCCCCAGCGACCGCATCGGCAACAGACCGTCCGCGCCGGTTTCGTCCAGTTTCACAAAGGCGCCAAAGCGGGCGATGCCACTGATGCGGCCCGTCATTTCATTGCCCACACGTTCCGACAGATAGGCCGCCAGATAGCGGTCGGTCGTGTCACGTTCAGCCATCATAGAGCGGCGTTCTGTGTCGGAAATATGCGCGCCGGTTTCGTCAAGCGTATCCAGATCCTCAATACGCAGCCCATCTTTGCCCCACTTGTGCGCCGTGATCAGCGCGCGGTGCACGATCAGGTCAGCATAGCGGCGGATCGGTGACGTAAAGTGCGCGTAGGACCGCAGGGCAAGACCAAAATGACCGATGTGCTGCGGGCCGTAATAGGCTTGGGTGAGCGAGCGCAGAGTAGAGATGTTGATCAACTCCGCATCGTCGGTGCCCGCAGCCTGATCCAAAAGACGGTTTAGGTGCGAGGTTTGCAGCACTTGGCCCTTGGCAAGGGTCAAGCCCGCCGCTTGGACGGTTTCGCGCAGAGCATCGAGTTTCGCTGGTGTCGGTTCCTCGTGGATACGGAACAGCAGCGGGGTTTTCTTGGCCAGCAGGGTTTCGGCAGCGGCGACATTTGCCAGCACCATGAACTCTTCGATCAGGCGGTGCGCGTCTAGGCGGTCTTTGAAATTGACCGAAGTTACTGTGCCTTTTTCGTCCAGCACGATCTGGCGTTCGGGCAAGTCAAGTTCAAGCGGTTGCCGCTTTTCACGCGCGATTTTCAGCGCAGCGTAGGCGTTATAGATAGGCTGTAGAACAGGCTCTAACAGGGGCTTTGTTGCCTCGTTCGGACGGCCATCTATCGCGTCTTGCACCTCTTCGTAGTTCAATGAGGCGGGCGAATTCATCAGGCCGCGGTGAAAGCTGTGCGCGATCTTTTGACCTTCGGCGTCCAGCACCATGCGCACCGCGATGCAGGCGCGATCGACACCTTCGTGCAGGGAACACAGGTCGCCCGACAGCACGTCCGGCAGCATCGGCACCACACGGTCAGGGAAGTAGGTGGAGTTGCCGCGTTTGCGTGCCTCCCGGTCAAGGTTGGAGCCCGGCGTGACATAGGCCGCAACATCGGCGATGGCGACCCAGACGACATGACCGCCCTTGTTCTTTGGATCGTCGTCGGCATGGGCATAGCAGGCGTCATCGTGGTCGCGGGCGTCCCATGGGTCGATGGTGATTAGAGGCAATTCACGCAGGTCTTCGCGGCCTTTGAGGGTTGGCGGTTTGGCGGCGTCGGCCTCTGCCACAACTTCGTCAGGGAAACTATCGGGGATGCCGTGCTGGTGGATCGCGATGAGGGATACAGCTTTGGGCGCGGACGGATCGCCAAGGCGTTCAACGATGCGGGCGCGGGGCAGGCCCATGCGGCCCTTGGGTCCAGCCTGTTCAGCCTCGACAAGTTCGCCGTCTTTTGCGCCGTTTACGTCCGCCTCTGACACGGCCCATTCGCGGTCTGCGCCCTTGTCGATGGGCACGATACGGCCCCCTTCGGCGCGTTTGCGGAACACGCCCATGACGCGTTTGGGGTTGGTGCCGATGCGGCGGATCAGGCGGCCTTCGTACTGGTAATCCTCGCCTTGGACGAGGGTAAGACGCGCAAGAATGCGGTCGCCGATCCCCAGCGCAGGATCAGAAGGTTTGGTGATTAGCAAGATGCGGGGTTCATTACCCTCGCCGCCGAATTCCATCGGTTTGGCAAAAAGATCACCGTCTTTGTCCGCCTGCGTCACAGCCAGCACGCTGACCGGCGGCAGGCGGTCGGGGTCATTGTAGCTGCGCTTGCGCTTTTCCAGATGGCCTTCGGCCTCCAGTTCTTTGAGCATGCGTTTGAGGTCGATGCGGGCCGCACCCTTGATGCCGAACGCCTTTGCGATGTCACGCTTTGCGGTCAGGGTGGGGTTCT
Organism: Paracoccaceae bacterium; assembly: GCA_017854675.1. Classification (GTDB taxonomy): domain Bacteria; phylum Pseudomonadota; class Alphaproteobacteria; order Rhodobacterales; family Rhodobacteraceae; genus Sulfitobacter. The sequence goes on along the minus strand of JAFMHE010000047.1, from coordinate 6,989 downwards.
GTTCGATCCATTCGAGGATCTCGGGTTTTGTAGGTATCTGGTTCATGCAAGGGCACGTAGCACGCGGACCCGCTTTCGTCATGGTAAATCGGCGATGGTATCCACGTCGCGCAGGCTGGCGATTTTGGCGATGCGCCTGCCGGGCAGGGTTGCGGCGCTGTCATTAAGGGCGGTGTCGGTGGACCATGCGACCCCTTGCAGAAACCCCGAGGGTTGGCGTGCGGGGTGTTTCAACCCGATCAGCCAGTAGCCGCCATCAGGTGCCGGGCCAAAGGTGGCGTCGTGGTTACCGAGTGCCTTGAAGGCGTCTGCGATGTGGCGGCGGGTGATGCCGGGAATATCGGCACCGATGACGCAAGCAGGCGCGCCGTGGGCGGTGCGCAACATGCGAGCCATGCGGTCGCCCAAGTGTCCGGTGCCTTGACCCCAGCGGGGGATATGGGCGGGCCAGATGCGGCTGTGGAAACCTTCAATGTCGGGCGAAACGGCGAGGATTATGCGCCAACGGGGGTCTTGGATACGGCGCAAAAGGCGGCGGGTCTGGTGGCGGAACCACCATGCGGCGGGAACCATCCCGATGTCGCGGCCAAGGCGGGTTTTGACGCGGCCGGGACGCGGTTCTTTGACCATGATGATCAGCGTTGGTTTCACAAGGGTTGCACCATGTCGCGGTGGTCGATGCCTGCATCGTCATAAACGGGTCCGGTGGCGGTAAAGCCCAGCGCCTCGTAGAACCCGATGGCGTGGACTTGTGCGCCAAGTTTGGCGGTGGTGGCCTTGCCTTTGGACACGGTCATTGCCTCACGGATCAGCGCAGCGCCAAGGCCGGTGCCCCGGTTGGCTTGCAACACGCAGACGCGGCCGATTTTGGCGATACCGTCCTTGATCAGAATACGTGCGGTGCCGATGGGTTGGCCGTCTTGGGTGGCCAGCAGGTGCAGGCAAACGGGGTCAAGGTCATCAATTTCATCCGCCTCGGAGACGCCCTGTTCCTTGATGAACACTGTTCTGCGCAGGGCGCGGCAGGCGTCGATGTTATCAGTCAGCTGAATCGTCTCTATCATGCGTAATAGTCTCGCAGAATGCGGCCATAGATCGACTTGAGCTGTTGGATGTGTTCGACCCTAACGTGTTCATCCACTTGGTGCATTGACTGGCCGACCAGACCGAATTCGACCACGGGGCAGTGCGCTTTGACAAAGCGCGCGTCAGATGTACCGCCCGTGGTGGACAGCGTTGGTGTGATGCCGGTCTCTGCTTGCACGGCATTAGACACTAACGTGGATAATGCGCCCGGTGGTGTGATAAAACTCTCGCCCGATATCGAGATTTTCAGGTCGATCTGCACGCCGTAGACCTCGCGGATCTGCGCCACTTCGCCCTCGACCCATTCGGTCAAGGACGCGCCCGAATGGGTGTCGTTAAAGCGGATATTCACGGCAGAGGAACAGCTTGCCGGGATCACGTTTGTGGCGGGATTTCCGGTGTCCACAGTGACGACTGCCAAAGTGGACGCGTCGAAATGGTCGGTGCCCTGATCCAGTTCGTGGGATGCCAGCCGGTCCATCAGGCGCATCATCGCAGGCAGCGGATTATTTGCGCGGTGGGGGTAGGCAGAATGGCCTTGCTTGCCGGTCACAGTGAACCATGCCGTCATGGACCCGCGCCGCCCGATTTTGATCATGTCGCCCATGCGTTCGGGGCAGGTCGGTTCGCCCACCAGACAAACGTCCATGCGTTCGCCGTGCTGTTCCATATATTCCAGCAAGGCGGTTGTGCCATCCTGCGCGTCGCCCTCCTCGTCACCCGTAATGGTGATGACCACGGACCCGTCTGGCGGCGTGTCACGGACAAAGTCCACGGCTGCCGCGACAAAGGCAGCAACGCCGGATTTCATGTCTGTGGTGCCCCGCCCATACATGATGCCATCCTTTATCTCGGCACCGAAAGGGGGCATTGTCCAGTCGTCAGGGTTGCCGATGGGCACCACATCAGTGTGGCCGTTGAACCCGAACGCCTTGCCGTTTCCTTTGGTGCCCCAGCGCGCGAACAGGTTGCGAATGCCACCACGATCTGCCCAAGCGCAGACAAATCCAGCCTCTGTCAGCACACCTTCAAGTATCTCAAGCGCGCCTTCGTTGGCAGGGGTGACAGAGGCGCAACGCACCAGCTTTGCCGTCAATTCTACAGGGTCGAGGCCGGACATATTGGATGCTCCTATCGTGCAAGAAGATGTAATCATTCCCTTTTGTGGCGAAAAGGACGCGGTGCCAAGGGGGCATTGCAATCATATGCTTAACAGAGCCCCCTGCCCCGTGTTAAGAAAGTGTTAATAATGTGACCCGAGGCAGGGCATAGGCAGTATATCCGCAGACCCGAGCACCTGAAAACAGGGCCGACGATGCGCTATTTTTCAGAACAAAAAGGAACGCTCCTTTTTATCTGCTGCTTGGTCCATGCCTCGATCCAGTGGTTGGGGCATCGGTATGGTACGGGGCAGAACACTTCCCATTCAGACGGTCGACGAGGGTACGACCGCAGAAGATATGGCGAACAACATCTTCGGGGATGGTGTTACCGTCATGGGCGCCAGCTATACCGGCGATAGCGATAGCGCAGGCATCTACACCAATGGTGACAATCGGGGCCAAGGTGTCACACCGGGCGATACGGGTGTGATCATGTCCACGGGCAACGCAGAGGATTTCACCAACCGCAACGGTGATGCGAACCAAGAAACAAGCACGGCCTCGGATACTTCCGGCACGGACGGATTTCAGCAGTACGACACTGCGGCCGGCGGAAGCACCTTTGATGCGGCCACACTCGACATCGACTTTTATTCAGAACATTCGCTGATGACGATGAAGTTCGTCTTTTCGTCAGAAGAATACCCGGAATTCCAGAATTCGATCTATCAGGACTTTGTCGGCGTCTGGATCAACGGCGCGCTTGTTCCGATGGCTGTTGGCAACGGGGACGTAGACCCCGGCAACATCAACACAATCAACAACATCAACATGTATGTTGATAACCAGAACAGTGATTTCAACACTGAGATGGATGGTTTCACAATCACCCTGACGTTGACGATGAACGTCAAGACCGGAACAAACCCCGCCGACCTCAATTCAATGCGGATCGCAATTGCTGACGTTTCAGACAGTAACTACGATTCCAATCTTTTGATTGCAGGGAATTCGGTGCAATCCGCGCTGGTGGCCCAAGCGGATTACGTCAACGTCGATGCCAATAGCACAGCAACAATCGACGTTTTGAACAATGATGTCGTCACCAGTGGCAATGCGCTGACCATCACGCACATCAACGGCCAAGCGGTCAATGTCGGGACCACAATTACGCTGCCAACCGGCCAAACCGTCAAATTGAACGCAAACGGAACGTTTGATGTTACCGGTGACGGTGACGTCGAGGACTTTAACTTTACCTATACGATTGATGACGGGATCAACACCGACGTCGGTTTAGTCAACGCGACCAGCGTGCCGTGTTTTGTGGCAGGCACGCTGATCGCGACGCCCGCAGGCGAGGTCGCGGCAGAGCGGTTGAACCCCGGTGATCTGGTGCTGACCCAAGACGACGGCCCGCAGCCAGTACGCTGGATTGGCCAGCGCACCGTTGAGGCGGAAGGCGATTTTGCACCGATCCATATCCGTGCGAACACATTTGGGACACACCGTGATCTGCTGGTTTCGCCACTGCACCGCGTGCTGATCCGCGACAACCTTGCGGAGTTGCTGTTTGGCGAGGCGGAGGTGCTGGTTGCCGCGCGTGATCTGGTCAATGACCGGTCCGTTATGCGCCGCGCGGGCGGGCAGGTCACGTATGTGCATCTGTTGTTTGACCGGCATCAGGTGGTGTTTTCCGAAGGACTGGAGACCGAGAGTTTTCTGCCCGGTCCGCAGACCACCAAAAGCCTTGAGCGCGAAATTGTTGCAGAGATTTGTGCAATCTTTCCCGAGATGGACCCCGAAACCGGGCATGGCTATTCGCCCTCTGCACGGCGCACCTTGAAACGTTATGAGGCGGGCATTCTGCGCGCCGCACAGGTGGCTTGATATGACATGGCTTGCACTGACAGATCACAACGACCGGCGGTTTTCCCCCCGCGGCCTTGGCACTGATAAAAAGCCAAACCCGCAGATTGATACCAAGAGCAGCGCGTTGCTGACCCGTGGGACGATCATGTTCGAGACACGGCTGTCGGCGGATGGCCGTCCGCAGGTGCTGTTCGGGTACAAGAACACCTTTCCCGCGCTGCGCAGTCTGACGTTTCAGGCCATCCCCGGCGGCGGCATTGCAATGGTGCAGGTCCAAGGCAGTGCCATCACCCACGCCGCGATCGAGCACAAAGAAGCCGGGCGCACAGATGTGGTGCGGATCACTTATTCATGGGACAGCACCGCCAAATGGGGCCGGATGACGCTGGAAAAGCCCGAAGAAACGGCAATTGTCACCGTCAAGGTAGATCATCCAAAGCCGCTTTCGGTGGATGATATTCGTGATCTGATGCTGGGGCGCGGGGATCATTCGTTTGCCAGTGACATGATCTTTGCGGCCCTCTCAGATCAAATCGAACCGATTGGTCCAATGCCCACGATGCTGGCGGAAACCCCGCTTGAGACCCCTTGGGGCTACAAGCTGCTGCGCAGCCTCAAACGCGGCGATACCGTGAACACCCGCAATACCGGCGTTGTGCCGATACTTGAGCGCATTGAACGCACCGTGCCCGCACGGGGCAGCTACCGGCCCATCCGCCTGCGCGCCCCGTATTTCGGGCTGCAGCAGGATATCATTGTCAGCCCGGATCAGCGGTTGATCATTGACGGGCCCGAAGTGGAATATCTGTTCAACCGGGAGGCGGTGTTGGTCCCCGCGCGGCATCTGGTCAACGGGTTCGCGGCCATCGAAGAGGCGTCAGGCCCGACGATCACCTATGCGCAATTGCTTTTGCCCCAGCACGAGACGCTGATTGCAGCAGGAACCGCTGTTGAGAGCCTCTATATCGGACGTATTCGCCGCGACGCCCAATTGCTGCCCAGCACCGTTCTGGGGGGTTTAGAGGGCGCGCATTTACCGGAACATCGCCAGCCCGTACATCAGGTGCTGCGCTGGTACGATGCCATTCATCTGGCCCGGCGAAGGGCCGCTTAGACTTTAGGGCAGTTCATCGCTTGCTTCATCATCGCCAAAGAACGGCGTCATGTGGGCGACGATGACAGAATTCTCTTCCAGCGCACGTTGCATAAGCGCACGCTCTTCGGTGTCGATCTCGTGGCCTTCGGCCTCGCGTTCAGCCAGCGTCCCATACCCTGTGACATCAAGCGGATTGGTATCGGCCTGTTTCAGGATCGCGACGGTTTCGCGCACAGCTTCGGCCTCATCAATGCCCGACGCATAGCACACAAGTGCGGCACCGGTTGCGCCCTCCGGCAGTCCATCACCGTCTTTGCGACCAATCTGGACCAACAGCGTATAGACCTGCTGGCGCGAGGGTTTTTTGGGCTTTTTGGTGTCGGACATGACAAGGGCCGCCTTTCGTGATGAGAGGCAGCCCTAGCGCGATCTGTAGGTTTTGAAAAGCGGTTTGCGTCAGTCGCGCAGCAGCTCGTTGATCGAAGTTTTGGAGCGGGTCCGCTCGTCCACACGCTTGACGATCACGGCGCAATAGAGGTGAACACCGTTTTTGGAGGGCATGGAGCCTGCAACGACAACGGAACCGGATGGCACTTCGCCGTACATGACTTCACCGGTTTCGCGGTCCAGGATTTTGGTGGATTGGCCGATGAATACGCCCATGCCCAGAACCGAACCCTCGCGCACGATGCAGCCTTCGACCACTTCGGAGCGGGCACCGATGAAACAATTGTCTTCGATGATTGTCGGGCCTGCCTGCATCGGCTCAAGCACACCGCCAATGCCGACGCCACCTGACAGATGCACGTTCTTGCCGATTTGCGCGCAGGAACCGACCGTGGCCCATGTGTCAACCATCGTCCCTGAATCAACATAAGCGCCGATGTTCACAAAGGACGGCATCAGCACAACGCCGGGCGCGATATAGGCGGAACGGCGCACGACGCAGTTGGGCACAGCACGGAAACCGGCCTCTTTCCACTCGGCATCACCCCAGCCTTTGAATTTACTGTCGACCTTGTCCCACCATCCGGCACCCTGCGGGCCACCTTCCTGATGCTCCATGTCTTTGATGCGAAAGCCCAGCAGCACCGCTTTTTTGGCCCATTGGTTCACATGCCAACTGCCGTCGTCCTGCTTTTCGGCAACGCGCAAGGAACCACTGTCCAGAGCATTCAATGTGGTTTCGATGGCATCGCGTGTTTCACCAGTGGTCGCAGAGGTGATCTGATCGCGGGTGTCCCATGCGGCTTCGATGGCTGTTTCGAGTTGGGCGTTGGACATGGGGGCCTCCTGAATAGGGTTTGGTTTGCGCCGCTATACCTGTGGCACGGCCTTGGCGCAATCATTCAGCGCCATTTGATAGAGCAACCCATTGATGGTGTTTGCGTCTGTGGTCCCTGCCCCGTCTGCGCCACCTGCCGCATTGCGTTTAGCAACTCAGGCACGCGGGTGGCCGGGTCATCGCGCATCCCGACATCATTCAGACGGCCCCGGTATTGCAGCCCACCCGTTGCGTCAAAGCCGAAAAAGTCGGGCGTGCAAACGGCACCATACGCCTGACCAACAGACTGGTCTTCGTCGACAAGATAGGGCGCGGATAGCCCGTGCACCTTGGCAAAGGCAGTCATCTTGTCTGGCGCATCGGCGGGATAGTCCCGATAATCATTCGACATAATCGCAACGCAACCGACCCCATCAGCTTGCAGTGTCTGCATGTCAGCCGCCAACCGGTCAATCAGGGCAATTACATAGGGGCAGTGATTGCAGATAAACGCGACCAGCAACCCTTTGGGGCCCATAGCCTGATCGCGGGTAAAGCGCTGGCCATC
>JAFMHE010000279.1 GCA_017854675.1 Paracoccaceae bacterium | reverse complement strand
TTGTTATCCGACCTTGACGATGGCTTTGCCGGTGTTGCCGCCTGTCAGCAGGTCAATGAACGCTTGGGGGGCGTTGGCCAACCCTTGCGTGATGTCTTCTTGTACCGCGATTTCGCCGCTGGCGACTTTGGGGGCGACTTCCGCCAGGAATTCGGGAAAGCGGTTCCAGTGGTTCGAGATGATAAAGCCATTCACGCTGAGGAAGTTCACGAGAATCGTGCGCCACAGTTTGGGCGCAGTCAGGCCCGCGCCAGTTGCGTTCTCGCCCAATCCGCCCTCGTTATACCATGCGATCATGCCACAGATCGGGATACGGCCAAAGGGGCGCATCAACGGAAGCACGGCGTCCAGCACCTTGCCACCGACGTTTTCGAAATAGATATCTACGCCTTTGGGGGCGGCTTCCTTGAGGGCTGCGCGCAAGGATTTCGCATCTGGATAGGCGCGGTGGTCCAGACAGACGTCAAAACCGAAGTGATCAACCGCGGTCTTGCACTTGTCAGCACCGCCCGCGATGCCGATGACGCGCAGGCCCTTGGCTTTGGCCAATTGCCCCACCATCGAGCCGACAGGACCGGTGGCCGCAGCCACGACCAACGTCTCGCCCTCTTTCGGGCGGCCATATTCCATCAAGCCGTGCCAGCCGGTCAGACCCGGCATGCCCAAAACACCCAAGGCGGTTGTGACAGAGGCCATATCGGGGTCGAGCTTGCGGCACATCTGCGCATTGGCGACCGAGTGACTGGCCCAGCCGAAGGGGCCAAAGACATGATCGCCCTCTTTGAACGCGGAACTGTTGGACGTGAGAACAACACCGACGCTGCCGCCTTCCATTTTGCCGCCAATCGGCACAGGAGCGGCATAGGATTTCGCGTCATCCATGCGACCGCGCATATAGGGGTCCAGCGACATGTGGCTGACTGCGACCAGAATCTCGCCGTCGCCGGGGCTGGGCATATCGGCATTCTCAAGCCGGAAATTATCGAGGGTCGGCGATCCGTCGGGGCGGCTGGCCAAAACGATTTGTTGCATCTGGTTGCTCATTATTTCTCTCCCATTTGGTGATGGGGCAACCCTGACGCCGGCACCGGCAAACGCAAGCGAGATGTTACGTCACTTTTGCGGGTTCAACCGCTTGCACGCACGGCCCCCCTTGGCATTCAGGCGCGCCCGTCCTATAGCGGCGCCTTATCCATTAAAGGTGCTCAAAATGGTTGGCAGTGCAAATCTCAACATCATGATCAAGGCCGCGCGCAAAGCGGGTCGGGGTTTGGTCAAGGACTTTCGCGAAGTTGAGAACCTGCAGGTCTCGGTCAAGGGGGCTGGCGACTTTGTCACGCGTGCCGATATCAACGCCGAAAAAGCGATCAAAGACGAGCTGATGAGCGCGCGACCGACCTATGGCTGGCTGGCCGAAGAGGGCGGCGAGGAAGAGGGCAAAGACCCGACGCGCCGCTGGATCGTTGATCCGCTGGATGGCACCACGAATTTCCTGCACGGTTTGCCGCATTGGGCAGTTTCGATCGCATTGGAGCACAAGGGCCAGATCGTTGCGGGCGTCGTGTTTGATCCGGCCAAGGACGAGATGTTTTTTGCCGAAAAGGGCGCCGGTGCGTGGATGAATGACGGGCGCATGCGTGTGTCGGGGCGTCACAAGATGATCGAGAGCATTTTTGCAACCGGCCTGCCGTTTGGCGGGCGCAGTGATTTGCCAGCGACATTGCAAGACCTTGCGCGGCTTATGCCGGTCTGTGCCGGTGTGCGGCGCTGGGGTGCTGCATCGCTTGATTTGGCTTACGTGGCTGCGGGCCGCTATGACGGGTTCTGGGAACGCCGTTTGCAGTCGTGGGATTTGGCGGCGGGTATGCTGATCGTCAAGGAGGCGGGCGGTTTGGTCGAGCCGCTGAAACAGGGTGGCGATATTCTGGCTGATGGCGAGATCGTTTGTTCCAACGAGGCGATCTTTTCAACCTTCTCAAAGGTTGTGCGCGGGTAAACTACCGCTTCAAGGTATAGATTTAGAAACGGCGCCCTGATCACTCAGGGCGCCGTTTTTCATTTCTGCGAACGGAATGAGTGGCTTACGCCAGCTCAAACCGGTCTGCCATCATCACTTTGTTCCATGCGGTGATGAAATCGGTGACGAATGTCTCTTTCGCGTCTGCGCTGCCATAGACTTCGGCCAGCGCCCGCAATTGCGAGTTGGAACCGAAGATCAGATCGCAGCGTGTGCCGGTCCAAGTGACTTCATCGGTCTTGCGGTCGCGGGCCTCGAACACTTCGCCTTGGTCATCGACAGCTTTCCACGTGTGGGTCATGTCGAGGATGTTGGTAAAGAAGTCGTTGGTCAACTGACCCGGCTTGTCGGTGAATACGCCGTGTGACGTGCCGCCGTAGTTGGCGCCCAGCACGCGCAAGCCGCCGACCAGAACGGTCATTTCTGGCGCGGTCAGCGTCAAAAGCTGCGCGCGTTCCACCAGCAGTTTTTCTGTCGGGACAGAGAAATCTACGGCCAGATAGTTACGGAAACCGTCTGCGCGCGGCTCAAGCGGTTCAAAGCTTTCGGCGTCGGTGTCTTCTTGTGACGCATCCATGCGGCCCGGTGTGAACGGCACTGTGACATCATGGCCTGCCGCTTTGGCCGCCGCTTCAACCGCCGCACAGCCGCCCAGCACGATCAAGTCGGCAAGAGATACTTTCTTGCCACCGGTTGCTGATCCGTTGAAGTCTGCCTGAATGCCTTCGAGTGCGGTCAGCACTTTGGCCAGTGTCGCGGGCTGGTTGACTTCCCAGTCGTTCATGGGGGCCAGACGGATGCGCGCGCCATTGGCACCGCCGCGTTTGTCAGAGCCACGGAAGGATGCCGCAGAGGCCCAAGCGACAGAGATCAAATCAGATTGTGCAATGCCTGAACCGAGGATTTGTCCCTTGAGTGCCGCGATGTCCGCATCGTTCACCAGTGGGTGATCAACCGCAGGGATCGGGTCCTGCCAGATCAGATCTTCAGCAGGGACTTCCTTGCCCAGATAGCGGGCTTTGGGGCCCATATCGCGGTGGGTCAGCTTGAACCATGCGCGGGCATAGGCGTCGGCGAATTCCTCAGGGTTGGCGTGGAAGTGCTTGGATATCTTGAGGTATTCAGGATCAGTACGCAGCGCCATGTCGGCTGTTGTCATCATGGGGGCGTGTTTCTGGCTTGGGTCATGTGCGTCTGGTACGGCATCAGCCATGGCACCGTTCGCAGGCTTCCACTGGTTGGCGCCTGCGGGGCTTTTTGTCAGCTCCCACTCGTTGCCCAAAAGCGTGTCGAAATAGGACATGTCCCATGTGGTCGGCGTTGCGGTCCACGCGCCCTCGATCCCGGAGGTGGTTGTGTGCACGCCCACGCCGGACCCGAACTTGTTGATCCAGCCAAGGCCCATCTCTTCGATGGAGGCGGCTTCGGGTTCTGCACCCACAAGTGCCGCATCGCCCGCACCATGTGCCTTGCCGAAGGTGTGGCCGCCCGCGACCAGCGCAACGGTTTCATAGTCGTCCATCGCCATGCGCGCGAATGTGTCGCGAATGTCATAGGCCGATGCGGCAGGGTCCGGGTTGCCGTCTGGACCTTCCGGGTTCACGTAGATCAGGCCCATCTGCACCGCGGCCAGCGGGTTTTCCATGTCACGCTCGCCAGAGTAACGTGTGTTTGGCCCGCCGGAGACTTCCAGCCAGTTTTCCTCGGAACCCCAGTAGATGTCTTCTTCCGGCTCCCAGATGTCCTTGCGGCCGCCCGCAAAACCAAAGGTTTTGAAGCCCATCGTTTCCATCGCAACGTTGCCGGTGAGCACCATAAGGTCAGCCCACGAAATTGCCGCGCCGTATTTCTGTTTGATCGGCCACAGCAGGCGGCGCGCCTTGTCGAGATTGCCATTGTCAGGCCATGAATTCAGCGGGGCAAAGCGTTGTGAGCCTGAACCCGCCCCACCGCGCCCGTCACCGGTGCGGTAGGTGCCTGCCGCATGCCATGCCATGCGCACGAACATCGGGCCATAGTGGCCGTAGTCCGCAGGCCACCAGTCCTGACTGTCGGTCATCAGATCGGCGAGATCTTTTTTCAGCGCATCAAGATCAAGGGATTTGAAGGCTTCGGTATAGTTGAATTCACCCTGCATCGGGTCCGACAGCGGTGTGTTCTGGTGCAGGATTTTCAGGTTCAACTGGTTCGGCCACCAGTCCTTGTTTGAGCGCACTGAATGTGTCGTGTGTTTGATCGTGCCATGCATGACCGGGCATTTGCCCTTGGTGTCGTAATCGTTGCCGTCCATGAGA
>JAFMHE010000278.1 GCA_017854675.1 Paracoccaceae bacterium | reverse complement strand
AAAACTGGCGAAACCGCCCCGGTCCGGGCTTTTCATTGCGCCACACAGGCCCCATTGCATAGCGCCGGTAGGGCGTCGGCAGATCATTGCGGTGCTGCGCATAAACCCGCGCCAAAGGGGCGGTCAGATCGTACCGCAACGCCAGCCAATCGCCCGGCTTGTCCGCATCCGCATCCTCTTGCCACGCAAAAACCCCCTCGTTGGGGCGGTCCACATCAGGCAAAAACTTGCCCAATGCCTCGACCGTTTCAACGCCGGAACTCTCAAGCGCATCAAACCCGTACCGATGGTAAACCGCCGCAATCTTTGACAACATTTCGGCGCGCTGTGTCACTTCGGCGCCGAAATAATCGCGGAAACCCTTGGGCGTCTCAGCCCGTGGACGAGGGGTCTTTTTTGGCTTGGCCATGCGTCGTATTCCTATGATGCGTTTGCACGCCCTGCTCCTACCGCACCCCCCAAGAGAGGGCAAGCAAACCCCCACGGCCCACCATATCTCTTTTTGGCCTTAAATATTTTCGGGGGACGGGTGCCTTGGCACCCGGGGGGCAGACAGCCCCCTCAAACGCCCGCAACCACGCGATGACCACTTCTATCCAGGCCCACTTTTATCCGGCCCCGCCCCATGTTAGCTCCACGTCAAAGGGAGCCTGCACATGGAAAAGCTGGAAGAACAAATCGCCCATCTGACCCGAATGGTCGAAGACCTGTCAGACATCGTCGCAGGCCAAGCAGACGAAATCGTCGCGCTGAACCGGCGCGTCCACATGTTGATGCAGCGCGAGGGCGAGCGGGAAGCATCGGGCGGCGGCGCAGTCGTGATGGGCGACGAACGCCCACCACACTATTAATATATAAGTTTCACAACTACTTATACGACTTCATCGCCGTCGCCATAACAATACCGTCATGGATCAATACCTCTGACCAGCGCGCGCTAGCGTCAAACGTTGCATAGCTTGAGACAAAGAATGTCGTCTTGTCCATCTGGTTGATCTTTGCGCCACATGGCTTGCCCTTGCGCGTACCACAGACCTTTTGTTTGACCTTATCATAAGCCATGTCAGTCTGCGCATAGGCCAGATCGCGACCCGTCGGGCCGTAATGCAATTCCTCATACCGCGATGGCGCACCCAAAATAACGTTCGCTGCGGTCAATTGCCGGGGGCAATCATCGTCAAATCCGGTGATGTAATATGTGCGCGGCCCCAGGGTGCCGGGATCGGAATCATACAGCTTGTACCCTTGTGCCGACGCGCTCTCGATCTTCCGCCCAAGCGGCTTGCGCCGCGCCTCGCAAGAGCGCGCGATCTGCCCATAAGGCAGCACCGTGCCGTAGGCGACATCATCCACATCGTCGCTGGTTGTGCTGGTCAGCGCGCCCGGCGCAACGCCCCCGAACAACCCGAACCGGCGTTTTGGCGCGGCCGGTTCCAGCGATGCCAGTTGAACCGGTTCTTGACGGTCCACGACAGTCGCATCTTCCACATCCAGCAGCGCGTCAGTGCCAGAGTTCGGATCGGCGACATCTTTGATATCGCCTTGTTCATCGACCACTTGCGCGGCGTCCGTTGCGGACCCGCTGCGGCGCAACAGTCCCCAAATCCCTTTCGGTGCAGGCTCAGCCGTTGCCGCGACCACCGCGTCACCCGTCGCGACAGGCTCCACATCCGATGATCCAAAGAACCCTTCCCGCGCCACTTCCGCGTCACTTGGCACAGCGTTGGCAACAGGGTCTGTCTCGGCCAGGTCCACTTCGGAAATCCGGGTCAGACCAGCAAGCGGATCACCACAAGCCGTCAGCACCAAAAGGCCCGCTACAACACAAAATCGCTTCAACATTGCAGCCTCCCCACCGAACACTCCCTCCCAGAGCCCCGAAACCTGACTACAGTATCACCGCGTTTTCTGCCACCCGCAACCAAAACGCGTCCTCAGATTTCTTCGACTTCCAGCACACCGGCCAAGGACCGGATGGCCCCTTTGATCTGCGGCGTAACAGGAAATTCCATGCCCAAATCAACTTCAACTTCACCCGGTAAACTAGGGTCCAGCAAGCATAATTGCACTGGCCCGCGACCGGCGGACTTTGCCGCCCGCCGCGCGCCTTCCAACACATCCGATACCGCCGCAATCGCGTGAGGCGCCTCAATGAATACGCGCAGCCCCATGCTGCTCACGTCTTCCACGGCCGTCTCAATCGGCATCACTGAACGGCCCAACAGCTTGAGCTGATCGCTTTCCATCGTCGCCTCAACCGTCACCACCACTTGCGCACCCGTCTCCAAATGCGCCCGCGCCGCCTCCAACGTGTCCGAGAACAACGTCACCTCGTAAGCCCCTGATGGATCGGACATTTGTGCAAAAGCAAACCGGTTGCCCCGCGCCGATTTCCGCTCTTGCCGCCCCGCGACCACACCGGCCAGACGCGCATTCATCGCACCGCGATCGCTGACCTTTTCTGTCAGCTCATCCAGCGTCATGAACGGCACACCCCGGTCCTGCCCCCATTTGCGCTTGAGTGGCCCCATATAATCATCCAACGGATGCCCCGACAGATAGAAACCGACCGCTTTGAACTCCTCGGTTAACCGCTCTGCCGCCTCCCAATCGTCACACGGCATCATCCGCGGCTCGGGCAGATCATCGCCCGCTTCACCAAACAGTGACACCTGATTGGACGCTTTCTGTTCATGGATCGCAGCAGAATAATTCACAAGTGGATCAAGGGCTTGAAAGACACGCCTGCGGTTGGGATCAAGCGCATCAAACGCCCCCGACCGTGCCAGCATTTCCAACGGTCGTTTGCCCACACGTTTTAAATCCACCCGCCGCGCAAGATCAAAAAGCGTCGCAAAAGGTCTATCGACACCCCCGACCTTGCGCCCTTCGGTGATCAGCTTCATCGCCTCAACGCCGACGTTCTTCAGCGCGCCCAGCGCATAAACCAGCGCCCCATCCGCAACCTTGAACGTCGCATCCGATCGGTTGACGCAGGGTGGCACCCAGGGCAACTCCAACCGCTTGCGCACCTCTTCGAAATAGACGGCAAGCTTATCGGTAAGATGGATGTCGCAGTTCATAACACCGGCCATAAACTCGACCGGATGGTTCGCCTTTAGCCACGCCGTTTGATAACTGACAACCGCATAGGCCGCCGCATGCGATTTGTTGAACCCGTAGTTGGCAAATTTCTCAAGAAGGTCAAAGACTTCCGTGGCTTTCTTCTTGTCGACGCCGTTCTCCATTGCGCCCTTTTCAAACTTGGGACGCTCCTTTGCCATTTCTTCGGCAATCTTCTTACCCATCGCGCGGCGCAGCAAATCCGCCCCACCAAGGCTATACCCCGCCATCACCTGCGCAATCTGCATCACCTGTTCCTGATAAACGATAATCCCTTGAGTTTCCTCAAGAATATCGTCGATCAGCGGGTGAATAGACTCCAGTTCCCGCAGCCCGTTCTTAACCTCGCAATAGGTCGGAATGTTCTCCATCGGACCGGGACGGTACAGCGCCACCAACGCCACGATGTCCTCGATGCAGGTCGGCTTCATCCGTTTCAGCGCATCCATCATACCGCTGGACTCCACCTGAAACACTGCAACCGTCTTAGCGCTGGCATAGAGTTTATAAGACGCCTCATCATCCAGCGGAATAGTTGCAATATCGTCAGTCAAACCCTCTGGTGGGATGAACAACTCCGTTCCATCTGCAGCAATGTGCAAGTGACGTCCCGACGCCTTGATCTGATCTACCGCGTTTTGAATCACCGTCAGCGTTTTCAAACCCAGAAAGTCGAACTTGACCAAACCCGCCTGTTCCACCCATTTCATGTTGAACTGCGTCGCGGGCATATCGGATCGCGGGTCTTGATAAAGTGGCACCAGCGCATCCAGCGGTCTGTCGCCGATCACCACCCCCGCCGCGTGGGTTGACGCATTGCGCAACAGCCCCTCAACCTGCTGACCGTACTCCAGCAGGCGCGCCACAACCTCCTCGTTGCGCGCTTCTTCGCGCAGGCGCGGTTCATCCGCCAAAGCCTTTTCTATTGAGACGGGTTTCACCCCTTCAACCGGGATCATCTTGGACAACCGGTCCACCTGCCCGTAAGGCATCTGCAACACGCGCCCGATGTCGCGCACCGCCGCCTTGGACAGCAGCGCACCAAAGGTGATGATCTGACCCACCTTGTCGCGCCCGTACTTTTTTTGAACGTATTGAATGACTTCCTCACGCCGGTCCATACAAAAGTCGATGTCAAAGTCGGGCATCGACACACGTTCAGGGTTCAAGAACCGCTCGAATAGCAGATTGTACCGCAGCGGGTCCAAATCCGTGACCAACAGCGCATAAGCCACCA
>JAFMHE010000046.1 GCA_017854675.1 Paracoccaceae bacterium | reverse complement strand
TTCATCACCCCGCTTAGCCATAATTTCTGCGAAAGCTGCAACCGCGTGCGCATCACCTGCACCGGAGAGATTTACATGTGTCTGGGTCAGGAAGATGTCGCCGACCTGCGCGCACCGCTGCGCGCGCACCCGCAGGACAACGGCCCGTTGGAAGACGCCATTCGCGCAGCCATTCTGCGCAAGCCCAAAGGCCATGATTTTGACTATTCCCGGCAAAAACTCGACGGGCAAATGCCACGCCACATGAGCCATACCGGCGGCTAAAACCCATGCCCGCCCCCCTTCTTTATCGTGCATGGGTGGGCCTTTCCGTCCTTCTCGTTCCCTTCTTTGCGCGCAGCGAGACACGAAAACTGCGCGCCGCAGGTGTTCCAGTGGTGCGCGCGCATGAAAAACTGGGCCATGCGACCGAACCGCGCCACAGTGGCGTCAAATATGTCTGGTTTCACGCGGCGTCCGTGGGCGAAAGCCTGTCGGTTCTGGCCTTGATCCACCGCATGGGCGTCAAACATCCGGAATTACAGTTCATCATCACGTCAGGCACCGCCAGCTCTGCCGAGTTGATCGCAAAACGTCTGCCGCCGCGCACCGTGCATCAATTCGCCCCGCTTGATGCCCCTGGCCCCATCAAACGCTTTTTGAAACACTGGCGCCCGGATGCGGCGATTTTTGTCGAAAGCGAGCTTTGGCCCCAGATGCTGCGCCGCACCCATGCCACAGGCGCGCGCATGGCGCTGGTGAATGCCCGTCTGTCCGAGAAATCCATCACAACATGGCGCAAGATGCCCCGCCTTGCGCGCTATATGTTCGACGTATTCGATCTGATTCTCACCCAGAATGACGCAATGGCAGAGGCGATGGTGTCCATCCACGCGCCCCCCGACCGCGTGGCCCGTGGCATTAACCTCAAATCCATGGCTGGCCCTCTCCCTGTGGACGAGGATCTGCTGTTTGAAGCCCGCGCCGCCCTAGGCCACCGCCCCGTCTGGGTCGCATCCTCTACCCATGAGGGCGAAGAACAGGTGGTGCTCAAGGCGCATGCAGAGCTGCTCAAGCGCTGGCCCGACCTTTGCCTGATCCTCGCGCCGCGCCATACAGATCGCGCGCGCGACGCAATGAACCTGATCGCAGGTGCGGGCCTCAGCTTTACCCGGCGCACAAGGGGCGACGCGCCCGGCGAACAGGTATTTCTTGCCGACACGATGGGTGAGTTGGGGACATGGTACGCCTTAACGAATGTCGTGTTTCTGGGGGGATCGTTGAAGGCAAAAGGCGGGCATAACGCGTTCGAAGTGGCACAATCGGGCGCGATGACGCTCTCTGGGCCCCATATTTTCAACTTTGCCGAAACCTATGCTCAGATGGAGGCGGCGGGGGCTGCACGCCTTGTCGCCACTGCCAGTGATCTGGTCCGCGAAGTGGGTGATCTGCTGCAAAGCCAGCCCATCCGCACAAAAGGACGCCGCGCAGCTACCGCATTTGCGGCTGCGCAAAACGACCAGCTTGACGGGATCGCGGATCGTCTGATCAAGGCGCTCGACCTCAATGACTGATCTATTTGTCACCAATTACAACCCGCGCTTTACCGGTGTTTCCGCGACTGCCGCCAATGTGATCCGCGCCCAGACGGCGCGCTATCCGCTGGTGCTGGTGGGTCATGCACTGCCGGGTTGCCCCGCGCCAATAACCAAACAAGCCGCCAATGCTGCATCCCGGACACCGCCCCCCGCACAGCCCTTTGCCATCTGGCATGTACGCCGCAACCCCGAAATGCGCCACGCAATCTGGCTGCGGGATGTGCGACGGATGCCGATAAAGATCGTGTTCACCTCTGCTGCACAGCGCCGCCACTCCGTCTATCCGCGTTGGCTGATTTCGCGCATGGACGCAGTCATCGCCACCACCGACAAAGCGGCAGAATTTGTGCCACACGTTCGCGCAATCGTGCCGCACGGCGTTGACACGCAGATGTTTACACCCGCCACGGACCGCGCCGCTGCGTGGCGCGCATTGGGGTATGGCGGCACCCATGGCATCGCTACAATCGGGCGCATCAGGCCCGAAAAAGGCACTGACACATTTGTCGATGCGATGCTGCGGTTCTTGCCACAAAACCCGGATGCGACGGCCCTTGTCATTGGACGCGCAGGGACCAAACATCAAAGCTTTCTAAAAGGGTTACAAGACAAAGTGGGCGCTGCCGGCCTTGCGGGTCGCCTGTTGTTTGTTGGTGAAATACCCGCTGAAAAACTGCCCGCCGTTACCCGCGCCCTGTCCCTGATCATGCAACTGCCACGCTATGAAGGCTATGGCATGGTCCCGCTTGAAGGTCTCGCCTCAGGCGTGCCATTCGTCGCCACTGACACCGGATATTACCGCATTTTTTCAGACGGGGGCAGCATCGGGACCATCGTCGCAGATGCAGCCCAAGCCGCCGAAGCCGCAAGCGCCCTGCTATCGCGCCCCAACCTTGCTGAAACCGCCCGCCATATCGCCGAAACCCGTTTCAGCGCGGCAGCCGAGACAGACGGCATTAATGCCGTCTACCAATCACTTTGGCATACTTGAGGCCCGGTTAACCCGCCATCGGCATGCGTTGCTCAGCAATGCCTGCCCACCAACTACATCCTGCCGGGATCGCCTCGTCGTTGAAATTATACAGCGGATGGTGCACCATCGCGCTGTCGCCATTTCCGACCAGAATATAGGCCCCCGGACGCTCCTCGAGCATAAAGGCGAAATCTTCGCCCCCCATCACCAAAGGTGCTTCATCGCAAGCCCCCGAGACTGACCGCGCCACATCGGCAGCAAATTCAGTTTGCTCGGGGTGGTTCACCATGACCGGATAATTACGCGTGTATTTGACCCGTGCCACCGCACCGAATGTCGCGGCCATCCCTTCGCATATCTCGACCACACGCTTTTCGGCCAGATCGCGCAGTTCATTGGACAATGTCCGCACGGTGCCCAGCATGTTGACCCGCTGCGGGATCACATTGAAAGCCTTGGAAGAGGTCTCGAACGAGGTGATGGAGACGACGATATTGCCAATCGGATCGGCATTGCGGCTGACAATGGTTTGCAGCGCCGTGATGATGTGGGCCGCCACCACTGTCGTATCAATCGTTTCTTGCGGCTTGGCTGCATGGCCGCCCAGCCCCTCAACCTCGATCTCCAACAGATCGGTCGCGGCAAAGAACGGACCGGGACGAATGCCAAACGATCCCGTCGGCATGCCGGGCCAATTGTGCATGCCGTAAACTTCCTGAATGCCCCAACGGTCCATCATCCCGTCCTTGCACATCTCGCGACCGCCGCCGCCGCCCTCTTCGGCGGGTTGGAAAATGACCACAACCGTTCCGTCAAAATTCCGCGTCTCCGCCAGATAGCGCGCGGCCCCCAACAGCATCGCGGTATGGCCGTCATGCCCGCAGGCATGCATCGCATTCGGCGTTTTGGAGGCATATTCCAGCCCCGTTTGTTCATGGATCGGCAGCGCATCCATATCCGCACGCAGCCCCACGACCTTGCCCGACGCCGTGCTTTGCCCTTTGATCACCCCCACAACACCGGTGCGCCCGATGCCCTCGACCACCTCGTCACAGCCAAAGCTGCGCAGCTTTTCAGCCACCGAGGCCGAGGTACGGTGCGTTTCGAACAGGATTTCAGGGTTTTCGTGCAAATCACGTCGCCATTCGGTGATGTCGGCGTGCATTTCAGCAAAACGGTTCTTGACGGGCATTGGGTTTCCTTGGGGTTTTCAATAAATTCAGATATTGGAAAAGGCTTAACCTGCCGGCATCCGTGTTTCCACCATTTCCGCAAACCACGAACACCCTGCCGGAATCGCAGCATCGTTAAAATCGTACTTTGGATGGTGCACGGTCGCGCCTGCTTCTCCGTTGCCGATCATGATATAGGCGCCGGGACGCGCGTTCAGCATATAGGAAAAATCCTCGCCTGCCATGATGGGCGGGGTGTCACGCCACACACCGGGGGTCACTTTTTCGGCGGCATCGGCGGCGTAATCGGTGTTGATCTCATGGTTGACGGTCACCGGATAACCGCGCTGGTAATCCACATGCGCGGTGCATTCATAGGCCGCCGCCGTGTGCGTTGCGATGTCCTGCAACCGTTGTTCGGCCAGATTGCGCACATCTTCGTC
Source organism: Paracoccaceae bacterium (assembly GCA_017854675.1). Lineage (GTDB taxonomy): Bacteria > Pseudomonadota > Alphaproteobacteria > Rhodobacterales > Rhodobacteraceae > Sulfitobacter. The sequence continues at coordinate 15,287 of JAFMHE010000046.1, read as the reverse complement.
CAAGGTGCGCACCGTACCGCGCAGTTTGACCGTTTGAGGCAGGATATTATGGCTGTCTGTGTCGCTTTGGATTGTACACACCGACACAACGACCTGTTTGATCGGGTCCACATTGCGGCTGGCGATGCTTTGCAGTGCCACGACAACATGACACGCGGCAAGGTTGGTGTCCTTTGCTTCATGCGGGGCTGCGGCATGGCCGCCCTGCCCGTCGATGATGATCTCGAATTCGTCTGCGGCGGCCAAAAGCGCACCGGGGCGGATTGCAAACTGGCCGACAGGATAGAATGGCATGTTATGCATGCCATAGACTTCCTCAATCCCCCAACGCTCCATCAGGCCATCCTTGACCATCTCGTTGCCACCACCGCCGCCTTCTTCGGCGGGTTGGAAAATCAGCACGCATTTGCCATCAAAATTGCGGGTCTCCGCCAGATATTGCGCGGCGCCCAGCAACATCGCGGTGTGCCCGTCATGGCCACACGCGTGCATCTTGCCGGGAACGTTGGAGGCATAGGGCAGCCCTGTCGCCTCCGTGATCGGCAGCGCGTCCATGTCGGCGCGCAGGCCAATCGCGCGGCCCTTGGTATTGCTGCGCCCCTCTATGACGGCGACCACGCCGGTCTGGCCGATGCCGGTGGTGATGTCGGTGATGCCAAAGCTGCGCAGCTTTTCCTCGACGAATTTAGCGGTCTCATGCACATCAAATTGCAATTCGGGGTATTGGTGCAAATGCTGGCGCCATGCGGCAATCTCGGCGTGGGTTTCGGCAAAGCGGTTCTTGATTGGCATCTTATGGCCCTCCTTGCGCAGCCCGGTTATGCAGCGGTCAGGCCCAAGCGGATGCGCTGGCCCTTGCTGAATCGGTCACTGCGAAATCTGGTCAGATCATGCCTGACTGCATCCCCGGTGACCAGAGCTGCCAAAACCGGACCCAAACCCGGCCCGATGCCAAAACCATGCCCGGACATGCCGGTGCCAATCACCAGACCGGGAATTTCCGCGCAGCGGTCCACAATGGGCACAATATCAGGCATCGTGTCGATCATACCCGCCCATGTCGCGCGCAGGCTGACGGGCGGCAGACCGGGGAACATTGCAGCGAAATTGCGCAGCAGACGCTTGATGTCACGGGGGTTTGGCGCGGGATCAAGGATGCGCATCCGCTCAAAAGGGGATTGCTCTGCGCCGGTCCAGCGACGCGGGGTGCCCCATGCATCGGGAAACCCTCGGGGGGCGGCAGGCAGGTAGATCTGCGAGAACGGGTCCGCGCGCAGTTGCGGCATGTACTTTGGCAAAGCGCGAAAGGCATCCGGCCCGATGAACAATTCGGCCGCACCCGGAGAGGCGATCGTATAGCCCCCGTCCAGCCGCCGCCGGAATGCCACCTTGTTCGAGGACGCAGCCCCTTGACCCACATCCGGCATAGGCCCTGTGGCTGCCACGTTCTGACGCACGGAAAGCTGCGGAATATTGACCCCATGGTTGCGCAGAAACAGCGAAGACCACGCACCCGCGGCCAGAACCACGCTTTGGGTCCGGATGGTGCCAGCCTCTGTCACCACCCCCGCAATGCGGCCCACTGCAATGTCGAGGGTGCGCACAGCGCAGTTTTCGATGATGTTCACACCCGCGCGCGCCGCGATGGCCGCAAGGGCCGGCACCGCCACCCAAGGCTCGGCGCGCATGTCGCTTTGGGTTGTCATCGCACCTATCACCGGCGTCGCCATGTCCGGAAAACGTGCCATGGTCTGGCTGCGCGACAAGATCTCTGTGTCGACCCCGTGCGCCTTGGCAAAGGGCAACCACGCGGCAAAACCGTCCATATCACGTTGGTTTTTCGCCAAGTATGTCACGCCGGTCTGGCGCAGACCGATGTCGACATTGGTCCGCGCCGCAAGGGCCTTCCACGCGGCAATCGCCTCGATCATAATCGGCAATTCCGCGGGGTCGCGCGCCTGTTGGCGGATCCAACCCCAGTTCCGCGACGATTGTTCACCTGCGATGCGGCCTTTTTCGAGCAGGGTAACACGATGCCCCTGCTCGGCCAAAGCGAGCGCCGTGCAGACCCCGATGACACCCCCGCCAATTACCACAATGTCAGAGGTTTCGGGCAAAGGTCCGGCATAGGTGATGGGCGTGGCGTTGGTGATCGGAGATGGGATCATATTGGTTTACTGTTTTTGAGAACGGCGCTTTGGATGGGCGGTGGAGCGAGGGGCCAGCCCCTCGCGCTCCCCGAAATATTTAAGGCCAAAAAGAAATCATAAGGACGTTCAGGCAGAGAGGCGCGCGAGGAGCTTTTCCATGAAGGCGTGACCGGCATTGAATTGGGCCACTTCGATGTATTCATTGGGTTGGTGGGCCTGGGCGATGTCGCCGGGGCCGCAGATGACCGCCGAATAGCCTGCTTCCTGAAACTGGCCTGCTTCGGTGCCGTAGCTGACCTTGTGGCTGGCGTTGTCGCCGGTGATCTGGCGCACAAGGGTTTCCGCCGGGCCGTTCTCTTCGGGTTGCAAGGGTGGCACGTCAAAACGCGGGGTGATGATGATCCGGGTGTCAGGGACCACGGCTTGCATCGCCTCTTCGACGCGCTTGACCTCTTTGAGGTATTCGAGTTTCCACTTTTCCTTGTCTTCGCCGGGGACCACGCGAAAATCCATGCCGAATTTGCAGTCTTTGGCAGTGATGTTATGGGCTGTTCCGCCCTCGATCATGCCAACGTGGACGGTGGTGAAAGGCGGATCGAACATCGCCGCGATTTCAGTGGGTTTCGTGGCCATACTGGTGCTGTTTTGCTCATTGGCCCATTCGATCAGCTTAGCCGCGGCCATGATCGCGTTCACGCCGGTGTGCATCAGGGAAGAATGCACCTCAAAGCCTACCACATGCGTGTGAAAGCCGCTGCCGCCCTTGTGACCCGTGACGGCTTGCATCGTTGACGGCTCACCGATGATCGCGGCCTTGCCCTTGGGCAGCACCGGTTGCATGGCTTTGATCATTGGCGGCGCGCCGGTGCAGCCGATCTCTTCGTCAAAGCTGAGCGCGAGTTGCAGGGGTGTTGTGAGGGTGCCGTAGTGTCCTTCGACCAGCGCCCAGATCGCCAACGCATCAAAGCCTTTCATGTCGCAGGTGCCGCGCCCGTAATATTTGCCATCTTTTTCGACGACACTGAAGGGATCGGTGTCCCAGGGTTGGCCATCCACCGGCACCACATCCGTATGGCCCGAAAGCACAATCGCGCCTTCCTGCCAGGGGCCGACATGGGCGAACAGCGCATGTTTGGGCTGATCAGGATCAATATAGCGGTGGCTTTCGATCCCGTGGCCGGCGAGATAGTCTGCGACCCAGTCAATCAGTGGAATGTTGGTGTCCCGCGACACGGTGGGAAAGCTGATCAGTTTTTCCATCAGCTCAAACGGGGTCAGGCGCTGTGCCATGGTGTGGTCCTTCAATAGCCGCTGTCGGTCATCAGAATTTCGTGGCCCGGCGTGATCTGTTTCCAGACAGTGGGCTGTGGTTTGTAGCTGACCGGATGGATCGGCGATGGAATCGGTTTGAAGTTCAGTTCTGATTCGTCCTTGCGCTTGCGCGGATCGGCGATAGGAACCGCTTTCATTAACGCTTGGGTATAGGCGTGTTGCGGGTTTTCAAACACCGCCGCGCGCGGGCCGATCTCAACGATACGGCCCAGATACATCACCCCGACATAGTGACTGACACGCTCTACCACTGCCATGTCGTGGCTGATAAAGAGAAAGCTCAACTCCATCTCGGCCTGCAATTCCATCATCAGGTTCAGCACCTGTGCCTGCACAGACACGTCGAGCGCCGATACCGCCTCGTCGGCGATGATCAGCTTGGGGTTCAGTGCCAGCGCACGCGCGATTGCAACCCGTTGGCGTTGGCCACCCGACAATTCATGCGGAAAACGGCGCATAAAGCTGCGTGGCAGTTCGACACGGTCAAACAACATCTCGACCCGTTTGGCGACAGCGTCGCCTTTTAGGGTTGCGAAATTGTGGATCGGTTCGGCCACCTGATCGCTGAGCTGCATCTGTGGGTTCAACGATGCGAATGGGTCCTGAAAGATCATCTGCATGTCAAGCCGCGCGGTGCGCAGGTCTCTTTGGTTCAAGGCCATGATGTCCTTGCCGCCAAGGTCGATCTGTCCCGAATTGGGTTCCACCAACCGCAAGATAGACCGGCCCGCTGTGGATTTACCGCACCCGCTTTCGCCCACAAGGCTCAGTGTCTGGCCCTTGTTGATAGTGAAGGAGATATCCTCGACCGCGTGGACGTTCGCAATATGCCGGCGGAAAAATCCACCCGTCACGGGGAACCGTGTGGTGAGGTTCTTGACCGTCAAAAGCACCTCGTCGGTGCCCTTGATCGGTTTGATCTCTTTGCCTTCCTGACCCAACAGCTTCATCGGCTCAGGATAGGCTTTGCCGGTCATCTCGCCCAGTTTCGGCACTGCGGCCAACAGCGCTTTGGTGTAGGCATGCTGCGGGTTCTCGAAGATTTGCTCGACCGTGCCTTCTTCAACCTTGTTGCCCCGGAACATCACGACGACGCGGTCGGCCATCTGCGCCACCACTGCCATGTCGTGGGTGATGAACATGACGGCTGTGCCGGTTTCACGCTTGAGCCGGTCCATCAGCGCCAGAATTTCTGCCTGAATGGTCACATCAAGCGCGGTCGTCGGCTCATCCGCGATCAGCAGACGCGGCTCGCAGGCCAGCGCCATGGCGATCACAACACGTTGGCGCATGCCACCCGACAGCTCATGCGGGTATTGCTGCAACCGGCGCTCGGCCTCGGGAATGCGCACTTCTTTCAGCAACTCCAGCGCGCGCGCCTCGGCTTGGGCTTTGGTCATGCTTTTGTGGATGCGCAGACCTTCGGTCAACTGGCGGCCCACCGTGAACACCGGGTTCAACGCCGTCATCGGCTCCTGAAAGATCATCCCGATTTCATTGCCGCGAATGTGGCGCATCTTGGATTGATCGGTGGTTGCCAGATCAATCTGGCCGCCCTCGCGTCCGTCAAACAACAACTGCCCGCCCGCAATCGTGCCCCCACCGTATTCAACAAGGCGCATCAACGACAACGACGACACCGATTTGCCGGACCCTGATTCTCCGACCACGCAGACCGTTTCACCGGGGTTAATGTCGAAACTGACGTCCTCGACGCCCACAACCGGGCCATCTTTGGTCTGAAACTCAACCCGCAGGCCTTTTACCTGAGCAATCGGCGTGATTTTTGGCGCGTCCAGCATGTTCGTTCCTGTCAAAAGGGGCAGCTAATCCACGACGCTACGGCCATTCGGCGAGGCGTGTCAAACCAACGCCGCCTGAATGCCCAATTTTCCCGCATTACGCGCCTCAAGGCTTGCATTTCCGGTGAAACCTGTTTCGATATGGCACATGCGCTCTGGGGGTGCTGGGCAGCTGCTGGATAATATTACAAGTTTACGTAAGGTTAGCCGAAGTTCTTCATCCAATCCCCCGAACGATAAATGCGGCTGGGCACAGTCCAATCCAAACGTGACACCGTAAAGTGTGTCCAACAAGGAGTACGACATGAAAATGAGAACCCTATTGATGGGTGCAATTGCGACAACCGCATTTGCCCCCTTCGCACTCGCAGACGGCCACGAAGGTGAGCGCGGTCGCGACGGCGATGTAAAAATCCTGTATTGGCAGGCCCCTTCCATCCTGAACCCGTTCCTGTCGGGCGGTACCAAGGACGTTGAATCGGCCTCGCTGATCGTTGAGCCGCTGGCGCGGTACACCGAAACCGGCGCAATGGTGCCGTTTCTGGTCACCGAAGTGCCGACAGTTGCAAATGGTGGCGTGTCAGCCGATTTGACGACCATCACCTGGAACATCACCCCCGGTCTGACATGGTCCGATGGCACGCCCTTTACATCCGCAGACGTGAAATTCACGGCTGATTACTGCATGCACCCCGAAGGTGGTTGCGCGCAGGGCGCCAAGTTTGATGGCGTGGAAAGCGTTGAGGCGATTGATGATCTGACTGTCAAAGTCACCTTTTCAGCGCCCCAGCCAAACCCCTATGGCCCCTTCGTTGGTGGCGAGAGCCCCATCATTCAGGCCGCCCAGTTTGCTGATTGCCTTGGTGCCAAAGCGCCAGAGTGTACAGAAGCCAACTTTAACCCCATCGGCACAGGCCCGTTCAAAGTCGTCGAATTCCGTCCAAATGACGTGATCACGATGGAAGCGAACGAGAACTACCGCATTGCAGGCAAACCAGCCTTCGCAACGCTGACGTTCAAAGGCGGCGGCGACGCGGCTGCAGCCGGTCGTGCGGTTCTGGAAACGGGCGAATTCGACTACGCCTGGAACCTTCAGTTGGCACCCGACGTGATCGCCAAGATGGAAGAAGCAGGCAAAGGTGTTGCCATTGCAGGTTTCGGCCCATTGGTTGAGCGGATCGAGATGAACCTGACCGATCCATCCCCTGACCTGCCCGAGGGCGAGCGTGCGACGGTGATGCACCCCCACCCAATTCTGTCCGACTTCAAAGTCCGCAAGGCGCTGTCCATGGCGATCGACCGCGAATTGTTGACCGAAGTGGGCTATGGCAAGGCCGGTACACCAACCTGTAACCTCGTCCCAGCTCCTGCGCTTTATAACTCCGACAACACAGAGTGTCTGACGCAAGACATCGAAGGCGCAAAAGCCCTGCTTGAAGAAGCTGGCTGGACCGACACCGATGGTGACGGCGTGCGTGACAAAGATGGCAAGAAACTGGCACTGTTGTACCAGACATCGACCAACGCCGTCCGTCAGGACTTCCAGGCGCTGATCAAAGATTGGTGGCAGCAGATCGGTGTTGAAACCGAACTGCGTAACCTTGATGGTTCCGTGTTCTTTGGTGGTGACCCAGGATCCCCTGACACGTTCCAGAAGTTCTATGCAGACGTAGAAATGTATGCGAACACCTTTAACGGCACAGACCCACAGGCATACCTGTCGGCCTACCGTTGTGGCAACGAGCCAAAGCCATCCAGCCAGTGGCAGGGTGAGAACATCAACCGCTTCTGTGATCCTGCCTATGACGCCCTGCTCGACGAGCTGGCCGCCACAGGTGACCTTGAGAAGCGTGGCGAGATTGGCCGCAAGCTGAACGACATGATCACCAAAGACACGATGACAATCGTACCACTGGTGAACCGTGCGCGTGTGTCTGCACACTCCAACTCTCTTGGTGGTGTTGTGTTGAACGTATGGGACTCAGAACTGTGGAATGTCGCAGACTGGTACCGCATCAAGTAAGGGCGCGCGGCGGGGTTCGCCCCGCCCACCCCCGGTATCCGTAAGGCGGGGCTGTCCCCGCCTTACACCTTTCCCCTCAAGACCGATTAACAAAGGTGTCGCGTATGCTGACGTTCACCATCCGACGATTATTCCTGTCGATCCCGACCCTTTTGTTCATCAGTTTTATCATCTTCGGGCTGCTGCAACTGGCACCCGGTGATCCGATGGCGCAGGTCCCCCTAACCGTTCCGCCAGAGGTCAAACAAAAGATGCGCGAAGCCCTTGGTTTGGGCGCGCCTTGGTATGTCCAATACTGGAAATGGCTGATCCAGTTCTTCTGGATCGAACCCAAAGTGTTCATCGACTACCTGACGAACTCCTCTACCCTGCTGGGATGGTTGCCCGACACGAATTTCTACAAAGACGAACTGCGCGTGATCTCTTGGCAGACCCGCTCTCCGGTTATGGACATCGTTGCACAGCGCATGCCGCAAACCCTCTGGGTGGTTGGGCTCAGCTATATCGTCGGCATCCTGATCGCGATCCCCATCGGCATCTATTCGGCCTACAGGCATTATTCGCTGTTTGACCAAGCCGGTACATTCATCACGATGGTCGGCTTTTCGATCCCCCCGTTCTTTACCGGACCGCTGCTGATCGTGGTCTTTTCCGTCACGCTGGGCTGGCTGCCGTCAATCTACGATACCACCCATGTGGTGACCGATTGGGAAAGCTTCAAAATACAGTTCTTCCAGATGGTCATGCCCGTCATGGTACTGGCGCTGCAAACCACGGCACAAATCAGCCGCTACATGCGTGGCGCGATGCTGGACAACCTCAATCAGGATTACGTACGCACCGCCCGTGCCAAGGGCCTGCGCGAGGCATCCGTTGTTATGGTCCACGTCCTGCGCAACTCGATGATTCCGGTTGTCACCGTCATTGCACTGGGCATGCCAGCGATCTTTGGCGGCGCCATCATCACCGAAAACGTGTTCAAGGTGAACGGGATCGGGCAGCTTTTGCTGACCGCGCTCTTTGCCAATGACCTGCCGATGGTGATGACGCTGACCTTTATCTTCGCCATCCTGATCGTACTCTTTAACCTGATCGCAGATGTCCTCTACGGACTGCTTGACCCGAGGATCCGCTATGACTGAACAAGCCATACCCGCCTCGCCCCTAGAGGCCGACATCGAAACTTTTGGCGCTTTGGTCGACAAAGAGCCGCAAAAGCCACCGCGCAGCCAGTGGAAAGACGTCTGGGACCAGTTCCGCAAACACAAAGGCGCTGTGTTTGGCGGGGGGTTCTTGCTGTTCATCACGCTGGCAGTCCTGCTGGGTCCCTACATCTGGGACGTGGACCCCAAGAAACTGGACATCCGCAACAAAAACTGGCGTCCGATCTACACGCTTTTGTGGGACAGCGGTGTCACAGCGGGCTGGGCGCATCCCTTTGGCACAGACCAACTGGGGCGTGATATCCTTGCCCAGATGATTGCGGGGGGCCGCGTGTCCATGGCTGTCGGTTGGCTCGCTATGGCGCTGGCGCTGATCATCGGCACCGCGATTGGTGTTTTTGCGGGCTACTTCAAACGCCTCGATTTCTGGCTGATGCGCTTTACCGATCTGGTACTGTCCTTGCCGATCCTGCCGTTGGTTTTGCTGGCCGTGACGCTGTTCCGCCAACCACTGAACTCTCGCTTCGGGCCCGAGGGGGGGATGTTCATCCTCATCGTCTCGGTCATCGGCTTAACCTCGTGGATGCAAACGGCGCGTATCGTGCGTGGCGATATTCTGGCGCTGAAGGAACGCGAATTCATCCTCGCCGCCCGCTCTATCGGGACGACATCGGGCAAGATCATCCGCCGCCATTTGCTGCCTAACGTGATTTCACCGATCATGGTGTCGGCAACGCTTGGCCTTGCCACCGCGATCATCACAGAAAGCGCGCTTAGCTTTCTGGGCGTGGGTTTCCCGTCAGACTACCCGACATGGGGCAAGCTGCTGGCCGACGCCGTACAGCGCATGCAGGATTACCCTGAACGCGTGCTTTTGCCCGGCATCGCCATCTCGCTAACCGTGCTCAGCGTGAACTATTTGGGCGATGGCCTGCGCGACGCGCTTGATCCACGCATACGGGGCCGCTGACGCGCGCATCCACAGCATAAACGCAAAACGCCCCGGATCACTCCGGGGCGTTTTGCGTTCCACAGCTGCTATTGCACATTCATTCCATATGCTTGCGCAACCGCCGCACCATCATCCACACAGCCCCCACCACAGGCAGTGTCACGACCGCCAGCAGCATGCCCTTGCTGATGCCGCCCGCCTCCGCCACAGGGTACAGCAGATAGCCCACCAGCGAGACGGCGTAGTAACTGATCGCGACCACCGACAGCCCTTCGACCGTCTTTTGCAACCGCAGCTGCAAATCGGCCCGTTTGTCCATGCTGGCAAGGATGTCCTGATTTTGTGCGGACCGTTCCACATCCACCCGCGTGCGCAGCAGTTCCGAGGCCCGGATCGCCCGCGCGCTCATCGACTGGAGCCGGTTTTCCGTGGATTGCACCGTGCGCATCGCAGGCTCGTAGCGGCGCATCATAAACTCCGCGAACCCTTGGCGTGACATGAACCGTTCCTCGCGCAGCGCGGCAATCCGTTGGCTGACAATAGCCTGATAGGCCCCCGTCGCACCAAAGCGGAACGCCGTCTTGACCGCGAGCGTCTCCAACTCGACCGAGATGTCCAAAAGCGCATGCAGCGTATCCTCGGCCTTGGCCGCAGGGCCGCGCATCTGCGCCATCAGATCGGTCAGCTTGGCGTCCAGCGCATTCAATTGCCCCGACATTTCGCGCACCATGGAAAATCCCAGCATGGAGGCGGATTTATACATCTCCACTTCCGTCAACCGCTGCACAATGCGCCCGGTGCGCCGCGCGCCTGTCGCCTCATCCGCGAAAACCGCCATCCGCAAATGCCCCGCAGAATCGATGCGAAAATCTGACGCGACCACTGCCGCACCTTCCAGCACCGATGCCACGGCAAGGCTTTCGGGGACGAACCATTCGGTCAGCAAATCGGCAATCTCTGCATCATCCTTGGGGCGTGGCAATAGCCGCAAAAGCACAGACGTGATCCGCCCCCCCGGCGCATCGTTAAGCCAGTAGTCAGGAAACACATCGAACTCCGCAGGATCAAAAGGCCGCTCTCCCGCGTCCTTGCGAAAGACGGTATATGTGACCTGCTCGGTATGTTGTTCCCATTTGAGCCAATATTTTCCCATCTCGCCATAATAATGCGTCGCGGACGGGTCGGGGCGGGGCGCACCGTAATGATCCAGCAGCGCCGCCAGATGCGCAAGGTCCGCAGACCGGTCCCGGCTGGCCGCATCATGGGGCTGTTTGATCGCCAAAAACACAGCCCGTGACGGCGCCTTGAGCGACGGAAAAGGCCGCGCATGCAACTCACCTGTCAGGGCATAGCGTTGCGGATAGTCTTTGATCGGGGCCATGGGTATGTTCCTGCAAATGTTACCCTACACATAGGACGCAGCCGCAGGTTTTTCAAATACTTTATGTATTTCAAGGTGTTAATGGAATACAACTGTATACACTGCCAAGGATTCAATCAATCTGCCTGCCAAACCCGTACCGCCCGACCGGCAAAGCTGCCTGCACATATCGCAAGGATCGCGGTAAATACCGCATGAAACCCTGCGCTTGCATAAACCTGCGGCGCGACCGCCCGTAAGGACCCACCGACAAAATTTGCCCAGAACACCACCATAATCACAACCAACGTCAGGCTTTCACCTTTGAGCCGAACCAACCGTCCCTCGCGACCCAAAAGCCAGCCTGCCTGCATCCGGTGTCCCGCCCAGACACCGACCAGATAAACGCCTGCAAACACCAACCATATCCAACTGCCCGCTGGCAGCGCATTGGTTGAACGCAGGGCCAATATCGCCAAGAGCGGCATCGCATATATCAGGAATGCCGGTGCCGTGCGATCACGTCGCGCCCGCATTCCGAAGATGATCAGGATAGCCAAAAGGGGCCAAACCCAAATCGGTGCGGCGGTAAAAATCTGTGTCATATCTTTCGTCCTATTGATTAAGTGATTGGCCTCACTCAACACCGCTGGTCACATCTTCACCACCGCACATACGCAAACAGCGCGCCCTTTACGCCAGTGACACCTCACGCCACTCGCGCAGCGCCAAATGCAAGCTCTCAACGCAAAACGCCCTACCGTTTCCGGCAGGGCGTTTTTATCTCAACCTTCGAACTAAAGACGAAGCGATCAGTCAATCATCGGCAACAGTTTGTCCAAAGACGCTTTCGCATCGCCGTAAAACATCCGCGTGTTCTCTTTAAAGAACAAAGGGTTCTCGATCCCGGAATAGCCCGTACCCTGCCCGCGCTTGGACACAAATACCTGCTTGGCCTTCCAGCATTCCAGAACCGGCATGCCCGCAATCGGGCTGTTCGGATCGTCCTGTGCCGCCGGGTTCACAATGTCATTCGAGCCAATAACAATCGCAACATCCGTAGACGGGAAATCATCGTTGATCTCGTCCATCTCCATCACGATGTCATAAGGCACTTTGGCCTCAGCCAGCAGCACGTTCATGTGACCCGGAAGGCGTCCCGCAACGGGGTGAATGGCAAACCGCACGTTCTTGCCCTGTGCGCGCAGCTTTTTGACCAGCTCCGACACCGCCCCTTGGGCCTGCGCCACGGCCATGCCGTATCCTGGGATGATGATAACGCTATCCGCCTCGTTCAGCGCCGCTGCGACACCTTCGGCCTCAATCGCGATCTGCTCACCTTCAACGGCCATCTGCTCACCCTGCGGGCCACCGAAACCACCAAGGATAACCGACACAAACGACCGGTTCATCGCCTTACACATGATGTAGGACAAGATCGCGCCGCTTGATCCAACCAGTGCACCAACCACGATCAACAGGTCGTTGCCAAGGCTGAAACCAATCGCCGCCGCCGCCCAGCCAGAATAACTGTTCAGCATGGACACAACCACCGGCATGTCCGCGCCGCCAATGCCCATGATCAGGTGATAGCCGACAAAAAGTGCGGCCAGCAGCATGATAAAGAGCGGGAAAAACCCACCAGTGTTGAAATACCAGATCAACGTCACGACCGTCACGACTGCCGCCGCGATGTTCAGCATATGACCGCCCGGCAGCTTTTCCGCCGCCGATGTCACCCGCCCGGCCAGTTTGCCATAAGCAATGACAGAGCCCATGAACGTCACCGCACCGATGAAAATGCCAAGGAACAGTTCAACCCGCAGGATCGACAATTCCACGCCGTCCTTCTTGGCAATAAGGCTCGCGAAATTGCCCAGTTCGGACAGGTCAGACCCTTCGGCAATCATCTGCCCCACGCGCACAATCTCAAAATGTGCGATCAAACCGACGAAAACCGCCGCCAGACCCACAAGGCTGTGCATCGCCGCGACCAGTTCGGGCATCTGCGTCATCTGCACCCGCGTCGCCAGTTGGTAGCCAATCGCACCACCGCCCGCGATCAGGATCACCGACAACAGCCAGTACCCCGATCCCGGCCCGATCAGCGTTGCGGCAACAGCTAATGCCATGCCCGCAATGCCGTACCACACCGCGCGCTTGGCGCTTTCCTGGCCCGAAAGCCCACCCAACGACAGGATGAACAAAATAGCTGCGACCACATAAGCCGCTGTTGTGAAACCAAAATCCATAATCTCAGCCCCCTTACGATTTCTGGAACATGGCGAGCATGCGCCGTGTCACGAGGAAGCCACCGAAAATGTTGATCCCACACATAAAGACCGACAAGGCAGCAAGGAGTATTACCAAAAAGGAGCCGGAGCCGATCTGCATCAGCGCCCCCAGAATGATGATGGAGGAAATGGCATTCGTCACCGCCATCAGCGGTGTGTGCAGGCTGTGCGCCACGCCCCAGATGACTTGGAAACCCACGAATACGGCCAGAACAAACACGATAAAGTGCTGCATAAAGCTTGCCGGGGCCACCAGACCCACGGCCAAAAGCAGCGCACCACCAACGGCCAACAGTGTCACCTGGTTCTTGGTTTGCTGTTTGAACGCTGCCACTTCGGCGGCGGCTTTTTCTTCGCGCGTCAGTTCTTTTGGTGCAGGTTTTTTCTTTTGTGCCGCAATCGCCGCCACTTTCGGTGGGGGCGGCGGGAATGTCACCTCTTTGCCATGCGCAATCGTCGCGCCTCGAATGACGTCGTCTTCCATGTTGTGATTGATCACGCCATCCTTGTCTGGCGTCAAATCGGTCAACAAATGGCGGATGTTTGTCGCATAAAGCGTTGATGCCTGCGTCGCCATCCGGCTTGGGAAATCGGTGTAGCCGATGATGGTCACACCATTTTCGGTCACGATTTTCTCGTCCATCACGGTCTGTTTGCAGTTGCCGCCTTTTTCGGCCGCCAAGTCGATGATCACCGACCCCGGCTTCATCGCGGCAACCATATCAGCGGTCCAGATTTCCGGTGCTTCGCGGTTGGGGATCAGGGCCGTTGTGATGACGATGTCCACCTCAGGCGCCATTTCACGGAACTTTGCCAATTGGGCTTCGCGGAATTCCGGGCTGGAAACCGACGCATAGCCGCCCGTCGCCGCACCATCCTGCTGCTCTTCTTCGAAATCGAGGTAAACAAATTCGGCACCCATCGATTCGACCTGCTCGGCCACTTCGGGGCGCACGTCAAACGCATAGGTGATCGCACCCAGCGACGTCGACGTCCCGATGGCGGCCAATCCGGCGACACCCGCGCCCACGATCAGTACCTTCGCCGGGGGCACCTTGCCCGCCGCCGTGATCTGACCGGTAAAGAAACGGCCAAAGTTGTTGCCAGCCTCGATCACCGCCCGGTAGCCCGCGATATTCGCCATCGACGACAACGCATCCATCTTTTGCGCCCGAGAAATCCGCGGGATCATTTCCATCGCCACGACGGTCGCGCCCTTTTTGGCGGCGGCCTGCATGTTGGCCTCATCCGCAACCGGGCTAAAGAAGGAAATCAACGTCTGCTCGGCGCGCAGCTTTTTCATCTCGCCCGCATCCGGTGCACGGACCTTCGCGACAACATCCGCGCCTTTCCAGAGGGCAGCGGCGGTTTTGACCACCTCGACACCCGCAGCCGCATAATCGGCATCCGCAAATCCTGCAAGCACGCCTGCGCCCGCTTCAATCATGCACTCATGCCCGAGCTTTTGAAGCTCCTTGGCAGACGCAGGTGTCATCGCGACACGCGCCTCGCCTGCAAATATCTCTTTTGGCGTTCCGATTTTCACGCAAAAACCCCCGCATTGATCCGGTCGCACCCCAGTGGCGCAACATTATTGCGTGGGGATATAGCGCCGCCCCACATTGTACAAGCGCATGGAAGCGGCAAATTCCGGACGTTTCAAGGAATTGCCGCCATAAAGCTACACTTATGGCGCTAACATCGTTGGCATTTTAAAATGAGGCCGACATTTAGGCATAATGCGGCAATCAGTTTCGCGGAAACGATGTTGGCTATGCATAATAGCCATACCGCCAAATTCATATCGTTCAGACGTCGCTTTGGTCGGCGATATTCACCCTTTGGTGGAGCAATCAAACGAAACATTCGGTAGTAAAGAACCTGAACCTGTTCGTTGCCAAACACGCAGCGATGACCCGCAATCGGGTTCTCTGCAAAGCGCCAACATCTATCGCCATGACGACCATGCTTCCAGCGCACATGGTAATTACATCTTCGCCGTACCCAAACTCTTTCCCGCGAACTGTTCACAACCACCTGCGTGTCAGGCGTGCGTACTGGGCATATTCAACCGGGAAATGGGTTCTTAGCCGCGCCTCTTCCGGTAGTATGAACCGGCTGGAAACCAGAAATATAAATGCTGCGACCACCACCATCGCAGGCCATGCGCCAAACCATAGCACCGCGCCCAGCAAGACCATGACATCGGCC
>JAFMHE010000277.1 GCA_017854675.1 Paracoccaceae bacterium | reverse complement strand
GGATTGCCGACAAAGGTGGCCATCAAGGACGCCAGCATATTGCCCTTCATCAACCGCGCCAGCAGCACTGCAAACACGAAATGCATGCCAAAGAGCGGCGTGAATGTCACAAACACACCAGCCCAGACACCCCGCGCAATGCGTTCGGGGCTGTCCGGAAGACGGCGCATGCGGTGTTTAACATAGTGAAATGCGCGCGCCCATCCACCGCGTGGCCAAACAAATTCGGCCATCGCACGCAGCGTTGGTTTTGGATCGCGGCGTTTAAAAATCAACTCTCAGATCCACTACCGATCACATTGCCCTAAAATGATGCCATCATGCATCTTTGTGTTCCGCCAAGGTCGCATTCTTGTTTCTATAGCGCGAAATAGCGGCCACATCGCCCTCTGCTTCAAGCGTAAGCATCAAGGAATGCAGATGCGCAACGTCTCTTAATGCCACATAGATCAACAAACGATAAAAGTCAGGTTTGCGTTCCAAGAACTTCAAGTCCGAGATATTGGCGGATGCCTCTCCGATCAAGGTGCAGATCCGCCCCAACACGCCAGCACCGTTGCCAATTGTCAGGTCAAGCACGGCCTCGTTGATCGCCAGATGATTTCCGTCGTGCCAGCGCAGGTCAAGCCAGCGGTCGGGTTGATCCTCGTATTCCGACAAACGCGCGCAATCAATCGCATGTACGCTGACGCCGTGACCACGATAAGTGATCCCGACAATCCGCTCTCCGGGCAGTGGATTACAACACGGCGCACGGTCAAAGGACTGGCCCGGCTCCAGACCCGCAACGGCGTGTTTGGAATCAACCTGTTTGCCGCTCACCCGCTCCAGATCAGGATAGACCGACTGGACAACGGAACGGCCCGTCAGCTCGGAACTGCCCAAAAGCGCCAACAGTTCTTCTGCATTCTTCAGCCGCATGTTCTTGGCGGCGGTCCGCAAAACCTTGTCGGTCGATTTCTTGCCCACCTGCGCAAAGGCAGAGCGCGCGAGTTCCTGCCCCAACTTGATAAACCGCGCACGGTCTACTTCGCGCAATGATCTGCGGATGGCCGACTTTGCCTTGCCGGTTGTGGCAATATCAAGCCATGTCACCTGCGGTGTCTGACCTTGCGCGCGGATAATCTCAATGGATTGCCCGTTTTTCACACGCGTCCACAAAGGCACCCGCATGCCGTCAATCTTTGCCCCCACACAGGCGTTCCCGATACGCGTATGAATAGCATAGGCAAAATCAATCGGCGTCGCACCGCGCGGCAGCTTGATCACGTCGCCCTTGGGGGTAAAGCAGAACACCTGATCGGCATACATTTCCAGCTTTACCGCCTCCAGAAAATCCTCGTGATTCTCTTCGGCGTCGAATTGTTCTGTCAGTTGGGTAATCCACTTGGCCGGATCAACCGCAAACGGGTTTTTCGACCGCACACCATCCCGATAAGACCAATGCGCGGCGACGCCACTTTCGGCCACATCATGCATCTGGCGCGTGCGGATTTGCACCTCGACAATCTTGCCGTCGCGGCCCGATACGGTGGTGTGAATGGACCGGTATCCGTTGGTCTTGGGCTGGCTGATGTAATCTTTGAACCGCCCCGGCACCGCACGCCACCGCGCGTGGATAATGCCCAGCGCACGATAACAGTCTTCCTCGGACCCCGTGATCACACGGAACCCGTAAATGTCGGACAGCCGCGAAAAACTCAGGTCTTTTTCCTGCATCTTGCGCCAGATTGAATAAGGCTTCTTGGCGCGGCCAAAGACCTCTGCCTCCACTGGTGCCTTGCCCAGTTCGTGCCGCATATCGCCGGTGATTTTCTGGATTACATCCCCGGTTTCGCGCTGAAGCGAGATAAACCGCCGCATGATGCTGGCGCGCCCTTCGGGGTTCAGCACCTTAAAGGCCAGATCCTCAAGCTCTTCGCGCATCCATTGCATACCCATACGACCCGCAAGCGGCGCATAAATCTCCATGGTCTCGCGCGCCTTTTGCGCCTGCTTTTCCACACGCATCGCTTTGATCGTGCGCATGTTGTGCAAGCGGTCAGCGAGTTTGACCAGAATAACGCGCAGGTCCTTGGACATCGCCATAAACAGCTTGCGAAAATTCTCGGCCTGCTTGGTTTCCGTTGAATTAAGCTGCAGATTGGTCAGCTTGGTCACACCATCAACCAGTTCAGCGACTTCCTTGCTGAACATCCGTTCTACATCTGAATAAGACGCGCGGGTGTCTTCGATGGTGTCGTGCAGCAATGCTGTGATGATTGTGGCGTCATCCAGTTGCTGCGCCGTCAGCAAGGCGGCAACAGCAACAGGGTGCGTAAAGTAAGCCTCGCCCGAATGACGCTTTTGACCCTCGTGCATGTCCATGCCGAACTGGTACGCGGCACGGATCATCTTTTCGTCGGTCTTGGGGTTATAGGCCCGGACAAGGGCAATCAGTTCATCGGCAGTGATTTCGGCGGTGTGCATGCCTGCTGCCTCTTGGCGGGCGCCAAGCGCCGTTGGTTAGCCCTGACCTTGTGCTGCCATCAACTGGCGCAACAACATCTCTTCGGACATGCTGTCTTCTTCGGGCTTGTCCTGCTCTGCACCCATCAAAAGCGCCATGGCGTCTTCTTCGGGCTCATCAACCTCGATCTGATTCTGGTTTGATTCGATCAGGCGCTCGCGCAGATCATCCGCTGACTGTGTCTCATCCGCGATCTCGCGCAAGGAAACGACAGGGTTCTTGTCGTTGTCACGATCAACGGTTACTGGCGATCCAGCCGAGATTTCGCGTGCGCGGTGCGCGGCCAACATGACCAACTCGAAACGATTAGGTACTTTGTCGACGCAATCTTCTACGGTAACGCGGGCCATGGAATGCTCCAGTTTCTCTCGGATTTATCAGAAGTGCGGTATCTAGGGGCGTTTGTACGGATTTACAAGCCGCTATTGTGCGACTTGAACCGTGTCTCTGTCGGGTTGTGGCAACGCATCCAGCATCTCGCTGACCGTTTTCCCAAGAACAGGATGCGTCCAGTCGGCAGCGACCTCTGACAACGGGACCAATACAAAGGCGCGGTCCTGCATTCTGGGGTGTGGCAGGATCAGTATTTCGGGCGTTTGTGTCATTTGCTGCGCCAAAGGCAGCGCCCGCCAGCGCGCGTGTGTCTGCGCATCAGGCAAGATAATCTGCTCATACGAGATCAGGTCAATATCCAGCGTCCGCTGCCCCCAACGCTGTGTCCGGGCGCGCCCCATTTCGTTCTCGATCTCGTGCATTACTTCGAGTGTCCGGTCGGGCGACCACATAACATCACAATTTGCCGCAGCATTGATAAAGTCGGGTCCATTGCCTGCGGGAAAGGCAGGAGTATGGTATAATTTGCTGCGGGCGCGAATCACCGCCCCGCGTTTTTCAAGCGAGCTTATCGCTGCCAAGAGAGTTTGTTCCGGTTTGCCAATAGATGACGCGAGGTTAGCACCAAGCGATAAATTGATATTTGACCAATGCTTAGTCAATTTGGTTCCTTCTTCACGAAGAGCATGGCCTTGCGGCGCTTAATTTAAAGCATAGATAAGCCCACGGCGGATAAGAACCGTATTCCTGTCCCCGCCATTCAGGCACTTGTAGGGCAGGCCACAACAAGAATAAATGTCCACATTTGAGGCAAAGGATTGAAGTATGTTTTATAAGGACGAGCGACTGGCGCTCTTTATTGATGGCTCCAACCTCTATGCCGCTGCCAAGGCGCTTGGATTTGACATCGACTACAAACTGTTGCGACAGGAATTCATGCGCCGGGGCAAGTTGCTGCGCGCATTTTACTACACCGCACTACTGGAAAACGATGAATATTCCCCGATCAGACCGCTGGTGGATTGGTTGAATTACAATGGCTTCACCATGGTGACAAAGCCCGCCAAGGAATACACCGACAGCATGGGCCGCCGGAAGGTCAAAGGAAACATGGACATCGAGCTTGCCGTCGATGCACTGGAACTTGCGCCCTATCTGGATCACATCGTGATCTTTTCCGGCGATGGCGATTTCCGCCCCTTGGTAGAGAGCATTCAGCGCAAAGGTGTGCGCGTGTCCGTCGTCTCGACCATCAAGAGCCAGCCGCCGATGATTTCCGATGATCTGCGCCGGCAAGTGGACAACTTTATCGAACTGGACGACCTGCGCGATGTGATCGGACGCCCCTCGCGCGAAGGTGCTGCCGGATCAGACTGAATCGTTTCCACAAGCCATCTAACGCCAACACACCCGGAACGCCGCTAAGGAGCGGCGATTTGGGTTCAACGCGTGGCGCACTACTTAATCTGACCGGATCGCTCACAGCGCACCCTCAGGGCTGACTGTCATTTTCGCCAAACAGGTG
>JAFMHE010000045.1 GCA_017854675.1 Paracoccaceae bacterium | reverse complement strand
GTTGTCGCGCACCCCGCTATCGATCATTCTGGCACGCAATGTCGATTTGGTCGCGGCCAATATGGTCACCGGCCACGGCTTTGACGGCACCGCAACTGTCGTGACTGCGCAAGACCCCGAAAATCCGCAATATGGCAATATCCAGCTCAAGTTCACCGGGAACCCCATCGAACTGCGCCAGTGGATCATCAATGACGGCAACGGCAGTCAGACAACCGTGGTTCTGGGCGCGCTGCAAAAAGGCGGGAACATTCCCGACCGGCTGTTTGATGTGGGCAGCCCCGGCGTGAACAGATAGCAAGCAGCCCTCATTCAAGGGGCTGCCCACACCAATTCAGAAAATCACCGCAAACGACGGCAGCCGGGCAATTGTGCCCGGTACATCTCGGAACGCGATCCCACCTTGCTGGCCACATTCACCAGCCACGGCTTGCGGTTATAGCTCGCATTTTTGAAACCCGTATGCCCTTCGTGATAGGCAAGGTATTGGTTGCGCGCGTCGGTCAAAGACACGCCATTGCGTTCGCGCGTCTGGTTCATGTACCAGCCCATAAAGTCGGTGGCGTCATTGATCCTGTCCCGCTTGGCTGAACGGCGGCTTTCGGCAAGACGGTATTCGTCCCATGTCGCATCCAACGCCTGACTATAGCCGAACGCGCTGGACTGGCGGCCCATCGGGATCACGCCTGCCACATACCTGAACGGCGTGCGGGCGTTCCCGATGAATTTGCTTTCCTGATAAATGGTGGCCATCTGCACATGCACCGGCACCCCCCATTTCCGTTCCACATTGCGGAACGCTTTGTAATAATCGGGGCGCTGACTGAGAATCGAACATGCGTTATCAAGATCCTTGGGCGCAGTTGTCGAACCGCCGCCACCACAGGACCCTACCAACAGGACAATTATCAATGCGCGAAGAGTTTTGCTCATCTGCCTCTCGCTTTTATCGTTTTTTATTTTGAAGCAGCTTATCAGATTCTAGCGCCGGGTCACATCACAATTTTCAAAGAAGTGCCGCCAACAGCAGCGGCAACGCGCCGATCGACATGACAGTGGACACCACGACCAGCCCCGCAACCGATTGCCCGTCCGCACCATACTTTTCCGCCAGCATGTAGGATGTCACCGCAACCGGCGTTGCCACCTGCAGAACCAATATACCTGTGGCCACTTTGCCCAGCGCAAACAGATCAGCGGCGACCCATGCGCATCCCACACAAATCGCCAGTTTCACCACTGACAGAATGATCGCCATTCCAAAACCACCCGGCGACAACCGTGCAACGGCCACACCCAGCGTGATCAACATCAACGGGATCGCCATCTGCCCGATCAATTCCAATGTGTTGTTCGCAAACAGCGGCAACGACCAGTCCTGCCACAGAAACACCGCGCCCAGCACCGTCGCCCACACCAGCGGCTCACGCAAAACCTTGCCGAATGACCCTGCGCCCGCGACCAGCCATATCCCGAATGTGAACGACAAAATCGCCATCACTGCAAACACCACAACGGCCAATTCCAGTCCCACCTCACCAAACGCAAACAGCGCCAGCGGCAGGCCAAGGTTGCCCGTATTGCCAAAAATCAACGGCGCAGCGAAAGTTCGGATGTTCAGGCGCAGGATCCAGACCAGTGCAAAAACCGCCGCAGAAACACCTGCATAGGCTGCCAGACTGGCCAGCGTCAGTGCCGTGAGCGCGGCAGGGTCCAACGTCGTATTCACCAGCGCCACAAAAATCAGACACGGCACCGCCAACGTCATGGACAGGCGCGTAACAAACTCGATCCGGTATTCAAAACCCAGCTTTACCCAGCCAAAGCCAATAGCGGCCAAAAGAAACACCGGCGCAACGATCTCAAGAACAGTAAGGGCAAGGGTCAACAGTCTGTTTCCATGTCATATCACAAGGGGATTGGACAAATGCCCCTTGAAACGATTACTAACGAAAGATAGGGGCTGCAATGTCATGCTACGTACACGCGCAAAATATCATCTGGGCCAAGTCGTCCGGCATAAAAAACACCCCTTTCGCGGGGTGATTTTTGACGTGGACCCGGAATTTGCGAACACCGAAGAATGGTACGAGGCGATCCCCGAGGACAACCGCCCGATAAAAGGTCAGCCCTATTACCATCTGCTCGCTGAAAACGACCAAAGCTACTATGTGGCCTATGTGTCTGAGCAAAACTTGGTTGCGGATTATTCAGGCGAACCGGTGGACCACCCCGATATCCCGGACCTGTTCGGCCCGTTCACCGATGGCGCCTATCCGCTGCATTTCCAACTGAACTAAAGCGTAAATCACCCCAGCAGACGTGCCGGGGTGACGTTTTCAGAATTCAGTACCCCAGCGCACAACCATCCTTGCGCGCGTCACTGGCCCCTTCAAGCACACCGGTTTTGTGGATTTTGATCGCCTGCGCCCCGCCAATTGCAGTGTCCGGAATGGCAACTTTGTGGCCCAGATCGGCAAGGGTCGCACGCACCGCGTCACTATAGCCCCGCTCAACGTTCAACGTGCCCTTGTCAGTAAACGCACGCGGCGCATCAATGGCCGCCTGCGGGTCCATGCCGAAATCGACCAGATTGGATGCAAATCGCGCATGCCCGCAAGGCTGGTACGCGCCGCCCATCACACCGAACGGCATGATCACCTTGCCCCCCTCGCGGATCATACCCGGAATGATCGTGTGCATCGGGCGCTTGCCGCCTTTCAGCTCATTCGGGTGCCCCTCTTCAAGGGTGAAGCCCGCGCCGCGGTTCTGCATCAGAATGCCGAACTTGTCAGACGCGATGCCAGAGCCAAATCCGTGGAAGATCGAATAGATCAGCGAAACTGCCATCCCATCACGGTCAACAACTGTGATGTAGATCGTATCCTTATGGATCTGTTCGGACAGCTCTGCAGGGGCAGCCATTGCTTTTTTGGGGTCAATCAGGCCTGCCAGTTTCTTGGCCGTTTCGGGCGCCAGCATGTGCGCCAAACGCGTCGTATGATCAGCATCGGCCAGAAAGCGGTCGCGCGCATCATAGGCCAGCTTGGCGGCCTCGGCTTCAATATGCACCCGCTCTGCGCCCCACGGATCCATCCCGGCCACATCAAATTCCGCCAGCATGTTCAGCATCAACAACGCTGTCGCGCCCTGACCGTTTGGCGGATGTTCGACAACTTCGATATCTTTGTAGGCCCCCGCCACAGGATCAGTCGGGGTGCAGGCGACCGACGCAAAATCATCGGCGGTATGCGTGGCCCCCAACGCCGTCAGCGTCGAAATCATATCCTCGGCAATCTCACCAGAATAGAATGCATCACGTCCGTCTTTCGCTACGCGGCGCAGCACCTCTGCCTGACCAGGCGCGCGGAACACTTGCCCCACAGACGGAACCTTGCCGTCCACCAGATAATATTTCCGCCCCGCTTCTGTCAGCTTTTCGGTTTCTTTCGCCCAGTCAAACGCAACACGCGGTGCAACGGGCACACCTGCGTCTGCATAATGAATGGCTGGGGCCAAAACGGCATCCAGACCTATCTTGCCAACCGTTTCAGACAAATGACAGAACGCATCAATCGCACCCGGAACCGTCACGGCATGCGCTGAATAAAGCGGCACGACATTGTGACCCTGCGCCCGCAAAGTCGCTGCGTCCTGTGCTTTTGGCGCACGGCCAGAACCGTTCAGCGCATGCACCTCGTCACTGCCCGGAAGCGAGTAAAGCACAAAACAATCACCGCCGATCCCCGTCATCTGCGGTTCACAAATTCCGAGCAGCACACCGCCGGCAATTGCTGCATCCATCGCGTTTCCACCCCGCTCAAGGATATCAACCGCTGTTTTGGCCGCCAAAGGATGAGAGGTTGCGCACATGCCATTGCTGGCAAATACGGGGGATCGTCCGGGAAGGTGAAAGTCGCGCATTTTGGTTCCTGTCTGAAAATATTATCCAGAACCTAGCGGCAACACAGCACGGTGCCAACAATCAGCGTGATATTCATTTGGGAAAGAGGGGAAGTTCCTCGACACCGCGCGCTGGGTGGGGGCAATAAAGCGCGGTGCCGAGGCAAGCTAGGTGCAGCTCTGTCAATGTGAATGCCTGTAAACGATGGCATGAATGTGATCAATAATTGCCGATTTCATGATACTTTCTGACATTTGTGAGACACGGCAAACAAAACCTTAGATCGTGTCGCGCTTATTCGGAAACTAAGGAAGCTGCCTATCCCCTTGGTCGAACGCGTTTTTCGTTGCACGAAGGATTCGATAAAACGCGACACGCTATTAAACGCCCGCCGCCACTCTGGATCACCGGCATCTTACCACGACTACGGCATCAGAGATTTATGGTACTTCGAGTTTAAGTCGGCACGCTAACAAAAACCGCGCTGCGCAATCAGGCATGCAAGGCAACCGCAACGCGCAGCTTCAGCTGGTTTTCATGACCTACACGCGCATAAACAACGTCTTTTGCGATGTCTTTGATCAGGAACCAGCCAAAACCACCCTCCGGCAGATCCGGGATATCAAGATTGACAGCAGGGGCCAGACCAATGGGCAGCTTGCTATCCGGCATTGCAACGCCTTCATCTACGATATGGATATGCAGCCCGTCATGGTGGTGATCCCCTGTGATCCGGATTGGTCCGCTATTCGGAACACTTGAATACGCGTGTTCAACGATATTATTCAGCGCCTCCGCAAGAACCATCTCAACGGCGGTATATTCCTCAATATCCAGACACAGAGGGGCCAACGCAGTCAAAAACCTGTCAAGAGCATCGCGCACCGCAAATGTGCTGCTTTGCACAAGGACCTCGATAAGGGGCAAACCAGAACGCCTCGGGCTTATCATCAGAGCGCTCTGGCCACGATCGCATTCAAGGCTTCTGTGCGGGTGGGGTACATGCGGAATATCGTATCCATCCGCGTTAGTTCAAAAACCTTCATGACCGCGGGTGTCATTCCGACAAGAACAAGACCGCGTTCGGGCGTCAAAAGCTTGTACGTCGCGACCAGCGCACCAAGCCCGCTTGAATCAATGAATGTCACGCGTTCAAGGTCGAGCACAATATCGCCAGCCGAATCTTCAATCACGCCGCGCATGGTTTCCTTGAACGCAAGCGCAACAGCGGCATCAATGCGCGTACCGCATATGGTCACGACACAGATATCCCCTTCTGTTTCGACAGAAACTTCCATAGTTTATCCCCTAAATCGTCAATCACTGATGACCTAAGCCAAATTGCTTACTAATCCGTGACCACATCAAAGAGGTTCAAAATGCGTCAGGTTGTTATCACAGGGGCTGCCCGCACACCGATGGGTGGTTTTCAGGGTGCTTTTTCGGATCTTACCGCCGCTGATTTGGGCGGTGCTGCGATCAAGGCAGCGATTACAGGCGCTGGCGGACCACAGGTCCAAGAATTGCTGATGGGGTGCGTCCTGCCTGCAGGCCAAGGTCAGGCACCCGCGCGTCAGGCCGGATTTGCCGCTGGACTGGGCGAAGATGTGCCCGCAACAACACTCAACAAGATGTGTGGCTCCGGGATGAAGGCGGCGATGATCGCTTACGACCAGATCGCCCTTGGTCATACAGATGTCATGGTCGCTGGTGGTATGGAAAGCATGACAAACGCGCCCTATGTCCTGCCAAAAATGCGCAGCGGCGCACGCTTGGGCCACGCGGCAGTCATTGACCACATGTTCCTTGACGGGCTTGAGGACGCGTATGAAAAGGGCCGCCTGATGGGCACCTTTGCAGAGGACTGCGCCGAAACGTACCAGTTCACCCGCGAACGTCAGGACGAATATGCGCTGGCCTCCTTGTCTCGCGCTCTTGAAGCACAAAGCAGTGGCGCGTTCTCGGACGAAATTGCACCCGTCGACGTCACCTCGCGCAAAGGCAGCACAAGGATTGCGGCAGACGAACAGCCCGGCTCCGCACGTCCGGACAAAATCCCGCAGCTCAAGCCGGCATTCCGCAAAGATGGCACCGTTACGGCAGCCAATTCATCGTCCATTTCTGACGGGGCCGCAGCACTCGTTCTGGCTGACGAAGCAACCGCAAACGCACAGAACATGCCCATTCGCGCGCGCATATTGGGCCACGCCAGCCACGCCCAGGCACCCGGCCTTTTCACCACGGCCCCGGTTCCAGCAGCGCAAAAACTGCTCGATCGCATCGGTTGGCGCAAAGAAGACGTTGACCTGTGGGAAGTGAACGAAGCTTTCGCTGTCGTCCCGCTGGCGTTCATGCACGAAATGGGCCTGTCCCATGACATCGTCAACGTCAACGGCGGTGCCTGCGCGCTTGGCCATCCCATCGGCGCATCGGGTGCACGCATCATGGTGACGCTGCTGAATGCACTGGAAAAACGCGGCCTGAAGCGCGGCATCGCCGCCATCTGCATCGGCGGCGGCGAAGGCACAGCCATTGCGATTGAACGCCCCTAACCGGTTCTTTTCGCTTTAAATACTGAACTCAGACCTGTCATCACGGACCAGAGCCATGCAAGCAGATTACCCGACGCTCGCCAAGACCATCGCCGCCCTCACCCAAGGCGAAACCGATGCGGTTGCCCTTATGGCAACTGTCGCTTGCGAATTGCACCATGCAGATGACCGCTTTGACTGGACCGGATTCTACCGCGTCGTCGCACCCCAGTTGTTGAAGATCGGCCCCTACCAAGGCGGTCATGGCTGTCTGGTCATCCCCTTTGATCGCGGCGTCTGCGGTGCGGCAGCGCGCGAGGGAAAAACCCAGCTGGTCGCAGATGTTGACGCCTTTCCGGGCCACATCGCTTGCGCATCTTCCACCCAGTCCGAAGTTGTATTGCCGGTTTGGGACGGCAACGGCACGCTGATCGCCGTGTTGGACATCGACAGTAACCAACCAGACGCCTTTACCCAAGACGATGCAAACGCGCTGGCGGCGATCCTGAAAACGACATTCGATGCCGTGAAATAGTTCTAGATTTTTTCACGAACCTGCGGCAGTGTGAAATTCTGACTGGAACTTTCACGGAATCGGCATGAAACACAGCCAACCAGATGTCCCCGATACGCTTGGCGCAGACCTACGGGCGCTGCGCAAAGGGCGTGGATTGACGCTGGTCGAACTTGCGGACAAATTGGGCCGTTCGGTAGGATGGCTCAGTCAGGTGGAGCGTGACATCTCCGAACTGTCCATCACCGATCTGCGCCAGATTGCGGCTTGCATGGATGTTTCTGTCTCGATGCTTTTCCGCAACGGAGCAGCCCCCGCCCATGAAGCAGGTTTCATCGTGCGCAAAAACGCGCGCCGCCCTATCGGCTCCAACATCAAAGGACTTGTTGAGGAACTGCTGTCCCCGGACCTGACCGACGATTTCGAGATGGTCCATTCCACATTTCAACCTCACAGCCGCATCAAAGAACAAGTGCGCCGCCCGACCCAAGAGGTTGGCTATGTCCTGTCCGGCCAGCTTGAGATCGAGATCGAAGGCGTGACACATCTGATCAATCCCGGCGACAGTTTCCGCATTCGCGGTGAAGCCTTCCGTTGGTCCAACCCTTTTGACACACCTGCCGTGGCCATCTGGGTCATCGCCCCGCCGGTGTATTAAGCGCATGAGTTTCGAGGCATGGCTCATCTTCGCGGCGTTCTGGGTCGTTTTCGTGACCACACCGGGACCGAATGCCGTCAACTGCATCACCAATGGCATCAACCTGGGCTTTCGCAGATCACTGGTCGGCGTGCTGGGCATCCTGACCCAAGCGACGCTTTTCCTGTTGCTGTCTGCCTTCGGCATCACAGCCCTTATCGCCACGTCTGAAACCGCGTTTACCATCGCCAAATACATCGGTGCCGCGTTCCTGATCTATCTCGGCATCCGGGGATGGATCATGGCAAAGACGCCGCCAAAGGTGGACGCGCGCCCGGCCAGCAGCCTCTACCTGCGCGCTTTTGCGATTGCCACGATCAACCCCAAATCCGTCGCGGGTTACCTCGCTGCATTCTCGCAATTCGTCCAGCCGGGCGTGCCGATCTGGGACCAGATGATCGTGATCATGCCAACGGCCCTGACGCTTACCGCACTTAGCTACACAGGCTTTACCGCCTTGGGCGCAGGCATCGGACGTGCGGCACTTGGCGCAGTCTTCAACGCGTGGTTCCGCCGCTTTATGGCGGTCTGTTTTATCATTTATGGCGTGCTCTTGGGCAACACCTCACTGCCGGGAAGGGCATGATATGAAAACCGGGTCCTGCCTGTGCGGCGGCGTCACATTCGAGCTTCACGGCGCTTTGCGCAACTCGGTCGCCTGCCATTGCGTGCAGTGTCGCAAGACCAGCGGGCATTACGTGTCAGCCACGCAAGTCGGCGCGGGCCAGTTGAAAATAACCAGTGACGCGACCCTGCAATGGTACCGATCGTCCCCACCCGCAGAGCGCGGGTTCTGCGGTCGCTGCGGATCATCACTTTTCTGGCGCCATGAAGGCGATAACGGCGCCACCTCTGTCATGTCCGGCACCCTTGACGGTGCAAGCGGCATCACCACCGAAAAACACATCTTTGTCGCCGACAAGGGCGACTATTACACAATCGCGGATGGCACGCCGCAGCACGCACAGTAACGGAGCATTCACATGTCTGACTTTCCCACAACGGCCCGCGTGGTCATCATCGGCGGCGGTGTCGTCGGCACCTCGACCCTCTACCATCTTGCCAAAGCAGGCTGGAAAGACTGCGTTTTGCTGGAAAAGAACGAATTGACCGCAGGCTCCACTTGGCACGCGGCGGGCAATTGCCCCAACTTCGCAGGCTCTTGGGCTGTGATGAACATGCAGCGGGATTCGCTGGCGATGTACCGCACCTTGGCTGACGATGTTGATTACCCGATGAACTACCATGTCACCGGCTCCTTGCGTCTGGGCCACGGCAAAGAGCGTATGCAGGAATTTGAGCGCGTCGCCTCAATGGGTCGCTATCAGGGGCTTGAGATGAGCATTCTCACGCCTGCCGAGCTGAAAGAAATGCACCCGTTTCTGGAAACCCATGATCTGGCCGGTGGCCTGTGGGACCCGCTGGACGGCGACATTGATCCCGCACAGTTGACCCAAGCACTGGCCAAAGGCGCGCGTGATGCGGGCGGCCGGATTGAGCGTTTCTGCCCGGTTACAGGCATTGACCGCGACGGGGACGAATGGATCGTCAAAACCGACAAGGGCGACATTCGCTGCGAAAAAGTCGTGAACTGCGCGGGTTATTATGCGCAGCGCGTGGGCGAGATGTTCAAACCCTTTGGCGGGCGCACCGTGCCGATGGTGACAATGTCCCACCAGTATTTCCTGACCGAACCAATCGCAGAGCTTGAGGCGTGGACCAAAGAAAAGGGCCACAAAGTACCCTTGGTGCGCGATGTTGATGTGTCCTACTACCTGCGGCAGGATAAAAACGGCCTGAACCTTGGCCCTTACGAGCGTAACTGTAAGGCCGCGTGGGTCACGCCCGATGATCCAATGCCCGAAGATTTCTCCTTTCAGCTCTACCCCGACGATCTTGAGCGGCTGGAATATTATATCGAAGACGCGATGGCGCGGATGCCGATCCTTGGCACCGCTGGCGTGGGCCGCAACATCAACGGACCGATCCCCTATGCGCCTGACGGTTTGCCAATGGTCGGCCCGATGCCCGGCGTGAAAAACGCATTTGAGG
Organism: Paracoccaceae bacterium; assembly: GCA_017854675.1. Classification (GTDB taxonomy): domain Bacteria; phylum Pseudomonadota; class Alphaproteobacteria; order Rhodobacterales; family Rhodobacteraceae; genus Sulfitobacter. The sequence goes on along the minus strand of JAFMHE010000045.1, from coordinate 9,800 downwards.
GCCACTGCTTTACCTTCGGCATCGCCCAAGGCGGCGGTGCAGGCAAAGTGCTGTCCGAATGGATCATGCACGGCGAGACCGAGCTGGACATGTGGGCCGTAGATCCGCGCCGCTACACAGACTACACCGACCACGATCACTGCCTTGCCAAGGCGCTGGAAACCTACGGCCACGAATACGCCATGCATTTCCCGCATCACGCATGGCCCGCGGGTCGCGACAAAAAACACTCACCTGTCCATGACAAGATCATTGCAGCAGGGGGTCAAATGGGCGCCTATAACGGCTGGGAACGCGCCAACTGGTTTGCCAAAGACGGCGATGACACCTCCGAGGAATCGACCCAAACATGGGACCGCAACGGTCCATGGGCGCAGCGCGTCAAGGAAGAGGTTGAGGCCGTGCGCGACAATGTCGGTGTGCTTGAGCTTTGCGGTTTTTCCCGGTTCAAAATATCTGGTTCCGGTGCGGACGAATGGCTGCGCGGGCAAGTGGCCGGCGCCCTGCCAAAGATCGGGCGCAGCGGTTTGATCTATTTCGCTGACAGCCGTGGGCGCATCCTGACCGAAATGACAGTCGCGCGGGAAGAGGAAGACCGGTTCATTCTGATCACCGCCGCTGCCGCGCAATGGCATGACGCAGAATTGTTGCAGAGCCGTCTGCCCGATGATGGAAGCCTCGCGTTCGAGGACTGGACCACGCGCATGTCCACGCTGATCGTCACCGGACCGAAATCCCGCGATCTGATGGCCGGTTTGACAGATGCCGACCTGTCACTGCCTTGGCTCAGCATGCAGGAAACAGAAGTCGTCGGGCGTTGGGCAGCGTTGGTTCGTTTGTCCTTTGCTGGCGAACTGGGCTGGGAAATCCATGCCGAGAATGATGACATTCCCGCGATCTATGACGCGGTCATTGCCGCCGGTGCTAGACCTTTCGGCATGTTCGCGCTCAATTCTTTGCGCATCGAAAAAGGCTACCGCGCGTGGAAGGGTGATCTGTCCACGGATTATTCCTTGCTTGAGGCGGGTCTGGACCGTTTCGTCAAACTCGACAAACCACAGGATTTTCCCGGCAAGGCCGCGCTGCAAGCTGAGAAACAGGCAGGTATCAAGAAACGCTTTGTCACGATGATAGTGGACGCTGGCGATCAGGATGCGCCCTATATGTCGACCGTTATGCACAAGGGTGAAGTCGTGGGTGAAACCACCTCGGGCGACTGGGGGTACCGCATCGGCAAATCCGTGGCACTTGGCACCATCCGCGCCGATCTGGCCGTGGAAGGCACCGAGGTCGAGATCAATATCTTTGGCAAATCCTGCAAGGCGACAGTGCAAGCGGATCAGCCTTTGTGGGATCCCGAAAACACAAGGATCCGCGCATGAGCAAGGTTATTTTGCTTGATGGCGGGATGGGTCAAGAGCTTGTCGCACGTGCCAAGGGGACGCCGACAGCACTTTGGTCCACTCAAGTTATGATCGACAATCCCGGTATGGTCGCGGACGTTCACCGTGACTTTGCAACCGCTGGCGCGACAGTCGCCACCACCAACACCTATGCCATTCATCGGGACCGGTTGGTCGGAACACCGTGGGAGGATCGGTTCAAAGACCTGCACACCATGGCGCTTGCCGAAGTGCGCGCCAGTGGTGCGTCTGTCATTGCGGGCGCTATCGGGCCACTTTACGCATCTTACCGCCCCGATTTGCACCCTGATGCCGATACCGCAGCGCCTATCTATGCCGAGATTGCCCAGATGATCGGGCCATCCTGCGACCTGATCCTGTGCGAAAGCGTGGCCTCCGTCACCCATGCCGAGGCCGTGCTGCGCGGTGCAGCGGCGGCAGGCAAACCCGTCTGGCTGGCCCTGACCGTAAAGGATGATGACGGCACAAAGCTGCGCTCGGGCGAGGATCTGGCGGATGTTTTGCCCATCGCGCAGGCCGGCGCAAGTGCCGTGCTATTGAACTGTTCCGTGCCAGAGGCAATTCCGGCGGGGCTGAAAATCCTTGCCCAATCCGGCTTGGCATACGGTGCCTATGCCAATGCGTTCGAGACGATCACAGCCGGTTTTCTGGTCGACAAACCAACCGTCGATGCCCTGACAACACGCGCCGACATGACCCCTTCCGCCTATGCCGCGCATGCGCTGGCTTGGGTCGAACAAGGTGCCACAATCGTCGGCGGATGTTGCGAGGTCAGCCCCGCCCACATCGCAGAAATCGCCAACCAACTGCGCGCGGCAGGTCACCAGATCGTATGATACGATCCGCCCTCTCAAGGCCCTGAAAGGACAGCAATGGCCCGTGCGCCCAGTCTTCTTGCCCGTGAGGCCCCGGTGAAAGGCAGCTTCGATATCTTGATCGAAGACGGCTTTGTGCTGAGCGAACTTGCCGGTGTGGTGGACGTGCTGCGCATTGCAAACCGGATCAGTCAGAACCCGGTTTTCAGCTGGACCTACAGGTCAATTGCGGGCGGGATCGTCCGGTCCAGCGGGGAAGCGATGGTAGAAACCCAACCGCTGCCCCAACGCCCGGAGGTGGATTATGCGATCGTCCCTGGCAACGCGGACAACGACGCCTTGGACGCGCCCCTGCGCCGTATCCTGATGGTCTACAAAAACCGCGCTACGCGGCTTTTTCTGCTGTCAGAAGCAGCAAGCGCCTACATCCAGAGCACCGGCAAGGGCAACGCACATACAACCCATTGGGAAAACCGGATGGCAATGGCAGAGCAAACCGATGCGACTGAATGGGGCGCGCAATTGGCCAGCGATCATGACGGGATCACAACATGCGCCGGCATGGGCGCCACTGTTGATCTGATGCTTTCAGTGGTCCAAAGCCATATCTCCCGGCCCGCTTTGATGACGATTTCGGATGTCATGCTGCATGATCGCATCCGTGACCTGCGCACGCCACAACCGTTCAGCAGATCAGAGACAGAGATCACGGGCGATGCCGACCTGGATGCCTGTATCACTTTGATGCAGGCCAATATGGAAGAGCCGCTGGCGATCCATGATCTGTGCCGCATGCTGGATATCTCCTCGCGCTCGCTGGAACGCAAATTTTCCCGCCGTCTGCGCATGACGCCCAACAGCTACTACCGCGAATTGCGTCTGAACAAGGCATCCACGCTGCTGCTCAATACCTCGCTCAGCATCCGTGAGGTCGGGCTTGCGTGTGGTTTTGCGTCAGGCTTTGCACCCCTTTACAAATCCGTCTTTGGCCGCACCCCGGCCGAGACGCGCCGCCAACAACGGACCCCTGCCCCCATAGCGCATCCCAAAGGATAGCTGCCGTTTTAACATAGGATCGCCCTGTCAAAGCTGGGCTAATCTGCTGACAACACACACTGAAAGGTGCCATTTCATGTCTAACGTTCCTTCAAATGCACGCGTCGTAATCATCGGTGGTGGCGTTATCGGCTGCTCTGTCGCGTACCACCTGACCAAACTGGGCTGGCAGGATGTCATATTGCTGGAACGCAAACAACTGACGTCGGGCACCACATGGCATGCAGCGGGCCTGATTGCGCAGCTGCGCGCAACGGCGAACATGACCAAGCTGGCGAAGTATTCCCAAGAGCTGTACGGCAACCTTGAGGCCGAAACTGGCGTTGCAACCGGCTTCAAACGCTGCGGGTCGATTACGGTCGCCCTGACGGATGAGCGTAAAGAAGAAATCTACCGTCAAGCCGCCATGGCACGCGCCTTTGGCGTCGCAGTCGAAGAGATCAGCCCAAAGGAAGTGCTGGAACGCTACGAGCACCTTAACATCGAAGGCATCACCGGCGCGGTATACCTAGAAAAAGACGGTCAGGGTGATCCGGCCAACATCGCGCTGGCGTTGGCCAAGGGCGCGCGGCAACGCGGCGCCAAGATCATTGAGCGCACCAAGGCGACCGGCGTCAAGCGCGACGGCAAACGCATCACCGGTGTCGATTGGGAGAACGGTGAGGAAAGCGGCCACATTACCTGCGACATGGTCGTGAACTGTGGCGGCATGTGGGGCCATGAGGTCGGCAAAATGCTGGGCGTGAACGTGCCGCTTCAGGCCTGCGAACACTTCTACATTGTGACCGAGGCGATTGAAGGTCTGAAACAACTGCCCGTCCTGCGCGTGCCGGACGAATGCGCCTACTACAAGGAAGACGCCGGCAAAATGCTGCTGGGCGCGTTTGAGCCGAACGCGAAACCTTGGGCGGTCGATGGCATCCCGCTGGATTTTGAATTTGACCAACTGCCCGAAGATTTCGACCATTTCGAGCCGATCCTCGAATCCGCCGTTGCGCGCATGCCGATGCTGGCCGAGGCGGGCATTCACACGTTCTTTAATGGACCAGAAAGCTTTACCCCCGATGACGCCTACCACCTTGGCCAAGCGCCAGAGATGGACAACGTGTGGGTCGCCGCCGGTTTCAACTCCATCGGTATCCAGTCAGCAGGCGGGGCCGGCATGGCCTTGGCCCAATGGATGAATGATGGCGATAAACCCTTTGATCTGGGCGATGTGGACATCAGCCGCATGCAGCCCTTCATGGGCAACAAAACCTACCTCGCGGAGCGGTCCAAAGAGACGCTTGGCCTGCTTTACGCGGACCACTTCCCGTTCCGCCAGAAAGCCACCGCGCGCGGTGTACGTCGCACGCCATTCCACCATTATCTGGTGGAACGCGGCGCGGTGATGGGCGAATTGGCAGGCTGGGAACGCGCCAACTGGTTCTCTCGGGAAGCCCAGGAAGGCGTCTACCAATACAGTTGGCAGCGGCAGAACTTTTTTGACAACGTGCGCGAAGAACACATGGCCGTGCGCCAGTCCGTAGGCATGTATGACATGTCATCCTTTGGCAAAATCCGGGTCGAAGGCAAAGACGCCGAAGCATTCCTGAACTTTGTCGGCGGCGGCGATTATTCCGTGCCTGTGGGCAAGATCGTCTATACCCAATTCCTGAACCGTCGCGGCGGGATCGAGGCGGACGTGACAGTCACGCGTCTGACGGAAACTGCCTATCTGGTCGTCACACCTGCCGCCACACGGCTGGCCGACCAGACATGGATGCAGCGCCACGTGGGCGACTACAACGTGGTGATCACGGATGTAACGCCGGGCGAAGGCGTGCTGGCCATCATGGGTCCGCGCAGCCGCGAATTGCTGCAACTGGTGTCGCCCAACGACTTCTCAAACGAAAACAACCCCTTCGGCACCGCGCAAGAGATCGAGATCGGTATGGGCCTCGCCCGCGCCCACCGCGTCACATATGTGGGTGAACTGGGCTGGGAGATCTACGTCTCTGCCGATCAATGTGGCCATGTGTTTGAGACATTGGCAGAGGTTGGCATCGACATGGGCAAACGCCTGTGCGGCATGCACATGATGGACACGCTGCGCATCGAAAAAGGGTTCCGCCACTTTGGCCATGACATCACCTCCGAAGATCACGTGCTGGAAGCTGGCCTTGGCTTTGCCGTGAAAAAAGACAAACCGCATTTTATGGGCCGTGAGGCGGTGCTGGAAAAGCAGGAAAAGGGGCTGAACACCCGCATGGTCCAGTTCAGACTGACCGACCCCGAGCCGCTGCTGTATCACAACGAACCAATTGTGCGCGATGGTGAGATTGTCGGTTTTCTGTCCTCAGGTGCCTACGGGCATGCCTTGGGCGGCGCGATAGGTCTGGGCTATGTACCGTGCAAAGGCGAGAGCGTGGCAGATGTTCTTGCATCCTCCTACGAGATTGACGTCGCGGGTACGCGCGTCAAAGCCGAAGCATCCCTAAAGCCGATGTATGACCCCAAATCCGAACGCGTGAAAGTGTAACCCGTACAAATCCGGCCTTTCGGGGGCCTGCCTGATGTCCTAACCCTGTGAACATCAAGGAGCCCCCGAATGCGCAATCCCGACAGTCTGACACCCCCCGCGAAAGCAAACGAAGACACCGGCTCCGGCCTTGCATTTGCGCTGACCGCTTATGGCCTGTGGGGGTTCCTGCCGCTCTATATGAAGATGCTGTCGCATATTTCACCCGCCGAGGTGGTCGTGCACCGCATCCTGTGGTCCTTGCCCATCGCCGCGGTTGTCCTGATCGTACTGCGCCGCACCAAAGACCTGCGCGAGGCATTCAAAAGTCCGCGCACCTTGATCATGGGTTGTGTCACGGCTGCGCTTATCTCGGTCAATTGGGGCATCTACGTCTGGGCGATTGCATCTGGCCACACGTTGGACGCTGCGTTGGGGTATTATATCAACCCGTTGTTCAACGTGTTTCTGGGCGCGGTCATTCTGGGCGAACGGTTAAGCCGCGCACAGTTGATTGCCCTCGCCTTGGCCGCGAGTGCGGTTCTGGTCCTGACCTTGGACGCGGGCCGCATCCCTTGGGCAGCACTTGGTCTGACATTGTCATGGGGTTTCTATGCGTTAGCGAAAAAGAGCCTGCCCATCGGCCCGAACCAAGGGTTCTTGCTGGAAATCCTGATCCTGCTGATCCCGGCTTTGGGATACTTCGCTTATCTGACAGCGACCGGTGCGTCGCATTTCAGCTTTAGCTTTACCCGCGACACGTGGCTGTTGATCGGCTGCGGTCTGGTCACGGCGGTGCCGCTTCTGATCTATGCGAACGCGGCCAAGCGTCTGCGCCTGTCCACGATCGGTGTGCTGCAATACGTTGCACCAACGATGATCTTTCTGGTGGCGGTGTTTGTCTTTGACGAACCCTTTGGCCGTGCGCGGATGATTGCCTTTCCACTAATTTGGCTGGCGCTGGTGATCTACACCACTTCCATGCTGCGCCAGATGCGCGCGTCGAAGGTGGGTTGAAACCTGCGCGCACATCTGGGACGTGGAGGCATGGATAGCGATTACTCCCCACCGATGGACCCACTTGTGGTCTTGCACGAAGACGCCGAAGTTCTGCTGGTGGATAAACCTGCCGGATTGCTGAGCGTGCCGGGTAAGGGACCGCATCTGGCCGATTGTTTGATGGCGCGAATCAAGGATGTATTCCCGGATGCCCTGCTGGTGCACCGGCTGGACCGCGACACATCGGGTGTGATGATCTTTGCCCTGACACCCTACGCGCAGCGCCATCTGGGCCTGCAGTTCGAAAAGCGCATGACGCAAAAGACCTATGTCGCCCGCGTCTGGGGCGTACCGACGGAAAAGAAGGGCACGATTGATTTGCCCCTGATCGTGGATTGGCCGAACCGCCCACTGCAAATGGTCTGTCACGAGACCGGAAAATCCGCACAAACTGATTGGCGCGTGATCAAGAATGAAGGGGAAACCGCCCGCGTGCGGCTGTCCCCCAAGACAGGGCGCAGCCACCAGTTGCGCGTTCACATGCTGGCCTTGGGGCATCCAATACTGGGGGATCCGTTCTATGCCACAGGGCTTGCACGCGACTATCCGCGTCTGATGCTGCATTCAGAAGAGTTGCGGTTCAAGCACCCACAGGGCGGGCATTCGACAAAAATCAGGGCCAAAGCGCCGTTTTGACAGAACCGGTTATGAGGTGGCCGCTGCCAGCCTTGTTTTCTGTCGCCCCGCGCTGTCAAAGTTTTCAGGCCGCAGCCACGTGACAAACGCATCCCGGACCTGCGGCCATTCCGCTTTCAGGATCGAAAACCACGCGATATCACGCTGCCAGCCCCCTATGACGACGGCATTGCGCCACGTGCCTTCATGCCGAAAGCCAAGGTTGAACGCTGCCTGAAATGACTTGGTATTCTGTGCCTGACACCGCCACACCAGCCGCTCGTATCCCAGCGTGTCCATCCCCAACCCCATCAACAAAAAGATAGCCTCTCGCGCAGCGCGGGTGCCTTGCAAGCCGGGGGAAAACCAGATGCTGCCTATCTCGAACGCGCCATCGCTTTGATAGACATCGCAAATCGACAGCCATCCCTGCGCTTGGCCGTTGTTACCGAGCACCGCCCAAAAGGGTTGATCCGCGCGCGTGGACAAATCCATCAGCAGGTCGGTCAATTCCTCGGGCTGATGAAAAGGCCCATAACGCAGGTAGGTAAAGCTCTCTGGTGCTGCAACCGCACAAGCCCAAAGCGCCGCATGATGGTTCATAGATAGGGGTTCCAGCCGGACATATTGGCCAGTAACGATAGCTTTCTGAGGAAAATCCCAATGGCTCTTGCTGATTCTGGTGCCAAGCATCAGGTGCAGTCCCGTTAAAGTGGGCGGAACGCGCCGCTATTCGTAGCTGCGTTCGCCAAAAATGGCTGATCCTACCCGCACATGGGTCGCGCCCAATGCGATGGCGCGTTCAAAATCGCTGCTCATGCCCATCGAAAGGCCAGCCAACCCGTTGCGCGCCGCGATTTTTGCCAGCAAGGCGAAATGCAAGGACGGTTCTTCATCTACAGGCGGGATGCACATCAACCCTTTGACGGGTAAATCCAGCGCCTTGCATTCAGCAACGAAAGCATCCGCATCTGCGGGCAGCACACCTGCCTTTTGATCTTCTTCACCTGTGTTCACCTGAACAAACAGACCGGGACAATGCCCCATCTCCTGCGCCAATCGGGCGATTGTCGCGGCCAGTTTGGGGCGGTCTACGGCGTGGATGAAATCAAAAAGCTCCATCGCCTGACGGGCTTTGTTGGTCTGCAAAGGTCCGATCAGATGCAATTCAACACCCTCAAAGGTCTGCTTGAAATCCGGCCATTTGCCTGCCGCTTCCTGCACCTTGTTTTCGCCAAAACACCGGTGGCCTTGTTCCAGAACGGCTTGCACTCGTGCGTTGGGCTGCACTTTGCTGACCGCGATCAACGTAACAGACCCCGCGTCGCGACCTGCCTGATGCTCGGCCTCGGCTATTTTGGCGGAAATATCGTGCAGGCTCATCTCTATACTCCGAATGCGCATCCCTTAGATAATCCGGTAGCGCAAAAGAAAAGGGGCAGGCCAATGGCCCGCCCCTCAATAAGTGGTTCAAATCAACTTAGAAGTTGAAACGAACACCCATGTCGATTGCTGTACCGTCACCAAGCGAACCGCCTGTGGAGATACCGCCACGGAGGGATGTGCCGCCGCCGAGATCGTGGTTGAAGTCGATACCGAAGGAAGTTTCGGCCCACTTGTCCGCGTCAGCGATATACGCCTCAACGTTTGTTGCTGCGCCTACGTCAACACGACCAGCCAGAACGAAGATGTCGCCATCTGTGCCGTTGTCAGCATATGCAAGTGTTACGTCTGCGATACCGAAGGAACCACCGACTGTTGCTGTAACTTCAGTGTCGGTTGGGTTGTCGGAGTCCTGACCACCCAATGCGAATGTCCAGCCATTCCACGTGTATGCAACGTGTGCTGCGATACGGTCGGATGTGTCGGAAGCAGAAACGTGCACGGAGAAATCGCCTGCGGAGTACAGAACTTCTACGCCGTTGGAACCGTCGGAACCAAGACCACCGGAGGAGTACGCGTCGCCGCCGAACTGGTATGCTGTGTAGTCATAGTTGTGACCGGTCAAACCGAGGTCGATTGGGTACTGGCCAGGCATGAACTCGAGTGCGCCGAAGATGTTACCAACACCGACTTCGAGACCACCGGAACGTGCAAAGTAACGTACGCCGTTGAACTGAGCGCGTGTACCGCCAGCTGCGTCGCGCTCTTCGCCTTCGAGGCGAACGCGTGCACCGAATGTAACGCCAGCATCGGACTCAGCTGTCGCGTCGATCTGCAAGCGGAAACGGCTTGTTACGTTTGTATCGTCTGTTACGCCGTTATCGACGTACAAAACACCAAAGCGGCCGTAACCACCAAATGTAACGTCTGCTGCTGCAACGCCGGCGG
>JAFMHE010000044.1:12551-19516 GCA_017854675.1 Paracoccaceae bacterium | reverse complement strand
TTCCACGCCTGTTCTTCACACGGCACCATGATCGACACGATCATCGCGCGGTCGGGGTAATCTTTCTTGACGCGGGTGATCTCATCAAGGTTGGTTTGCAGATCACGGTCGGTGATCAGTTCGATGTTGTTCAACCCCAACACACGCCGGTCTGCGCCATGGATCACACCGTAGCGCGGGCCGTTGACGTTAACCACCGGCGGCCCTTCTGCACCCAGCGTTTTCCACACAACACCGCCCCATCCGGCCTCAAAAGCCCGGCGCACGTTGTATTCCTTGTCGGTCGGCGGCGCAGAAGCCAGCCAGAACGGGTTTGGGCTTTTGATGCCCAGAAAGTCGGTTGTCAGATCAGCCATGATAAGCGTCCCTTTCGTAAATCATGCGCCCGTCAGAACGCTGTGAATATCCATCGCCGCATCGCGACCTTCGGCCACCGCCGTCACGGTCAGATCATCGCCGCCAGACGCGCAATCACCGCCTGCCCAAACGCCATCGCGGCTGGTGCGCCCACTGACATCAACGGCAATCTTGCGACCTTCCAGATCCAGACCGCCATCTGTGGTCAATGTCTGGCCAATCGCGCGGAACACCTGATCAGCTTTGACGCGCACGGTCTCACCAGTGCCGGTCAGTTTGCCACCCTCAACAGATGTATATTCCAACTCCACCTCGGTCGCGGCACCGTTCCCGTGCACCCCGCGTGGCATCACATTGAACATCAGTTTCACACCATGCGACGCAGCCAGATCCTGCTCGTACCGGCTGGCGCTCATCGCTTCGCGTCCCCGCCGGTAGGCAATCGTGACCTGTTCGGCACCCAGCAGTTTCGACTGCACCGCAGCATCCACTGCCGTCATACCACCGCCGATAACAACGACATTGCGACCCACTGGCAGCGCTGCCAAATCCGACGCCTGCCGCAGGTCTTTGATAAAGGACACCGCATCTGCGACACCGTCTTTATCATCACCCGGCGCACCCAGCGCGTTCACACCGCCAAGACCAACGCCAAGGAACACAGCATCATAGTCCGCCGCCAGACCATCCAGCGTCAGACCGTCACCTAACGCCTTGCCATTTTCGACACTAATCCCCCCGATAGAGACCAACCAATCGACCTCGCGCGCGGCGAAATCATCGGTCGATTTATAGGCTGCGATCCCGTATTCGTTCAGACCGCCGGCCTTTGGCATCGCGTCAAACATCACGACATCATGGCCCAGCATCGCCAAACGGTGCGCACAAGACAGACCCGCAGGGCCAGCACCAACAACCGCCACGCGTTTGCCCGTCGCGGCGGCCCGCGCATAAGGATGCACACCCTTAGCCATCAACGTATCGGTCGCATAGCGTTGCAAACGGCCAATCTCGACCGGCTTGCCTTCGGCTGCTTCGCGCACACAGGCTTGTTCGCACAAATCCTCTGTCGGGCATACCCGCGCGCACATGCCACCTAGAATGTTCATGTCAAAGATCGTCTTGGCAGCCGCTTCTGGCGTGCCCGTACTGATCTGCCGAATGAACAGCGGAATGTCGATGTCCGTGGGACAGGCCGTCACGCAAGGCGCGTCATGGCAAAAATAACATCGGTCCGCTGCAACGGCGGCCTCATGCGATTGCAAGGGCGCGTGCAGGTCTGTGAAATTCTCGGCCAGTTCTTCCGCGCTTAACCTTGCAGGCGCGACACCGGGGGTCATTTGACTGTTCATGGTTCCTCCATCCGTCACTGTTGAGACAGAGCATGACACAGGTTTTTATTTTATCAAAAGGTAAAATTTTGCCAATTGGACAAATTCTTGCAAATAGGCGGGGGTGCCTTCTAAATTTTAAGCACCCGCACCGATTTTAGAACCGGTAGAAACGATGCACATTGTCATAAAAGACTGCGCTTTCGGCCACCTGACCCACTTCGGCACGCACAAAATCCCTGACCTCAGGGTAGATCAGGTGCAGCTTATCTACAGGAAAGTTACTGCCCCACATCGCCCGCTCTGCCCCAAACATCGCCAAGATATCCGCTGTCACCTGCTGCGGCATGCCATTCAATGATGGGCCAAAATACATCGCATAGCCCGACAATTTCACACTCACATGCGGCAATTGCGCAAGGGCCGCCATCCCCTCGCGCCACAATGCCAGCCCATCCGCCGATGTATCATAGGGCGACCCCAGATGATTGATCACCACAGGCACCTCCGGATGATCCGCGAACAATTCCGCCGCCTGCTGCATCTGTTCGGGATACAACATCAAATCAAACGACAATCCATGTTCTCCCAATGCGGCAAAATTCTCGCGCCATAATGGGCTGTCCAAAAAGTTTTCCGCGACAAAACTCAGCTCTGGCCGCGTCGGCAAATGCGAGACGATCTGCCGGATGCCCCGCATGTTCGGATAGGCTTTGTGGCCGATGATCTGCGCCTCAAATGCGGCACTGGCCAGATCGGCATAGCCAATGATCATAATGGGATGGCCGCTATCATCGCTTATCTTTTGAACGAACGCCGTCTCTTTCACAGGATCGGGGATTTTCTGGTCAGCCTGAACATGAACAGAGCCAGAGAGCGGCATATCTTTCGTTTCGGCCAATAGTTCATCCAACAGATAATCCCGCTGGATCGGCGTCGGATCACCAAAGGGTTTCATCGCGCCAATGTCCTTGATCCAGACGTACCCGATATCCAGCGCGGGCGTCTGGGGTGCCCACAGGTGGTGATGTGCGTCGATAATCTTCATGTTTTGCTCCAATCGCGCAGCGCCTGCGCTACTCTATCCAACCCTTTGCCCAAATTAACCGACGCGCCACCGCCCACACCCAACCGGATATGATTTGGCTGGTCATAGGCGCTGCCGGGCAACAAAAATGTGCGATAAGGTTCCCCCAACAACACCTTGGCAAACGCATCGCTGTCGATCCCGTCGGGCAAATGCGCCAGCCCGATCAGACCCGCGCGCGGCGGCACCCAAGACAACCCGTTCTGCGCATCGACCCAGGCATTCATCTGCGCAAGGTTCGCCGCACCCTCGCTGCGCGCCTTGTCCATCGACGCAGCATAACGGTCCGGGCGCAATGCAACTTCGGCAATCACCTCGCCCATGATGTTCATGATCTCTGATGAATTCTCTCGCAAAATTACCGCATCCATTACCAGCTCAGGATCGGGGCAAATCAGCCATCCGGTGCGCAGCCCTTGCAGCCCCAGTGCCTTGCTGACCGACCCGGTGGTAATCCCCCGCGCATACATCCCCGCAACCGAAGGCGCGCGCGGCCCGTCCCATTCCAGCCCCGCATACACCTCATCCACCAACAGCCATGCGCCGACCTTATCCGCAACGCGTACCAATGCGCGCATCTCATCTGCGGTCAGCAAATCACCTGTTGGATTGTTGGGATTGGTGATGAAAATCATCTTGGTCCGGTCCGTCACCGCATCCGCTACACGGTCCAGCGGCAGGTGCCAGTTGTCCGTCTCGCGGCGCGTGACCTTGACCACTGTCGCCCCTATTGCCTTGGCCAATACTTCAGCCTGCGGCCAACCGGGTGTTTCAATCACGATCTCGTCGCCGGGTTGCAGCAGTTGCATGATAGCCAGATAATTCGCCTCGGCCGCCCCCGCCGTGATCAACACATCCTGCGGCGTGCAAATCCCGTTCAGCCCAGCCTGCGCCAACACATGATCGCGCAGCTCTGGCAGCCCCCGAAAATCACGCCCGTTCCAATCCAGCGATTGGTTCGGGTCCAGATCATCCAGATAATCCCCCAACACGGGCGAGCCGGACAGCGAAAACCCCACAATCGCCTCGGGTGCGGCATCGGTCGTCTCCAGCAAATATTGAAACAACGTGTGTATCTTGACTTTCATCTCGCGTCCTCACTCTATCGGCCTATGGATACCCAGATCGCCCTGAGGGGCAAACCGAAACGTCTCGCCGTGTTGGATTACGGCCTGTTCGAGGTCCACGCAGGCCCGCGCACCATCGGCATTTGCGGGTTCGTGATTGAAACGGACGCAGGCGAAATCGTGTTGATCGACACCGGTTTCCCCGAGAAATATGCACGCGATGCAGAGGCCGCGACGGTCGAGGATGCGTTGGGCAGCTTTGGCCGCGTTTTGTCAGTCACGCCAGACAACATGCCCGACGCGCAACTGGCCTTGTTGGGTATGGCAAAATCAGACGTCACGCTGATGATTCAAAGCCATACCCATATTGACCACGTGGGGCATATGGCGGGTTTTCCCCATACACCGATCCTGATGTCAGCCGCCGAACGCGCCCTGCCCCGCCCGCTGTACTGGTCGGGCAAACAGGCGATGGAATGGCCCGAAGCCACGTATCATCTGGTGGATGCGGATATGACTTTGGGTGCGGATTTCGAGGTTTTGCATTGCCCCGGCCACGCCCCCGGACAATTGGCGTTTATGGTGCGTTTGCCCGAAACAGGTTGGGTGCTGCTGACCTCTGACGCTATCAGCCGCGCGTCCGAGATTGACGAAAAGTTCGCAGGGTCTTGGGATGTCGATCAGGCGATCCATCATGGCGACCGATTGATGGCGCTGGCAAATGAACACGACGCATTGGTGATCTACGGCCACTCGCCCGAGCAATGGCCGACCCTGAAGAAAGCGCCCGATTGGTTCACCTGATCAATACCCTTGAAACAGAATATCCATCGCGCGTGTGAAATCATCTGCCTGATCTGAGAGGTTCGCCACCGGTTCGCGCAGCGCAGTTTTTGGTACGGCACCCATGAGATGTGTCACCAGCAGATAACGCGCGCCTGCGATCTCAATGACCGGGTGCAAAAGTCTCGCCCGATCCGGCACCTGATCTTCCGGCAACACCGGCGCGATCATGCGCGTGCCTTGCGGTTCCAGATGATCCGCTTGAAGATCAAGCAGATAACCATCGCCAACGCTTGCTTTGTGCAGATCAAACCTAGACATCAAACATCCGGTATTTCTCAAGCGGCAAGCCGTTCTTCTCGACCCATTCCCCCCAAGCCTCAAGCGATGCGCGATTCTCTTCCAACCACGCCTTACGCGCTGCATCCCGCACACCTTCCTCGGCGGCCTGAGAGATATTCACCCCCAACGCCTTGGCGTCCTTCAGCAATTCCCGGTCCAGCGACAGGTTCGTCGCTTTCTTTTTACCTGTTCCTTGAACACCCATAAGGCACCTCCGACATGCGCACAGACTATGCGCATAACCTTATCACATTCCTAACGCACGTCACGTCCTTGGTTCAGGATGATCACATTCCCGCTCGACACATCTCCCATCGGGGAAATCAAAAACCCGACCCAACCAGCAATCTCTGATGGTTGCATCGCACGCCCATGCGGCATCTGCGCGATTGCTTCAGCCAGCACCTCGGCACTCACCACGCCAAACAAAGGGGTCTCTGTCATCGCCGGCGCAATTGAATTCACGCAGATTTTCTCCCGCGCATAGCGGCGCGCCAGATCTTTGGTCAACGTGTCCAGCGCGGCCTTGGACGCCCGATAATGTGGCGGATCGAACGCATCGAAATTATACGCCCCATTCGATGAAATGTTCACGATCTTGCGCACGCCGTCCCTCCCCAACATCAACTTGACCGCCGCCTGACAACAGTGAAACGCGCCCGAGAAATTCAGCGACATCTGCCGCTCAAATTCGTCCTCGGGAATGTCGGGAAATTCTGACATGAAACACGTACCGGCATTGTTTACCAACGCATCAACACCCCCATGCGCCGCCTCGATCTGCGCAAACGCCGCCGTGATCGCGCCCTTATCCGTCAGGTCCGTCACAATCCCGGCGAACCCCGTGCCCGCCAGATCAGCCAGCCCCGCAGCATCCACATCCAAGCCCACCACATGGCAGCCGTCGCTGATCAACTGCGCCACAATCGCGCGCCCCATACCGCCTGCCGCGCCTGTGACGACTGCTATCTTTTCCATGTGCCCTCCGGTTTTCTGTGGTCTTCCAAGATACCACCAAATAGATGTAAATGCACATAATCAAACACCAGTGGAGTCGTCCATGCCCATCCGCCCCGCCGCACGCATCACCGACACATCCCCGAAAAACTTCGGCATGTTCGCCAAGGCTGTGGGCATGTCGGGCGATCTGATCCACCTCGAACTGGGTATGCCCGCCGAAGATACACCGCAACACATCAAGGACGCGACCATCGCCGCCTTGCAAGCGGGCCACGTGCATTATTCCGACCTGCAAGGTATCCCTGAACTGCGCGCCGCTATCGCCAACAAACTGCGCACCAAGAACGCGATGGACGTGACCGCCGACGAGATCATCGTCACCAACGGCCTGACCCAAGCGTCATTCGCCGCCTTCATGGCGTTCCTGCAAGACGGTGACGAATGCCTCCTGCTTGCACCCTACTACCCCCAACACATCGGCAAGGCAGAACTGGCCGGCGCCCGTGTGACCATCGCGCCCTTGGATGCTGCGAATGGTTTTGCCATCAATCGGACCTTGATAGAGCCACATATCACGCCCGCGACGCGCGTGATTGCCTTGATCAATCCCTGTAATCCCACGGGCCGCGTCTATAGCCGTGGTGAACTGCAAATCATCGCTGATCTTGCGCAGGAACACGATCTGCTGGTCCTCTCTGATGAGGTCTACGAAGAAATCACCTACGACGGCGCGCAACACATATCTGTCGCATCCCTGCCGGGCATGAAGGAACGCACCATCACCATGTGCGCCTTTACCAAAGCCTATGCGATGGACGGTTGGCGGTTGGGTTATATCGCCGCAGATGCGTCTCTGATCGGGCCATTGATGAAGATCACGACCAACGAAGTCACGCATGTGAACACCTTCATCCAGCATGGTGCTTTGGCGGCAATGACCGGCGATCCCGCAGTGCTGGCAGGCATGGTCGCCCGCGATGCAACCCGGCGCGATCTGGTCGTTGCACGGTTGAACCAGATGCCGAACGTGACCTGCGC
>JAFMHE010000044.1:6583-12323 GCA_017854675.1 Paracoccaceae bacterium | reverse complement strand
CAGCGTTTAGACTAACAGTTCTTTCAACCCAATAAACAGCCGGTCCACATGGTCAAGCGTCGTCACTGCCCCTGGCGACACGCGCAATATCCGCCCGCGACAATCCACATGCACCCCGCGCGCCCGCAACCCGTCCACCAGCGCGCGCGCATCCACATCCTGCGCCAATTGCAACATCACAGAACCGCCCCGCTTGTCCTTTTCCGCAGGGCTGGCCAGCGTCATCCCCGCCTGCCCTGCCCGCGCAATCACCGCCTCGGTCAATGCGCGGTTCTGGTCGGCCAAACCGTCCTGCCCCGCATGCCAGCGCAACGCGGGCACAGACCCGACGCACGCCATAACCGATGGGGTTCCATGTTCAAACCGGCGCGCATCGGGGGCATAGTCGAACGCGTCCAAATCCCACGAAAACGGATTGTCCTGCGAAAACCACCCCCTCAGTTCCGGCTTTACCTGCGCAATCAGATCAGGCCGCATTTGGATAATCCCCGCGCCTGGCGTGCCACACAGCCACTTGAGCGTCGTCGAAATCACAAAATCCGCAGGCGTATCGTTCAACGAAAATGGCACGATCCCGATGCCTTGGGTCAGGTCAACACCCACCAGCGACCCCATGCGGTGTCCATGCGCAATCAGCGTGTCCAGATCACAGCGGTGCGACGACGTCGACGTCACGAACGTCAGCAGCGTAAGGCCGACATTCTCATCCCAAGCCGCGATCATATCCTCATCGCGCACCCAGAAATCACCTTGCCGGACCGGCACCGTTTCCAGCGTATACCCCAACCGTTCCTGCATGCCGTTCAGCAAGAAATGTAAGGACGGAAAACAATCCGCCGCGATCAACACCTTCTTGCCGCGCAGCCTGTCAGGGGGCAGTCCCCCCAGCACAGAAAACAGCGCCGTTGTCACATTCTCCGCACTGGTCAATGTGCCCTCGGGCGCATCAATCAACGCCCGCCACAGGTCAATGAATTCAGCCCGCGCACCCAGAACGCTCGGCCATTGTCCGTCATCCGTGGCCCCCCATGTCTGGCTGAACGTGGTTAACGCGGAAGCCATCTCCTCGGCCTTGCCGGGATAAAGCCCAATGGAGTGGTAAAGGAAATAGGCAGGATCATCGGTCATAAACAGTCTCTAAATTGGGTTATTCTCGGCAAACGTCTTGAAGAACGCCAGATACGCCTTGTCAGGATCACGCGCCGCAGGTTTACCACCCGCCCATGCGCGCCACTCCCCCTCGACAAAGTAAATGTCATATCCGGGGAAACGCAACTTTGCCGTCTCATAGGTTTCTGACCGCAACGCGGCCCCCTTCGCCTCCAGCCATGAGGGCCGCGGTTTTGCCGCCTGCGCGCGCTCCTTGCGACCAACAGAGGCAAATTGCAATTCACGCTCTACCGCCGCCTCGCCCTTGGCATCCTTGCGCCACCAGCGCAGCTCAACATGGGTCACGCGGCGGCCCGTTTTGATCGGCTCCACCTCCACCAGATAATCGCTCAGCGCCGACACTTCCTCAACCGCCGGATCAATTGCCCGCAGCTTGAGGTTCGACCACGATGTCAGCTTGCCCTTTGGCACGCCCAACACGCCGCGCATGTCCTCCAATGAAAATTTCTCCGATGACCGCCACCGCAGATTGCCACGCTTTTGCACCATCTCGTACAGCGTCAGCGCATATTTGGAGGACAGCGCAAACATAACCTCGCGCTGCAACCGCGCAAATACAGTGCTGTCCTTGATGACCCGCCGCAACCGCTGTGGAATTTCATACTCCAACAACCCGTCACGCCGCGCGGTTTCCACGTTGCCGCCCAGCAGTTGCACCCGCTCAATCGCAGGCTCCCCGTCGCGCATGATCTGGATTTTCACGATCGACGCCATCAGCCGTTCGATAGAGGCCCCTACCCTATCATTCGAATTATGCGACCCCCGCAGATCGGATTTCGCAATGACATGGGTTACAGGTTTCTCAATCGCGTCCCATGCATTCTCTAACAACTGGTTATAAATCCGCCGGTCGGCCAAGGTCAGCGGCGTGACCTCAACCAGATCCACCAGTTCACCGGGTTTCACCAATGTCTGCGCATTGGGCCGCGCATCGACGGTACGATAGGATGTGCTCATGCCCTGCCTTACGTCCAAAACTTACTTTTGTTATTCTTTGCGTGTAAGATAACAGAGGTTCCTGAAACAGTCTAGCACCCCGTTTGTAAGCGTAGATACAGAGGAAACCCCGCACCGCGATTCGCAAACCCCTGTTTCATAGGGCTATCCTAGCACGCACAAACCGCCCCAAGGGAGCCACCCAAAATGTAAGGTTTGACATCACCCCGGAACGTAAGATTATCCATCCCCGGATGTAATCCCAAACATCCCCGAAGGTAATCCAAACAACCCCAATAGGTAAGCGTTAGGGTCACATACGTCATAGAAACAAGGCCTATCATCCACATGAACACAGAACACTTAGAATTCTGAACAATAAGATGTGTTTTTTGATTAGGATGTAAGGGTTTTGGCAGCTCAATACATTCTGATATGCCAGCCACGGACCCTAAAACTTACAAATCGGGCATCTTGATCATTTCTAGGGTATGCTTGGAAAAAGCGCCTCTAGAAATCCAGATAATCATCCCAATCGCCATGATTTCTGACTTTTTCGCCATTTCCCGGAAAAATTCACACTTGAGAGCACCGCATCAACAGTCCATGATTCAAGGTAACCATAAAACATGAGGCACCGATGCAGCAGCCCGTCCTTCCCCCCGTCACCCTAACAGAGCTTGCCAATCTAAGCGACCGCGCCAGCACCGTCATCGAACGCCTGCGCGAGCGAATATATGCACCCGGTATCGCCAAAACACTGGACCTCAGGTTCAATGTGCGCAAAGCCGCCGAAATGGTGGGCCGCAGCGACAAACTGATCCGCGACGCCGAAAGCGATGGCCGCCTGCCTGAGCCAGAGAAAGACCCCGACACAGGCCGCCGCACCGGCTATTCCCTGAGCCAGGTCAACACGATGCGCAGCGTCTTTGGCACCCTGCCCCACCGCAAACCCGACGACCCCGCGATGGTCCTCGCCATCCAGAACTTCAAGGGCGGTGTCGGCAAATCCACGATGGTCTGCCATCTCGCCCAATACCTCGCGCTCAAAGGCTACCGCGTCTGTGTCATCGACTGCGACAGTCAAGCCAGCACCACCTCGATGTTCGGCCTGAACCCCGATGTCGATGTCGACGAAGACGACGACACGCTCTACCCGTTCTTCCGCCATGGTGGCGAAACCTCGCTCCATTATGCCTTGCGCGCGACATATTGGTCGAACGTCGCACTCATTCCTGCGAACCTCGGCCTCTACGACGCAGAATACGAATTCGCCGCCCGCATGGCACGTGACAGCAGCTTTGTGCTCGACCGGTTGCGCAGCGGCATCGACAGCATCAAGGACAATTTCGACATCATCCTGATGGACCCGCCCCCTGCCCTCGGCATGTTGTCACTCTCGGTGTTGCGCGCGGCCAACGCGTTGATCATTCCAGCCCCGCCCAACAACATCGACTTTGGATCAACCGCGCATTTCCTCAAGATGATGGGCGCGACTTTGGATGAACTGGCGCGGGCGGGCGGTGCGCGTGATTATTCTTTTGTTAAAATTCTTGCTACTAAAATGAACGACGCAAAATCGGCGCATCAGGCGATCAAGCGGATGATGGACGCGGTTTTCCCGATGGACATGATGAGCGCCGTTTTGAAAGACAGCGCCGAAATCGACAACGCCGCCGCCAACTTGTCGACGGTATACGAGCTGACCGGGCCGGGCACGCGGACCGAAACACACAAACGCTGCCGCGCCTATCTGGACGCGGTGAATTCTGAGATCGAACTGCTGATCCGCAAAACATGGCCAAGCCACCATGAGCGGTTGCGCAAGGAGGGATTGTTATGAGCAAGAAACATGACGCGATATTCGACGATGTTCTGAGCGGGCTGGACAGCCCTGCCACCCCTGCGGACCGTGGCGGCGCACGATTTCTCAAACGCTCCACCACGATCGGGGAAAGGATGTCGGGGGAGCGGCAGGAAAAAACCCTGCATCTGGTGGACCCTGCCCGCTGCCGTATGTGGGCGCGCCACAATCGCGATTACGCGCTGCTGACCGAAGAAAACTGCCGCGATCTGATCGATGGGATCAAGGCGCAGGGCCAACAGGAATTCCCGGCCATCGTGCGTCGTCTGACAGACGAAGAGCATGAATTCGAGGTCATCTGCGGCGCGCGGCGTCACTTTGCGATGACCTGGTTGCGCGCGCATAATTACCCGCAATTCCGCTACTTGATCGAAGTGCGCGACCTCACGGATGAGGAAGCATTCCGCCTTGCCGACATCGAAAATCGCGACCGCGAAGACATCTCGGATTACGAGCGTGCCGTCGATTACGCCGAGGCGATCAGGCTTTATTACGGGGGCGCACAAAAGGCGATGGCGGAGCGGCTGGAAGTCAGCCCTCCATGGTTGTCACGCTATCTGACGCTTGCCAAAATGCCCGAGGAAATTCTAAACGCCTTCGCCAGCAAACGCGATATTCGCGAACGTCATGCGCGCGCGCTCAAACCGATGCTGAACATCCCGGATCAGGCAGAGGCGATCCTGACTGAGGCAAAATACCTTGCGCAGACTCAGGCCAAAGCGGCCAAAGGGCAGGGCGGTTATGTCGATGCAGCAGAGGTTTTCAAACGCCTTAAAACGGCGGCAAAGCCGACTGCTAAGCCCGCGAAAACCCGTACGGGCACGCTCTTTGTCCGCTCGCAAGGCGAACGTGGAATCATGGTGAAAAAGCAGGGCAAACAGGTGCAGATGGCCTTTGACAATGATCTGTCCGATGGTGCCCTGCGTGGCGCGTTCGAGCAGTTCATGAAAGCAAGAAAGCCGTAAATTGCCCATGGGCAACTTTGAAATAACCAATACATTTCAAACCCTTGCCCGATTGTGACCGCAACTCTTCCGGCTCTTTTCGCGCAAAATACTGAATCCAAAGCCATCGTAAGAAATTGACACCAAATTTCCGCACGAACCATTCAATATGCTGATTTAATGTGGATAATCTAAAATTGCCCATGGGCAATTCAATCCCACCGCTGATCTGGGTCTGGCAAGGGGATCGCACCTAGCAGCATGCGGGTATACTCGGCTTGGGGTGCCTCAAATATCGCTTCTGTCGTACCAGCCTCAACAATTTCGCCGTGGTGCAGGACCAGCACGCGGTCGCACAGGCGTCTGATCACAGACAGGTCGTGGCTGATAAAGGCCAGCGTCAGACCCAATTCCCGCACCAGCTCTTCAAGCAGGTTCAGCACCTGCGCCTGACTGGACACATCCAGACCCGACACAATCTCATCCGCCAGAATAAACGCGGGGCGCAAAGCAATCGCGCGGGCGATCCCGACGCGCTGGCGTTGTCCGCCGGATAACTCATGAGGATAGCGCTGTGCGAAATTGCGGGGCAGTCCGACCATGTCGAGCGCTTCGTTCACGCGTGTTGGGACATTGTCCATTCGGTGCAGGCGCAGGGGTCCGGCAATGATGCCACCCACACGTCTGCGCGGATTCAGCGATGACATCGGATCTTGGAATATCATCTGGAATTGCTGCCGCATGCCGCGCAACGTGTCCTCGGGCAGATGCGTAATGTCGGTCCCGTTGAAATGCACGCTGCCACCTGTCGGCTCCAACAGCCGCA
>JAFMHE010000044.1:0-6345 GCA_017854675.1 Paracoccaceae bacterium | reverse complement strand
TCCGACACAGGCGTCAGACTGCCGGTAGGATCGGTGTAGGTTGGCGTTGCGGCCAGCAGGGCGGCGGAATAGGGGTGAATGGGGCGCATGAAAAACCGCCGCATGCGCGCATCCTCAACCACCTTGCCGGCATAAAGCACAGACAGCGTATCGCTGACCTTGGACACAACACCAAGGTCATGGGTGACAAACAGCAGCGCGGTGTTGTGTCGGGCTTGCATGTCCGCAATCAGGCGCAGGATTTGCTTTTGCACAGTGACATCCAGCGCGGTCGTCGGCTCATCTGCGATGATCAGCTTCGGTTCGGCGGCAAAAGCAGATGCGATCAGGATGCGCTGTCGCATGCCGCCTGACAACTCATGCGGATAGCTGCGCATCACGCGGGCAGGATCGGGGATATGGACCTCAGCCAGCAGGTCAAGCGCGCGCGCATCTGCCTCTCTCTTGCTCCACCCCAGGATATCCACCAGACGGCGTGTGATCTGTGGCCCGATGCGTTTCGACGGATTAAGGGCTGTCAGCGGGTCTTGGGGGATTAGGGCGGCGGTGGCACCGATGCGCTTGCGCCGTTGCGCGGGGCGCAACGCCAGTAGGTTGACACCGTCCAGCCATATTTCACCACTCGTCACACTCAGGGCGCGGGGCAGGGTGCCCAGCACCGCTTTGCCGATCATGGATTTGCCGGCCCCGCTTTCGCCGACCAGCGCGTGCACCTGGCCTGCAGCGACATCCAGCGATACGGCGCGCAGGATTGGCGTGCCACCCTTAAGCGCGACGCACAGATTGCGAATGGACAGATAGGCGCTCATCTCAGCACCGGATCAAAGCGGTCTTTCAACCCTTCGCCCAATTGGGAAAAGCTGAGCACTGTCAGGAACAGCGTGATCAGCGGGAACACCAGCACCCACCACGCTTGATGCACCGATGTGCGCCCCTCTGATATCATGCCGCCCCATGTCGGGCTATCGGTCGAGATTGAGAGGTTCACGAAGGACAAGATCGCCTCGACGATCACCGCAATGCCCATTTCCAAGGTTAACAGCGCGATGATTGTGGGCAGCACATTCGGCAGGATTTCTGTGATCATCGTCCCGAACCGCGTGCGCCCCGCGACCTGAGCGGAGGCGACGTAATCCATTGCGCCCTGTGACATCGCCTCGGCGCGGATCACACGGGCGAAACGGGTCCAGTCGATGACCACAATCGCGATGATGATCGAGATCAGGCCCGGACCCAGCACAGCGATAAGCAGGATTGCAAAGAGGACAGGGGGGAATGCCATCCAGATGTCGATAAAGCGGCTGATGATCCGGTCCGGCCATCCCCGGTAGTAGCCAGCGATCAGGCCCAGTGTCGCGCCCAGAATGCAGGTCAATGTCCCCGCCACCAACGCCACAATCAGAGCCAAACGCGCCCCATAGAGCATGCGTGACAACACATCACGGCCAAGCGAATCTGTGCCGAGCAGAAAGCCGGGTTCTGCCCCGCTTTGCCAAAACGGCGGCATGCGACCAAGAAACAAGTCCTGCATCAAAGGGTCTTTGGGCGCTATAAACGGCGCAAAGACGGCCGCGAGCACCAATAGCGTTAACCATCCCCCTGACAGCCACAGGCGCAGCCCCAGTGGGCGTCTGACCTCACTGCGCGCATCACGCATGGCGCAGCCTTGGGTTCAGCACCACATAAAGCATATCCACGACCAAATTAACGATTGTGAACAGCAGCGCGAACAGGATCACGATGCCTTGGATCAACGGCAAATCACGGTTAATCACCGCGTCAATCGCCATGTTTCCCAGCCCCTCGTAGCTGAACAGCCGTTCGATGATCACGGTGCCGCCAATCAGGAACGTAAACTGGACACCGACCAAGGTCAGCGTGGGCAAAACCGCATTTGGCAGCGCCTCGCGGGTGATCACCTTGCCCTCGGAATAGCCTTTGGTACGGGCCAGCGTCACGTAATCCAGATGCATGGTTTCCTTGAGAGATTGTTTCAAAAGCTGCGCAATAATTGCTGCCAGCGGAATGGCCAGCGCAAGGGCAGGCATGAACATATGGCCGATCAGATCGGCAATAACGTCAAAGCGCAGACGCAGGATTGCCTCAAACAGATAAAATTGCGTGGAGAAGTCGATGTTTAGCGCGGGCGAGATACGACCAGAGATGTGAAATACCGGCCAAAGCACCCCGAAAAGTAAGATTAATACCAACCCCCACAGAAAATCCGGGATCGACAGGGCCATGCCGGCGGTGACATCAATTGCGCCCTCGGCTTTTCCATCGCGAAAACGGGTGCCCAGCAGGGCCAATGTGCCGCCCATCAGTACGGCCAGCGCCAAGGCGACGATCGACAATTCCAGCGTTGCGGGCAGGCGGTTCAGGACAAGGCCCGCGACCGGTTGGCGGGTTGAGATCGAGGTGCCAAAGTCGCCTTGCATCACGCCGGATAGCCAGATCACGAACTGCTGAAAAATGGATTTATCAAACCCGTAAAGCGCTTGCAGCCGTGCGATGTCTGCCTCTGTTGCGCCGGGGGGCAGCATCATCGCAATGGGATTGCCCGGCACCACGCGGATCACAACGAATACGATCACGGCCACACCAAAAAGCGTGATCGCGGTGGTGATCAGCCGCAAAAGTATGGCGCGGAGGAGGGTCATTCAGAGCCTAAACAGGGGAAAATGGTCAGAGGGTGGGGCAACATTGGCTGCCCCACCGATTGCAACGCGTGATTTACGCGGGCGTCATCAGATGCGGCAGCAGCGCACCGGAACGGTGTGGCACGACCTTGACACCGCTCGCATGCACGATGGGTTGGACGAACTGCAACAGCGGGATCACTTCGGCATTTTCTGCAATCCGGCGGTCCACTTCTTTCCAGCCTGCGATGCGCTTGGCCTCGTCTGCTTCACCCCACAGCGGCAGGATCGCGTCAAAGGTTTCCTGTCCATCCCAGACGGAGTGCGGCGAAGGCCCGAACATCGCGAACCCGGTCGAGGTTGTCGGATCACCAACCGAATTGCCCCAGTTATAGAACGCGGCAGGGGCCAGTTGATCGGCAGCACGCAACTCAAAATGTTTGGCGATTTCGTAGACCTCGATCTCTGCCTCGATGCCCACACGGCGCCACAGACCGACGATGGCCTGCACCATTTCGTAATCCTTGGGCTTGAACCCTCGGGTGGTCTGGATCTTGAATTTGACCGGATTGTCAGGGCCATAGCCCGATTCCGCGAGCAGTTTTACGGACAGTTCAGGATCATAGGCCACGGTGATGCTGGGATCATAGGCCACATAGTCAGGCGTTTGCAGTGTGTCGATTGCAACGCCATAACCCGACAGCAACCTGTCGATGATCAGGCCCTTGTCGATGGCATGTGCCGCGGCCTTGCGCACGTTGGGGTCGCTCATCACCTCGATATCGTTCAGGAAAATCATGCCGATATCTGAAATTGGTTCGGCCACACCGTCCAACCCGTCTTTGGCCTTCAGACGGTCGAATTCCTCATAGGGGATTTCCAGTGTCACGTGGCTGTTGCCCGATTCCACTTCGGCGACACGGCTTGCCGCGTCGGTCACGAACTTGATCGTTACGGTTTTGAACGCAGGTGCGCCGCCCCAGTAGTTTTCGTTGGCTTTCAGGCGCACAAATGCGTTGCGCTCGAACTTTTCGACCATGTAGGGGCCGGTGCCGATGGGGGCCGCTTCAAAGCCTTCTGCACCGACTTCCTCGTAGTATTTCTTGGGCAGGACATAGCCGGTAAGGAACGACATCCATTTAAAGAACGTCGGCTCATATTCTTTAACGTCCGCCGTGACGCGGTTGCCGTCAGCGGTGATATTCTCGACCTTGCCCCAGATGAAATTGATCGGGTTGCCCGTCTCTGGCGTGGCGGCGCGTTGCAGCGACCATGCGACGTCTTCGGCGCTGAACGGATCGCCGTTGTGCCATGTGACGCCTTCACGGACGTCCATCCAGATCTGGCTGCGGTCGTCGTTCCAGCCCCAATCGGTGATCAGGCCAGACCCGAACGACAGATCAGGATTCTGTGGGATATAGAGGTCAAAAACCGACTGGTAGAACCCTTGGATCGTCGGGTTCACTGCTGAGGCACCGACGGTGGGATCCCAGCTGGGCAGGTTGACGTTGTAGGCGATGACCAATTCGTCAATCGCTTGGGCAAAGCTGGGCAATGCGACCGTTGCAAGGGTCGCCGCCGCGACGCCGGTTTTCAGCAGACTTCTTCTGGATAGTGCCATGATGTTTCTCCCTTATTGGTTTCGTTTGTTATGTTTGTGCGGTCATTTTCCGACCAGTTTTTTTGCCAGCATCGTACCCGGTCCGGCGCCGGTGCCACCGCCCGGCCAGACCGCAGCGCCGGTGTGATACAGGTTCTTGATCGGCGTTGTGCCATCGGCGTATCCGCGCGCGGGCCGGTTCATGAAATGCTGGTGCAGATGGTGGCTGCCACAGACCTGATCCCCGCCGACAAGGTTGGGATTGTCCGCCTCAAGCATGTCAGGTGTCACGATATGTTGTCCAAGGATATGTTTGCGCGTGCCGGGGGCATAGCGTTCGAGGATATCAAGCGCGCGGTTGGCAAAGGGTTCTGCCGCGTCAGTCCAATCGGTCGCAGTAATCTCGTCCTTGGCGTCGCCTTTGATCTGGCCGGGGGCCATGCGGATTTGTAGCCACAGCACATGTTTGCCTGCGGGCGCGCGGGACGGGTCCACGACGGTGGGCTGGCCGCAGACAATCACCGGCTCATCAGGCAGCAATCCGGCCTTGGCCTGCGCATAGGTCCGCGCCATCTGGTCCATCGACGGGGCAAGGTGGACATAGGCAAAGCGTTTGAGTTCACGCGCGGTCCAGTTCGGCAGTGCGTCCATCGCAAGGTGGATCATCATGGTGCCGGGGGCGTGCTGAAAATCCCGCATCGCTTTTTCATGGCGACCACCGGTGCCGCCTGTCAACTTGGTTAACGCCGAAGGGGAAACATTGGCGATGACCGCCTTTTGCGCCTTGATTTTTGTGCCGTTCGCCAGCGTGATGCCAAAGGCGCGACCGGCGGCTTGGTTAATTTCGGTCACTTCGGCGTTGCAATGAACCTGACCGCCGCGCGTCTCGATCATCTTGACCATGGCGTTTGTCATCGTCGATGCACCTCCCGCGCCCAGCACCATGCCGAACGCTTGACCTGCCATCCCTTCGAGGTACGGAAACACTGCGCCTCCTGCGATGTCGGGCGCGAAATCCAGGTGCATGCCCCACGCGGCAAGCATCGCTTTTACGTGGTCGCTCTCAAACGTTTGGTCCAGCCATGCACGTGGTGACATCATCAAAAATTGCGCCAGATCCAGCGCACCGCCTGCGCCTGTCTTGCGCCATGTTTTCCAACCTAAGGATGAAAATGCACGTAAATTCATCGGGGAGCCGAGGACATTCAGAATCGCTTCGGCGCGGTTGGGAAAATCGCGGGTCAGTGCCGTCCAAGTCTTTGCGTCGGCGCCTGAAAAGCCGCGCACGCGGGCTGTGGTAAGTGCTGCATCATTGGAAACGCCCAACCACCGGCCATCAGGGAAAACCGAAGCAAAAGGATGTGCCGTCGGCGCGAACGCCAAACCATAGCTTGCCAATTCAGCGGCATGATCGCCATGAAATGCAGAGCCTGCAAAGAGCGAAAGGTTCATCGCGGCCCAGTCATGTTTGAAGCCGGGCAGGGTGTATTCGCCCGTTTTTACCGCGCCGCCGGGTTCTGCGTTCTGCTCATAAATCGCAACCTTCCACCCGCGTGCCGCAAGGTGACAAGCGCAGGCGAGGCTGTTGTGCCCCGCGCCAATGAATATCGCGTCTGGTTCCGGTGTCATCTTCCCATTCCCCTTGAACAAGATAATTGCAAACGCATGTAAATTTGTCTAGCTTTGATTCATCAACGCTAGCGCGAGGCGGGTCGCGCACCAAAGGGAGATTATAAAATGAGCGCATCGGATATTGTCAGCAATCTGGGGGCCATGCTGGTCTCTGGCGGGGTCGAAGTTGTGGATTGCACCGGGGTGCTGGGGCCAGACACGCCGATCATCCAACTGCCTGCGGATTTTGCGAAACCCACGCCCAAGGTCGAGATCCACAAGATTTCGGAATATGACAACGATGGTCCGTTTTTTGCGTGGAACTGGATGGTGCTGGGGGAACATTCCGGCACCCATTTTGACGCGCCGCACCATTGGATTACCGGCAAGGATTACCCCGATGGCTTTACCGACAAGCTGGATGTGCAGCGGTTGGTGGCACCGGTTAACGTGATTGATTGTTCGGCCCAATCTGCCGAGAACGAGGATTTTCTG
>JAFMHE010000043.1:13808-19536 GCA_017854675.1 Paracoccaceae bacterium | reverse complement strand
CCTAAAGAAGGCGTCAAATTGCGCGCTGCGTTGTATGTGGTATCCAGAATAAGGATACGGGCAACGGAGCGGGCATTTGGATTTTCTGACACAGACAAAACTACCGGGTGTGGTTTTGATCAACCCGCCGCGTTTCGGGGACGCGCGCGGGTTTTTTAGCGAAAGCTGGAACCGCAAAAAGATGGCGGAGCACGGCATTGATGTCGACTTTGTGCAGGACAATCATTCGGTGTCGGCAGCAGTTAACACTGTGCGCGGATTGCATTTTCAATCCCCCCCCCATGCGCAGGCCAAGCTGGTCCGCTGCGGGCGTGGTGCGTTGTTTGATGTGGCAGTCGATGTGCGCAAAGGCAGCGCGACGTTCGGGCAATGGGTCGGGGTTGAACTGACGGCCGAGAACGGGTTGCAGTTGTTGATCCCTGCGGGGTTCCTGCACGGTTTTGCCACGCGCGCGCCGGATACGGAAATCATCTATAAATGCAGTGATTATTACGCGCCCGAATGTGACGGCGCGGTGCGCTTTGACGATCCTGATCTTGCGATTGATTGGGGTCTCAGCGGTCCCGCGGTTCTGTCCGACAAGGATCAAGCAGCGCCATTGATGGGTGATTTTGATAGCCCGTCTGAGGGCACGGTATGAAGATCTTGGTCACAGGTGGTGCAGGTTTCATCGGGTCCGCAGTTGTGCGGCTGGCTGTATCGCGCGGGCATGAGGTCGTGAACCTGGATGCGATGACATATGCGGGATGTGCGGCGAATGTCGCACCAGTGTCGGACAGCCCGCTTTACGCGTTTGAGCATGTGGATATCCGGGACCGCGCCGCAGTAGACCGCGTTTTCAGCACCCATCAGCCGCATATGGTCATGCATTTGGCTGCTGAAAGCCACGTGGACCGCTCCATCGACGGGCCCAGCGACTTTGTCGAAACCAACATCACCGGCACGTTCAACATGCTGGAAGCTGCGCGCAGCTATTGGGTCAGCCGTGAAAAACCTGACGCTTTTCGCTTTCACCACATCTCGACTGATGAGGTGTTTGGATCGCTGGGTGTGGTTGGCATGTTCACAGAAACCACACCCTATGATCCGCGTTCCCCCTATTCCGCGTCCAAGGCGGCCAGTGACCATTTGGTGCGCGCGTGGGCGGAAACCTATGGTTTGCCAGTGGTCCTGACCAATTGCTCCAACAACTACGGTCCTTACCATTTCCCGGAAAAACTGGTCCCGGTGGTTATCCTGAACGCCCTCGCAGGCAAGGATATCCCGGTCTACGGCCAAGGGCTGAACGTCCGCGACTGGCTTTATGTCGAGGATCACGCAGATGCGTTGCTGTTGGTGCTGGAAAAAGGCGCGCTGGGCCGTAGCTATAATATTGGCGGCGAAAACGAAGCGCGCAACATTGATCTGGTGCGGTCGATTTGCGGGATACTGGACGCCAAGCGGCCCAAGGGTACGCCTTACGCCGAGCAGATCACGTACGTAACTGACCGCGCGGGCCATGATCTGCGCTATGCGATTGACCCGACCCGCATCCGCGATGAACTGGGCTGGCGGCCCTCTGTCACGCTTGAGGAAGGGCTGGAAAAGACCGTGCAATGGTATCTGGACAATGAGGAATGGTGGCGCGCGTTGCAGCAACGTGATGGCGTTGGTGTGCGGCTGGGGGTCAAGGCGTGATCCTTGTTTTTGGCAAAACCGGACAGGTCGCGCGGGAACTGGCGCTGTTGCCGGACGTGCGGTGCGTTGGACGGGATGAAGCGGATTTGAGCGTGCCAGAGGTTTGCGCCGAAGCGATCCATACGTTGAAACCAAGCGTTGTGATCAACGCGGCGGCGTATACGGCGGTCGATAAGGCAGAGCAAGAAGAAGCGCTGGCGCAGATCGTGAACGCCGATGCGCCGGGTGCGATGGCGAGGGCCTGTGCGGAACTGGGCATTCCGTTTGTGCACATCTCGACCGACTATGTATTCGCGGGCAACGGTGAGACGCCTTGGCGACCGGATGAGCCGACCGGGCCATTGGGCGCTTATGGGCGCACCAAACTGTTGGGCGAGGAAGCCGTGCGTGCCTCTGGTGCGGTCCATGCGATCTTGCGCACCTCTTGGGTCGTATCGGCGCACGGAAATAACTTTGTGAAAACCATGCTGCGTCTTGGCGCTGAGCGGGATGCGCTGAGCATCGTTGCGGATCAAATTGGTGGACCGACATCAGCGCGTGAAATTGCGAACGCATGTCATCACATCGCAGAACAATTGGGTGATGCGCCGCATCAAGGTGGCACCTACCATTTCTCCGGTGCGCCTGATTGCAGTTGGGCGGATTTTGCGCGGGGCATCTTTGCGCTGTCGGGGATGACGTGCAAGGTGACGGATATCCCTTCATCGCAATACCCCACACCAGCCGTGCGCCCGCTAAACTCGCGCTTGGACTGCACGACCACGCAAACCACCTTTGGCATTGAACGTCCCGATTGGCGCGCAGGTCTCATCGACATATTAACAGAACTCGGAGCCATCAAATGACCAACCGCAAAGGCATTATTCTGGCGGGCGGCTCTGGCACCCGGCTTTATCCGATCACGATGGGCGTGTCGAAACAGCTGCTGCCGATCTACGATAAACCGATGATCTATTATCCGATCTCGGTGCTGATGCTGGCCGGTATCCGCGAGATTGCGATGATCACGACACCCCAAGATCAAGATCAGTTTCAGCGCACCTTGGGCGATGGCAGCCAGTGGGGTATTTCGTTGACCTACATCGTGCAGCCGTCACCGGACGGGCTGGCGCAGGCGTATATTCTGGCTGAGGATTTCCTTGATGGCGCGCCCTCAGCTATGGTGTTGGGCGACAACATCTTCTTTGGTCACGGGCTGCCGGAAATTCTGGCGGATGCGGATCAGCACCAGACGGGCGGCACGGTGTTCGGCTATCATGTGGCCGATCCTGAACGCTACGGCGTGGTCAGTTTCGCCAAGGACGGCACGGCAGAAAGCATCATCGAAAAACCGACCAATCCCAAGTCACGGTACGCTGTGACGGGCCTGTATTTCCTTGATGGGGATGCGCCAAAACTGGCGCGAGAGGTGCAGCCTTCGCCGCGCGGAGAGTTGGAGATCACGACGTTGCTCGAGATGTATCTGGCGCAGGGTAATTTACGTGTGAACCGGATGGGGCGCGGCTATGCGTGGCTGGATACCGGCACACACGCGAGCCTGCTGGATGCCGGCAACTTTGTGCGGACATTGACACAACGGCAGGGTTTGCAAACGGGGTGTCTAGAAGAGATCGCGCATGATCAAGGTTGGATCAGTGACGACGATTTGATGCAGCGCGCGGAAATGTTCGCAAAGAATGAATACGGCACCTATCTGAAGTCGCTTATCAGAGCCTAAACTGCCGTTTAGGCCCTGATATTGACCTAGAACTGCTTACCCCTTGGCGCCCTGCCCACGGGAATATACATCCTCATAGCGGATGATATCGTCCTCACCCAGATAGGTGCCGGTCTGCACTTCGATCAGCTCCATCGGCACTTTGCCGGGGTTCTCCATCCGGTGCACAGCACCCAGCGGGATGTAGACGCTTTCGTTTTCGCACACCAGACGCACGGTGTCGTCGATGGTCACGCGGGCGGTGCCTGCAACGACGATCCAATGCTCTGACCGGTGCACATGGCTTTGCAGGCTCAGCGCGGCGCCGGGCGTGACAACGATACGTTTCACCTGAAAACGACCACCCAGAATGAGCGTCTCAAAGAACCCCCACGGACGGTGATCTTTGGGGAATGTATCGGCCTGCGGAATCGCAGCCTTGCGCATCTGTTTGACCACATCGCCAAGGTTGGCGACCCGCGACCGATCCGCGACCAGAACCGCATCGGGCATGGCCACGGCAACGATGTTATCAAGCCCCAGACCGACCAGTTGCAGCGCGTCGCTTTCTGATCGTAGCAGCGTGTTGGTACAGTCGATTGCCGTCGCTGCGCCTTGCAAGGCAACACCGGCCGCATCAACGTCCGCGTGTTGGTGCACAGCGGACCACCCGCCCATGTCGGACCAGTCGCCGGTATGCGCAATGACGCTTAGGTTTGTGACCTTTTCCATGATCGCAAAATCGACCGAAATGTCTTCGCATTGCGCCCATGCCACGGGATCGAGCCGCAGAAAACCCAGATCAGGCTGGGCGGCATCAACGGCTGCCTGAACAAACCGCAAGGTGTCGGGGGCATGCGCTGCAAAGGCATCAATCAGGGTCTGCGCAGTGTACATAAAGATACCCGCATTCCACAGGTATCCCCCATCAGCGAGCATTTGTTCGGCGCGCGAGAGTTCCGGTTTCTCGACAAAGCGTTTCAGGGGCAATGCGCCGTCCACCTCCACATCGCCAAGCTCAAGATAGCCATACCCGGTTTCGGGGCGGTCCGGTGTTATGCCAAAGGTGACTATTTGCCCGGCACGGGCCGCAGGCACGCCGCGCAGGATTGTTGCGCGAAATACGTCTGCCTGCGTGATATAGTGGTCCGATGGCGCAGCCAACATCAGCGCGCCGCTATCGGTTTTCGCCTGCACCAAAGCGGCGGCCAAAAGCGCCGGTGCGGTATTGCGCGCCTCAGGTTCAATCAGGACGGCACCGGGATCAATGCCCGCCTCTGCCATCTGCTGTGTGGCGATAAAGCGGAAATCGGAATTTGTGACGATCAGTGGCGGCCCAAATCCGGCACCGGACAAACGCGCGTTCGATTGCTGAAACAGACTGCCTTCACCGATGAGGTCGATGAACTGCTTGGGAAAGCTCTTGCGCGAGACGGGCCAAAGACGGGTGCCGGACCCGCCGCACAGGATCACGGGTGTAATGTCTGTAGTTGTCATTATCTCGTCCTTTTCGTCATTCCAACGGCTGGCACAACCTGACGCTGCGGTCTGTTTGCCTCATTCCTGTTAGGATGGGCAGACCTGTAGTGGCAAGGGGGAATGGCAGGGAACCCAAAGCCTTGCGCCTGTTTCCGCGCAAATATGTCTTGCGTGGCAGGTGCAACGCACGCGTGATGGCGGGCACGATTGCACGATCCTCAAGGCTCAGACCAAGACTTGGATGGACATTTGAACGCGCCTCCGCTCTATCTTGGGGCGTTATCAAGAAGGATCACCTATGTACGTATTCGATGCGCCCCCGCAGGCCAGCCTTGCCGTTCAGGGCACCACTGACCGCTTTCCCATTCGCCGCATTTTCTGTGTGGGCCGCAATTACGAGGCCCATGCCCGCGAGATGGGCAATGATCCCGACCGCGAGCCGCCGTTCTTTTTCACAAAACCTGCGGATGCTGCTTTGGACACCCCCTGCACTATCGCTTATCCAAAGCTGACGGAAGATTTGCATCACGAGATCGAGCTGATCATCGCCATTGGCAAAGGCGGGTCAGAGATTGCCGAGGCCGATGTGATGGACCACGTCTGGGGCGCGTCTGTGGGCATTGATTTTACCCGCCGCGATCTGCAGGCAGAGGCGAAAAAGACCCGCCGCCCATGGGATTGGGGTAAAGCGTTTGACCAATCCGCCCCCATTGCCGCGATTAAACCTATAGCGGACGTGCCAAGCGTCGAAACAGGGCGCATCTGGCTGGCGGTGAACGGCGAGGTCCGTCAGGACGCGGATCTGGCTGATCTGATCTGGTCCGTGCGCGAACATATTGCCACCTTGAGCAATGCCATGACGCTGGCCCCCGGTGA
>JAFMHE010000043.1:11015-13330 GCA_017854675.1 Paracoccaceae bacterium | reverse complement strand
AGCCACATTTCTTCACCCTCGGGCGCGCGGCGGATGTTCAGCAGCGCGTCAAAGACTGCCGCCGTGCGCGGTGATCTGATCCGTCCAGAGGCCAACACGCCCGCGGTCGCCACACGTTCAGGCGCAAGGCCCGCAATTTCGAGGGTCATCAGGCCGCCAAGCGAATGGCCTGCTACATGAAAACGCGGATGACCAAGGTGATCCATCAGGGCAAGCGCGTCCTGCGCCATCTGCATCACACTGACCTCTGCGTTCCAAGGCTTGGTACGCCCTGTCGTGCGGTTATCGGGACGGATCACGGTGAAATGTGCGGTTAGCAACGACACAAGTGGACCCCATGACGCGCTGTCGCTCATCATTCCGGCCAACAGCAACAGCGGCGGGCCACTGCCGTCAATTTCATAATGCAGGGAAATGTCGTCAAAGGCGAGATCAGGCATTCAAAGTGCTCCAGCAGGGCAAAAGGTCGTTGGGATGCGGGGTTGCCTCAAAAACCGCGCGGGCAATGGCGCGGGCCAGACACAGCGACGCAGCATGGCCGATATGAGACAGATTGCCGGGCGCGCGTCCCCCGGTCGACAGGGCAAAGACCAGATCGCCGTCTTGGGGCGTATGCGCGGGCACGGTCGCGCGGCCAATGCCGTCGTGGGCAGCCACGGCGACGCGTTGGCATTCGGCCTTTGTCAGTGTCGCATCCGTGGCGATAATGGCAATTGTCGTGTTTTCGCGCATCGACATGGCGGCGATCTTGCGGCTTTCCAGCGAAAGGCCAAGACCGCTGGCAGGATCGACACCCACGCCGCCAAATTCGCCGTTCATTTCAAAGGGCGCGGCGTAGAAGTGTCTATCACCGGGGGTTGTGACGGCACCCACCGGATTTGCCGCCACCAGCGCCCCGACTGTTGTGCCATCTGGTAACACAAGCGAGGCAGAGCCAAGTCCGCCTTTGACCATCGCCGTCAGCGCGCCTGTGCCTGCACCTTGGGTGCCAAGCGCGAACATATCACCTGCATTATTCAGCGCGGCGCGACCCAGCGCGCGATAGGGGTTTTCATCCCAGTCTTTTGCGCCGCCATTTAGCAGATCGAACAAAATTGCACCGGGCACCAAGGGGATCGTTGCCGCCCCCACCTTGAACCCGCGCCCCATGTTCCGCAGGCCATCCACGACGCCAGAACAGGCATCAAGGCCGTAAGCCGACCCGCCTGACAGGACCAGCGCGTCCACCGCAGCGACCGCTTTGTCCGGTGCCAGCAAATCGGTTTCGCGTGTGCCCGGCGCGCCGCCCATGACATGCACTGATGCGGTAAAAGGTGCGTCCGCGATCACAACTGTGGTGCCAGAATTCAGGATCAAATCCTGCGCATTGCCAACCTTTAGGCCGGGTACATCCGTGATCAGGTTTTTTGATCCGGGTGTCATTGTGCAGTGTCCAAGATCATTGTGGTATCAGTGTCTAACATGGGGCTTTCACAATCTGGGTTTGGCTGCGGCGGTCGCAGGATCGCCTGTGTTAGGCTCTCCTTTAGGCTCTATCAAAAGGACTTCGCATTCATTTTCTGCGCGGGGGCGGTGGGTAACACCGCGCGGGACGACAAAGATTTCGCCAGCTTTGACAGAATGGCTGGCGTTCGCGTAATCCATCACCATCTCACCCTTGAGAACGAGGAAAAAGTCGTCGGTTTCCTCGTGCAGGTGAAAGGGGAATTCGCCTTGAAATTTGACGACCATAATGTCGTTTTCATTGTAGTCGGCCACGACATGTGGGTCCCAGTGGGTGCTGATCTGGGCAAGCTTTTCGGACAGGTTGATGGGGGTGCTCATGCGGTGGCCTTTAGATCGGGCAGCGTGGGTGCCGCTGCGATGAGGGTTCTTGTGTAGGGGTGTTGTGGCGCTTCAAAGACCTGCGCGGTCGGGCCTTCCTCAACGATTTCGCCAGATTTCATGACGAGCACGCGGTCTGTGATGGTGCGCACGACAGACAAGTCGTGAGAGATGAAGAGATACGTCAGGTTATAGGCCGCGCAGAGATCGGCCAGTAGGTCAAGGATTTGCGCGCGCACTGAAACGTCCAATGCGCTGACCGCCTCATCAAACAAGATCAATTCCGGGCGGATGATCAGCGCGCGCGCAATGGCGATGCGTTGGCGTTGCCCGCCAGAGAATTCGTGGATGTATTTGGTCGCGTCTTGCGGGGTCAGGCCGACAGCGATCAGGGCCTCGTCAATGGCTTTGCTGCGTTCCGCGCCCGTCGGGGGCGAGGGCAGCAGGTGAAACGGTTCGGTGATCAGCCGGTCGACACGGTGGCGGGGGTT
>JAFMHE010000043.1:0-10726 GCA_017854675.1 Paracoccaceae bacterium | reverse complement strand
TTGACCGCTAGCAGGGGCGTTGGTGGCGGTGATGTGGGCAAAGTGACTTTGTGGCCAGAGGCGGCAAAGAGCATTTTTGTGTAGGGATGTTGCATGTTTCGCAACAGGTGTTCGGTTGCACCTTGTTCGACAACTTCGCCGTGGCGCATGACGACGATCCGGTCGGCCATGCCGGCAACGACAGCAAGATCGTGGGTAATCATCATCAGGCCCATACCGTCCTCAGCCGTCAGCTTCTTTAGCAGGTCAAGGATTTGCGCTTGGGTCGTGACATCCAGCGCAGTTGTGGGTTCATCCGCAATCAGCAGACGGGGCTGCAATGCAATTGCCATTGCGATGACGACACGCTGGCGCTGACCACCTGACAACTCATGCGGAAAGCGTGACAGCGGGAACTTGTCTTGGGGCAAGCCGACGCGGGTGAGGGTTTCTGCGGCGCGAGTTTCGGCGGCTTGGCGGGACGTGGAAGGGTCATGGATGCGGATCGTTTCAGCAACCTGTGCGCCGATGGTCTGGACCGGGTTGAGGGCGGTCATCGGCTCCTGAAACACCATACCGATATCGTTGCCACGAATGCCGCAGAGTGCCTTTTCAGACAGCGCGGTGATTTCTTGATCTTGCAGGTGGATGGTGCCGGATGTGGTTGCCCCTTTTGGCAGTAATTGCATCGTCGCCAGCGCAGTCATGGATTTGCCTGACCCGCTTTCTCCCGTTACCGCAACAATCTCTCCCGAGGCGATGCTGAGGTTGACGTTTTTGAGGATATCGACCCCGTAAATCGACATCGACAGGTTCTTGATTTCCAGCAAGCTCATGTCCGTGCCACCCGCAGCCGTGGGTCTAGATAGTCGCGCAAGCCGTCGCCCATCAGGTTCAGGCCCAGCACGGTCAGGATGATCGCGAAACCGGGAACCAGCGCCATGTGCGGTGCGATGCTGACCAGCGTTTGCGCATCCGCCAGCATGCGGCCCCATGACGGCGTGGGCGGCTGTGCGCCAAGGCCGACATAGCTCAGGCCCGCTTCGGCGAGGATGCCCAAACTGAACTGGATCGTGCCTTGGACAATCAGCAGGTTTGTGACGTTGGGCAGGATGTGCTCGATGGAAATGCGCGTGGCGTTTTTGCCTGCGACACGGGCGGCCATGATAAATTCGCGCTGCCACAGGGACAGGGCAGCACCCCGCGTGATGCGGGCGAAAACGGGGATGTTAAAGATACCGATGGCGATGATGGCGTTCACGGCGCCTGCGCCAAAGATCGCGGTGATCAGGATCGCAATGACCAGCGATGGAAAGGCAAAGATCAGATCGTTGCCGCGCATGATCAGCTCATCAATCAGCGACCCTTGGCGCGCCGCGGCCCATAGGCCCAGCGGGATGCCCAGCCCCATACCAATGCCCACCGCGACCAGCGCCACCGCGATAGATGTACGTGCGCCGACCATGATCATGCTCAGGATATCGCGGCCGAAATGGTCGGTGCCCAGCAGATGGTCAGCATAGGGGGTTTTGAGTTTATTCGGGATGTTGAGCAGGGTGTGATCGTAGGGGGTCCAGAAAAACGACACGAGGGCCGCAACGACGAATATCGCAGACAAGAGGCCACCGATGATCAGGTTACGCTTCATGTGCGGGACCTCAGGCGGGGGTCAACGGCGGCATAGGCCAGATCGACAAGGAAATTCACCATGATGACCGAAAACACCAATAGCATGACGACTGATTCAACGACGATCAGGTCGCGCGCCGATATGGATTGGAACACCAGACGGCCCAGACCGGGCAGATAGAACACCTGTTCGATAATGATGGAGCCTGCCAGCAGGAACGAGAATTGCAGGCCGATGATGGTCAGAACCGGGATCATCGCGTTGCGTAAACCATGCCGCCAAAGGGCTTGGCGTTCTGACAGACCCTTGGCGCGGGCGGTGCGCATGAAATCTTCGCCCAAGACGTCGAGCAGCGAGGACCGCATGACGCGGGCAAGAATGGCGGCTTGGGGAAGGGCCAATGCGATGGCGGGGAGCGTGAGGGCATGAAGGCCCGCGAAAAACCCCTTGTCCCAACCAATAAAACCGCCTGCTGAAAACCAGCGCAGGTTGATGGCAAAGATCAGGACCAGCATCATCGCGAACCAGAAGTTTGGAACCGCCACGCCAAGTTGTGTGGCCCCCATCACGCCGATATCGCCCGCTTGTCCCCGCCGGGACGCTGCATAAATGCCAGCCGGAAAGGCGACCAAGGTGGAGAGCGTGAGGGCATAAAGCGCAAGCGGCAAAGACACCCACATACGGTCGGACACCATGTCGATCACCGGCGTGCGGTAGGTGTAGGAGGTGCCGAAATCCCCCGTCAGCATGCCACCGACCCACGCCAGATACCGCGCAGGCTTGGACACATCCAATCCCAACTCGGCGCGCAAGGCGGCCAGCGTTTCGGGTTGCGCGTTCATGCCCAACATAAAGGCTGCCGGATCGCCGGGCGCGACCTCAATCACCGCGAAAATCACCACGGACGCAACAGCAAGGCTGATGCAAAGCGAAAGCAGGCGTTTGAGGGTGTATCTGAGCATTAAGCAGACGTTAGTTAACGCGCCTTATCGCGTCCAGTGGCGTTTCCCTGATCTGGTCGGTTCAGGGGCGTATGTTTGCACAACGCGGCTGTAGTAGTCGAATGTAAGAGCAAAGGTCTAGAAAATGTGTAAGAGAAAATACCGTTATAAATCAATAAGATAATCCGGTTTTTTTCAAAAATACAGGCAGATCTCTCAATTCGCTTGGAACGAATGGCAAAGGTCTCCGGTTGGGTAGGCAGCAACATGAAAGGACAACTAAAATGACAAAGACATTTAAAACACTCGCCATCGCAAGCTTGATGGGAACGCTTTCCGTACCGGCATTTGCAGCAGCGCATATGGACCTTAATTCCATGACCTGCGAAGAGTACAACGCGTTGGGCGGCGCGGACCGTGACAAAATCGCAATGATGGCAATTGCCGAATTGAACGACAATGTGCAGCCCACCGATGGTACTGCAACGGCGACAGATTCCTCTGTGGGCAGCTCAGCAAGCGAGAGTAATTCCGCAGCATCCGAAGGATCCGCTACAGCAACTTCAATTGCGGGTGCAGACGATGACATGGCACGTTTCGCCGAGGAAATCGGCGTGTTGAACCGTACGTGTTCACGCAACTGGGACGCTATGGTGCTTGAAGCAGCGGCAGGTTCTGCCGGTACACGCTAAGCCGCAGATAAATTTTAAGGAAAAGGGCGGCTTTGGCCGTCCTTTTTCGTTCTGGGTCTACATGTGTGGTAATCCGCTGACTGTCCGCTATGTCATTAGTATGCAATGCCCCCGCTTTATCGGACACGAGATATTTCGTCATTCCAGTTATGGCCGTTGGCATCCCTTGCGGGTGCCGCGCGTGTCGACGGTCAAAGACCTGTCCCGCGCGCTGGGCTGGTTGCCACCAGAGCAGTTTATCACCTCACCACGTGCGAAACCTGCCGCGCTGACGCAGTGGCACACGCCGGATTATATCGCCGCGTTACAACGGATTGAGGCGGACCAAACGGCCAGCGAGCAAGACCGCAAGCGCCACGACATCGGCAGCGTCACAAACCCGGTCTTTGGTGAGATTTTTCGCAGACCAGCAACGGCGGCGGGCGGGTCCATCCTGGCCGGGGAACTGCTGCGCGAGGGCGGTGTCATCTATAATCCTGCTGGCGGCACGCATCATGGCATGCCCGACCGTGCCAACGGGTTTTGTTATCTGAATGATCCAGTGCTGGCGATGCTCAGTCTGCGCCACCAAGGGGTGCGGCGCATCGCCTATATCGACATTGACGCGCACCATCCCGACGGGGTCGAGGTGGGGTTTGGCGGTGATCCCGATTGCCTGATGATTTCGGTGCATGAAGACAGGTTGTGGCCGCGTACCGGCCAGATCGAGAACGATGCAGGCGGTAACGCGCTGAACCTGCCGGTGCCGCGCGGGTTCAATGACAGCGAAATGGCTTTCGTGCGGGAGGCGTTGATTGTGCCGCGCGTGCAGGCGTTTCAGCCCGACGCGATTGTGTTTCTGTGCGGGGCCGACGCGGTCGAGGAAGACCCGTTGTCGCATCTTTCCTTGAGCAATAATGCGCATTGGGATGTGTTGCGCGCGCTGATGGCCCTGTCGCCGCCGCGCCTGTTGGTGCTGGGCGGCGGCGGGTATAATCCGTGGTCTGTTGGGCGTCTTTGGACTGGGATTTGGGGCGTATTGAACGGTTATGAAGCGCCAGAAGTTCTGCCGCCTGACGCACAGGCGGTGCTGCGTGCGTTGCGCTTTGACGGAAACAGGCGGGGGAAAAATCCGCCTGAGCATTGGTTTACCACGTTGCGTGATGCGCCGCGCGAAGGCGTGGTAAGGGATGCGGTGAAGGAAAGCGTGGATGTGCTATTGAAGAGATAATCATGCTACCTTGGCAAGATATCGCCGGAAGCGCCCCAACCTAAGGTAATTTCGCTTCGGCACTGGTCAGTGTTCCTGACCTATGAAAGGTAGCGGAGAGGAACAGAATTGGAATACCGACATGAAACATTTAATCATCGCGTCGCTGGTGCTTGCGCTGGGCGCATGTGCAGCGTCGAACGCACCTA
This sequence comes from Paracoccaceae bacterium, assembly GCA_017854675.1. Classification (GTDB taxonomy): domain Bacteria; phylum Pseudomonadota; class Alphaproteobacteria; order Rhodobacterales; family Rhodobacteraceae; genus Sulfitobacter. The sequence continues at coordinate 6,086 of JAFMHE010000043.1, read as the reverse complement.
CAACGACCGCAGAAGGTGTCGCGCGCGACTCCAAGATCAGCCTGCTCTTTCAGGACTTTCCAGCAGGCACCGTCTGTTCGGTAAAAACTCCGAACGGCACGCTGAACACCACGGCTATGCCCAGTAAAATCGAATATCAGGCGGGTTTTGCCGCATCGCCCGTCACCTGCGCGTCACCGGGTGGCGGCAGATATACTGTGAATGTCAAAAGCGTTTTGCCCGACACCGCGTTTCGGGTCGCAGGCCTGACTGTTTATGGTACCGGACTGATCGTTTCCACAGTGTCGGCTGGTGATTTGTTGGCGTTCAGGAACGAAAACGGTGTTGTACGTCGTTAAAGCAATAATATGTTGAACTGGAAAGGCCCCCGATTTTGCGGGGGCCTTTGTCGTCTAAATCGCAGCGTCACTCAGACCAGCTAACTCCGGTTAAATCTGTTGCTTGTGTCGGTGCGTTTTCCCACAGACCCTGAACGCCTGTTTTCGCAACGGTCGCCAACGCAAGCTGGAACAGATACCCGTTCACATAATCATCCGCGATGATCTGCTGCGCTTCGGCCAGCATTTCTGTGCGCATGTCGGGGTCTGCGGTCACGTTCAGCTTGGCAATCAGGTCTTGGAACGCCTTGTTGTCGTACTGGAAATAATAATCAGGGTTCGCGTAGATCCCGATGTCCATCGGCTCTGTGTGACTGACGATGGTCAGGCCAAAGTCTTTGCCCCGGAACACGGTTTCCAGCCACTGCGCCCATTCGACATTGGTGATTTCCGCCTTGATGCCGACCTGTGCCAGCTGTGCGGCGATGATCTCACCCCCGCGACGGGCATAGGACGGGGGTGGCAGGTGCAATGTCGTCTCGAACCCGTCCGGGAAACCGGCCTCTGCCAGCAGCGCGCGCGACTTTTCCGGATCATAATTGGACTGCGCCGTCAGGTCGACGTAGGCGGGGTTGTGTGGTGCGAAATGTGTGCCGATGGGCGTGCCCATGCCGAACATCGCGCCATCAATGATCGCTTGGCGGTCGATGGCGTGGGCCAATGCTTCGCGCACCTTCACGTTGTCAAACGGTGGCATTTTGTTGTTGGTGGACAGGATCGTCTCACCCTCGGTGGAGCCATAAAGCACCTGAAAACGCGGATCAGCCTCGAACTGTGGCAGGTTCTCTGGCGCGGGAAAGCTGACGAAAACGTCGACATCTTCGGCCATCACGGACGCAAAGGCCGCAGTCGGGTCAGAGATGAACTTGAACGTGGCCGATGCCAAGCTGGGCGCGTCGCCCCAATAGGCATCGTTGCGGGTCAGTTCGACTTTGTCGCCCTGCGCCCAGTTCGCAAATTTGAACGCGCCGGTGCCGATGGGCATCTGTTTGATGTTCTCGATGCTTTCGGGCGCCACAATCACGGCGTCACCCCATGCAAGGTTGAAAATCATGTTGCCGTTCGGTTCGGACAGCTTGATCTCGACCGTCATGGGGTCGATCACGTTTACTTCAGAGATGGCTTCATAAAGCGCCTTTTGGGCATTCGCGCTGTCGTCTGCACCGATGCGGTCAAGGCTGAATTTCACGTCTTCGGCGTCCATCGTCGTGCCATCGTGGAACGTCACACCGGACCGCAGTTTGAACGTGTAGGTCAGCCCATCGTCCGAGATTTCCCACGATTCAGCCAGACCCGGCACAACTGACCCGTCGCCCATAAAACGGGTCAGACCCTCAAATACGTTGGTATAGAGCACCGAATCGATGGCCCCTGCGGCGGCAGAAGTCGGGTCCATATGTGGCGGCTCAAGCTGCAAAGCGATGGTGATATCGTCCTTGGCAGCGGCAGCGCCTGCCATCAGGGCGGCAGTGCTTGCGCCCAGCAGAAGGTGGCGAAGGTAGGTCATGGTGGTCTCCCCTATTGGTTATGATGAAAGGCTAGCCAGTTCCGATGCATCTGACCAGTCCCCGTTGCGTTTGGTGGGCTTTGGCAGTAACCACGCGGCCTTTGGTATCGCGGGGGTTGCGGGCATGTCGGGCACATTGGGAATTGATTTTGGCACGTCCAATTCGGCTGCGGGCATTTGCGTGGACGGGCGTCCGCAGTTGATTGAGCTTGAGGCGGGTGAGCAAACATTACCCACGGCCGTGTTCTTTGATTTTGACAGCAAAAAGATGATCCTCGGCGCGCGCGCGTCCGAGGCGTTGCTGAACGGGGATGAAGGGCGGTATATGCGCGGCCTCAAAAGCCTGCTGGGTACAAGGTTGATCCGCGAAAGCCGGATGTTGCTGGGCGAGCGGTTGGATTTCATCGACATCATCGCGCGCTTTCTGGCTGAGGTGAAAGCGCGCGCAGAGGTGGCCACAAGTCAGACGTTTGACCGTGCGCTGTCGGGACGTCCGGTGCAGTTTCACACCAGCGACGACAAACGCAACGCGCAGGCGCTGCTGGACCTGACCGAGGCTTACACGCGGGCGGGCTTCAGCGAAGTGAAGTTCCTGAATGAACCCGAAGCCGCCGCGATGGCCAACCGCGATGTGCTGGCGGCAGGTGACATGGGGCTGATCGTTGATATTGGCGGCGGTACGTCCGACTTTACCCTGTTTCGCCAACAGGGCGATTCAGGGATCGAGATTATCGGCAGCCACGGTGTGCGGGTCGGTGGTACGGATTTTGACCGACGGCTCAGCATCGCGCGGGTCATGCCGCAGCTTGGGATGGGCAGTGATATCAAGCATGCCTTTGGCGACGACACCCACATCGCACCGAATGCGATTTTCAACGATCTGGCGACATGGGCCAAGATCCCGTTTCTTTATGGTCCCGACACAAGGCGCGCAGCGGAAGATTTGCAAAAATACGCTGTGCATCCCACGCGATTGGCGCGTCTGGTCAAGGTGCTGGAGGAAGAGTTGGGGCATGATCTGGCCTTTGCCGTTGAGGCGGGCAAGATCATGGCAAACACGCCGGGGGTGGAGAACCCCGTGATCAAGGTTGGCATGCTCAAGCCGAAAGCGGTGTTGCCGTTGCCCACCGAGATGATGACCAAGAAATTGTCAAAACTGGCGGACCAGATTGGCGAGGCTGCGGAAGTTACGCTGGCACAGGCCGGCGTTGAGGCGACCGCAGTGAACAAGCTGATATTCGTCGGGGGATCAAGCCTGATGCAGGTCGTTGAAGATGCATTAACCACGCGCCTGCCCAGCGCGGAAGTACATCGCGGTGCCGCGCTGACTGCGATTGTGGACGGGTTGGCGATCGGGTCGGCAGAAGCGTTCTAGGCGTCTTTTGGCAGCAAAAGGGTCTCTAACGCGGCGCCCATGACTTTTGCGCTGTCGATCATATCGTCGATGCCGATGTATTCGTCGGGCTTGTGCGCAAGGTCCAGAATACCCGGCCCGTAGGCGATGCAATTCTTAAGTTTGCCGATCCGGTCGATGTGTTTTTGATCATAGCTGCCCGGAGAAGCGACGTAGGTTGGTTCAATCCCCATCACGTTCTGAATTGCATGCGCAACTGTCCGCACGATGGGCGCGTCTTTGTCGGTCATGGAAGGAAGCACCGAATTGCGTTCGGTAATCTCGTAGTCGAATTTTGGGCGCGTCTGTTTGAGCCCGTCCAGCAGGTCGGTGATCTCGCCGCGCACTTGGTCCAGCGGTTCTTCGACCAGAAACCGCCGGTCGATCACGATGCGACAACTGTCGGGAACGCAATGCGCTTGCAGACCGGTGAAATCGGCGTCCGGTTCATTTTCACCGCCGTGGATCGAATTGATGTTCATGGTGGAGTTGCGCGCACCCTCTGGCACGACGGGCATTTCGGTATATCGGGCGGCCATGGCGGGGAAAAGCTTGTCCTCGAATTCCTGCAACACGGCGCCCATATGGCGTACCGCGCAATCGCCAAGAAAGGGCATCGCACCATGGGCGATTTCGCCCTTTGTCTCAATCTCTGCCCACCAACCGCCGCGATGGCCAAGGCATATGCGGTCCTTGTTCAGCGGTTCGGGGATGATGACATGCTGCACACGATCGGGATTGAAATAACCCTGTTCGGCCAGATAGGCGACGCCGCCGTATCCACCTGATTCCTCATCCGCCGTGCCGGAGATTTCGATAGCACCATAGAAATCCGGATGGGTCTCAATGAACGCCTCTGCCGCGATGATAGAGGCGGCGAGGCCCCCTTTCATATCACACGTGCCGCGCCCGTAGATTTTGCCGTCCGATACCTGCCCGCCGAACGGGTCAAAGGTCCAGCCTGCGCCGACCTCAACCACGTCCGTGTGGCTGTTGAAGTGCACGCATTCGCCCGCATGTTTGCCCTCGCGCCGCGCGATGATGTTCCAGCGGGGGTATTTGTCACCGTCACCGGGGGTGCCAAAGGCGCGGATCAATTGCGTCTCAAACCCATGTGCAGACAGGCGCTTGTCCAGATACTCGCAGATCAGTCGGTAGTCTTGGCCCGGCGGGTTCAGGGTCGGCATGCGGACAAGGTCTTGGGTCAGGGCGATCAGGTCGTCCCGTTTGGCGGCGATGGCGGCAGAGAGTTGTGTGTTCATATCCGTATCGTTGTTGGGATGCGCGCCATTGGCAAGAGGGATTGCGCCTTAACCGGCAATGTCTTTCATCGCGGTCAACAGGGCGCGCACCTCGTCCATCGTGTTGTAGTGGCATAGCGATACGCGCACAGCGGCGTCCAGACCCAAGGGTGTCAGGATATTGCCGGAGTAATGATCAGCGCGGCGGATGTGGGTGCGGATGCCTTGGGCGTTCAACGTATCGACGATAGTGGTGGCGGGCACATCATCCAGCGCAAAACACACCAATCCCTCGCGGTCGGGGTTTTCGATACCGCCAAGGATATGAACGCCGGGCAGATCGGCGAGGCCGGGCAAGTTGCCAGTGCCGTGGATCATGGCGTTTGTCAGTTCCGCCTCATGGGCATGAATGGCGGAACCTGCGGCCTCAATCCGGGCGCGGGGGTCGGTCGCATCGGACACTTCACCGCCCAGCCAGTCGAGGTATTTCACGACATCGCTGAACGTCGCGTAGGCACCGGTATCGCGGGTGCCCATTTCCCAATTGCCCGCCGGCCCGTTCTTGAGCGTCTCTATCCCGGCAGCGGTCAGGCGGTCAGACGCCCACGCGACCCCGTACCCATGGCGCGAGAACATCTTGTAGGGCGACACAACATAGCCGTCGATGTCATAGGCGGCGATGTCGATATGGCCGTGGCTGGCATGCTGGATACCGTCAACAAAGATGAATGCATCAGGGGCAACCGCCCGGATCGCAGCGGAAATGCCCGCCACATCGTTGGCAATGCCGGTGACGGGCGAGGTGTGCAGGATCGTGGCGACGCGCACGTCAGGTGTGACCGCAGCGGCATAGGCGGCAGGCGTGACTTGGCCCGTTGCATCATCGTGGGGGACGTTCACATAAGGTTTTCCGGCTTTTTCCGCCCAATGCAGTGCGGCACTGCGCGAGGCGGGGTGTTCGACGGATGACCCCAGAACGACACCGCCCGCAGCAGACCCCATCACCGCCGTGCGGATCAGGCGAAACGTCAGTTCGGTCCCGGATTCGCCGACAAAAAACTTGCCCTCAGATGTGTTAAAAAACAACGCCATGTCTGCCTTGGCCTGTTTGATCACCTCGACCAAAGCTGCCGAGGCAGGGTTGTCGCGCCCCTGATTGTCGGGGATGGCGGCAAATGTTGCGGATGTTTCAACAACAGATTTCAACGTCAGCGCGCCGCCTGCATTCTCGAAAAAGATACGTTCCCCCTGAAAGGGGCAACTGGCAACATGGGCGAACTGGTCTCTTATCGCAGCGGTAAGAGGTGCGGACTGGGTGATCATGACGTTTTCCTTTTGGGTTGCGGCATCTTTGACAAAAGTTTTGAACCTTCAAGGGTCTTTGCGCGTTTAGCTTGTGAACAATCCTATCTTTAGCGAGGTAGAACCACTTGAACAGGACGATACATGTCACCCCATACAGACAACCAAAGTGGTGAAACCCCGACCGAAGATGCTGTGGAAGAGGAGTCTGTGCAAGAAGCGGCTGCTCTATCCCCCAAACTCATTTACGAAGTCATCCGGCGCGA
>JAFMHE010000276.1 GCA_017854675.1 Paracoccaceae bacterium | reverse complement strand
CGGCATTGCTGTCCATCTCGATGCGGCCATCGTCGAGGAAGAGGATCAGACCGTTCCAATATTTGGCGATGTATTTGAGCGCCTGGCCCGTCGGAGATTTTGCTGACACTTGCGTTCGAGCGTGTTCCAGCCAGATTTTGAAGGTCGCGACCTTTGGCGTAGATTTCTGCTGTCGCACCGCCAGACGTTCATCCGCAGATTGACCTCGGACTTGCCCTTCGATCCGGTAAAGGGCGGCAATCTGTTTGAGGCCTTCCTCTGCGATGGGGACTACGTTGTGATGGGTCAACTCATAAAGCTTGCGGCGCGCGTGCGCCCAGCAATACGCCAGTTGGATGGGATCATTATCGCGTGGATCAAGCACGCGGTTGTATCCGGCATAGCCGTCAACTTGCAGAATGCCATCAAAGCCCTGCAATATCTCAACGGCGTGTTCGCCGGATCGCCCCGGTGCATAGGTAAAGGCCACGCCGGGTGGCTCTGGACCATTCCAGCCGCGATCATCGCGAGCGAGTGCCCAGAAGTACCCTTTCTTGGTTTTGCCACGCCCTGGATCGAGTACCGGTGCAGGTGTCTCATCCATAAAAAGCTTCGACGATCGTTTGAGGTGCGCCAGCAATGCGTCATGCACGGGCTTCAGCTCATGTGCGGCTTTTCCGGTCCAGAAGGCCAGTGTTGAGCGGTCGATATCAACGCCTTGTCGGGCATAGATTTGCGATTGGCGATACAGCGGTAAGTGATCTGCATATTTTGACACGATGACGCTGGCGATCGTGGCCTCGGTCGGCATGCCGCCTTCGATCAGGCGTGGTTTGGCGGGCGCTTGCACAATGCCTGCCTCGCAAGAGCGACATGCATACTTGGGACGGCGGGTCACAAGAACGCGGAACTGCGCTGGCACGATATCCAGTCGTTCGCTGACGTCTTCGCCGATGACGTGGCGCTCAGCACCGCAGCCACAGGTCACGTCTGGTTCAATCACTTCCTCAACGCGTGGAAGGTGCTTAGGCAAGACGCCGCGCCCTTTGGGTGGCTTTGTTGCGCCTGCTGTCTTGGGCGGATCAATCGCTTCATCTTCCGCATGGACGACGGCCATGGCTGTCTCAATATCTTCCAACGCAAGATGATACTGATCTGGATGACCCTTCTCGGACTTCGCACCATAGAGCGCCCGCTTGAAATCTGCCAACAGCTTCTCAAGCCTGATGATGCGGTCTTCCTTGCGCTCGATAATGCCGTCTTGCGCCATCATCTTCGCCTGCGAGGCCATGATTATAGCCTTGAGCGCATCGTTATCGTCAGGAAGGTCAGCAGGGAAAGACATGGTGTTTGTTACCAAAATCTCGCATCAATCGCTTGCTTAAAACGCTGCCCGAGTCATTCTGCCGCAGCCGGTGGAAGGGTCTCTAACGCTGTCACACGACGCCAATCCAGACCTGCAAACAACGCCTCAAACTGTGTCGGGTCTAGCCGCAAAACACCGTCGCGAATGGCAGGCCATTTGAACGCATTCTGCTCAAGTCGCTTGTAAGCCATCACCAGACCGGTGCCGTCCCACCAGATCATCTTGAGTCGATCCGCACGCTTCGCACGGAAGACATAAACCGCACCATCAAATGGCTTCTTTTGCAAATGGCTCTGCACCAGTGCCGCCAAACCATCGTGCCCCTTGCGGAAGTCCACCGGTTTGGTGGCCATAAATATCTGCACGCCGTGCGACGGGTGGATCACAGCGCAGCCGCGATCTCGGCAATACGACTTGCAGATGTGTCTGCGTTCAACCGGATCGTTACGTCCCCTTTGAGCAGATCCAACGTACCTGCGTCAGTCACTGGCAAATCCGGCAAGAGAACGTCCACCTCATCAATAGCCACCGGTACGAAGGCGATGCCCTCAAGATTGGGCAGCACCAACTTGCCCTCGCGGGCCATCCGACGCCATTCTGACAAATGATTTGGCCGCATGCCGTGACGACGCGCAACTGCATTGACCGTCGCGCCATCAACAAGCGTCTCAGCCACAATCCGCGCTTTTACCTCTTCGGGCCAGCGGCGGCACCTACCGCGATCTCCGCCTGTATCCGTGAGAAACTCAATCGTACCATCCATGGAGAAACTCCCTCAAATCCATGGACGAGGGACTCGCAAACTACAGCGAAGATTGGAAGGTGGGGTCTAAGCCGCGCTTACGAAGAACCTTAAGCGCCGCGCCCATTTCGCCGCTGGAAATCCCTTTGAGGTAGAGCCAGGGTAAGGCCGCTTCCAGCGTCTTGGTTCTGCGCACGTAGGGCGGCACCAATGCAGATCGGAATGCTACCGGTGTGCCATCCTTGGACCGCACCTTTGGAATGCGCACGCTCACAGGGCCAATGCTGGTTTGGAATGGTCGGGCCGGATGGTGCCCATTGCGCACGACGGCCGTGTGACCTGCATCCGTGCGCAAGTCGGAAAACTGTGCCAGATAACTGGCAAGCTCTGCCTCGACTGCTGTCGCGATCAATTGTTGCGCCCCCGTTCTTAGCAAATCCGTCAGCGCGTCCGTGATCCCGTCTCGACGCGTAAAATCAACAATGTTAGTCGTTTCCATGGTGGTGTATCTCCTTCGGTTGGGCTGCTGTCTTCCAACAACAAATCAACCAGATATGCCGCCAACCTTCAAACCGCCAAAACACCAGATTCAGTCATAGCTCGCCGAAGGGGGCACCATGCTCGTGTGCTTAAACCGATTGTACGTGACTCCAGACTTATGACCGGTAGACTGAGTAGACGCGGTAGAGCAAATATTAGGAAGCTTAAAACACGCTCAGCATACAAGGCAGATTCCCTCGCAAATAGTTAAGAAAAAGCAATTAATATCAGTATGATATGCAGGGTTTGCAAGTGACAATGTATTTTGGTCTACTTCGTCTACCAGTCTACCCGAATTGGAGAAGGTAGGCCGCAGTTGCTGTTTACGTCTACCGCCCCCCCTACGTTGGCTCTCTCTGCTCTTTCGCAAAGACGCGACGGCCCTTGTTTTTCCCGCTGGTGAAGTTTTTGCCCGTGCTTGCATATCCGGCTTCTGACAGCGCGCCCCTTATCCGGTGAGCCAGGGAGGGGGGTATCGCAAGCTCTGGGAACTCTTGCCCGCTACACACTACGGAGAGATACACTTCCGTAATGCTCGTGCGCTCAATGGCATTTTCAGTCAGCCAGTTCGCTATGTCCTCGCATAGTGGATCATGTGCCGTGCGCTGCTGTTGCTGCCCACATGCCAGTGATGCTTCCGCGTTGCTTAGCCACCATGGTTCGCCGGCGTCGTAAAGCGCTTTGGCCGAGCCCCAAATCTTATCACGGTCCCGTTCGATGGCTGCTATATCAACTGCCTCCAGCTTAATGGGCCAAAAACGGCGGTTGCCCGTTTCATCGCGCAGGTAATCGCTGCGATTTGTCGTGCCAATGAAAACACAGCGTCGCTGGTAGGTGATTTCTGCGCGCCCAAAAGCTGGCCGAAACTTTTCCTCCGTCCGAGTGATGAATGCCTTCACATGCTCCACCTCAGTTTTGGAGACAGAAGACAGCTCAGCCAGCTCGATGATCCACTTGCCACGCACGTAGTCGTTGGCATCCTTCGTGTCCAAGCGCGGCAGTGTATCGCCAAAATACATGTCATCGCACAGCTTGCGAATGGCGGTTGATTTGCCAGCACCCTGCGCGCCCTCAAGAATAAGCACGTAGTCAGCCTTACAGCCGGGCTGCAAAGCGCGCGCCACAGCGGCGATCAGCCATTTACAAAACACTATCTTGGAATAGATCAGCGTCTCCGGATGCTCCCCCCATTCCTTAAGGCCAAAGTGTTGGGTCAGGACCGTCTCTAGAAATTCACGAGCTGCGTCTTTTTCCATATGGGGCAAAGCTTCCAAGTAATGACGAACTGGCGAAACTATTCGCTCGTGTGCTGCTTGCTGGATGGCGTCAAACACATCGTTTTTGCTTGCCTTGTTCCACTTCAGGTGACGGTTGAGCCACATGCGAACGTCGTTCACATCCGTGTCCTTGTATGGACGGGGCTTAAACAGGTTGGGGTTGCCACGTTTGCCCGGCAGCGCACGGGTAACCATAATTTGCTCTGCCAGTTCGTCATAGACAAATACCCCTGACCAGCATGCGAGACCATCAAGAACGGTCGCCATGTTTACCAACGATGGGAGAATGCTCGATTGCGTACAGTCGAGCCGCAAATCTTTGATGCCTTCCGCTGTCCGGCCATCACCAAATTCAACAGGCTCAATAGGGGCCGCATTACTTGAAGGGATAATCTTCTTCACGTCCATTTTACACCTCCCATCCACGAACGATTGATCGTAGGCGAAGCTGGTTGTAGCCAGAGCGCTCGCAATAATCATTAAGAGC
>JAFMHE010000275.1 GCA_017854675.1 Paracoccaceae bacterium | reverse complement strand
AAGGCGATATCCTAGTGGAGTTGAACAAGGAACTTCTGGAAATCCATGCGGCGCAATCGCAGGCTCAACTGGCTGAAGCGCAAGCCCGGATCGCAACCGCGCGTGTGCGCGTGGACCGGACCAACAAGACCCTTGCACGCGTCGAGGCGCTGCGCGGATCAAGTTCTTTCAGTGAAGGCCGGTTTGATGATGCGCAATCGGACATGCTTGAGGCACGCTCGCAATTGGCCGAAGCCGAGGCGCAAATGAACAGCCGCGAGGCACAATCCCAAGAAACCCAGTACCAGTTGGAACGTGCGCTGATCGCAGCGCCTTTTTCGGGTGTGGTGATTGAGGTTAACACAATACCGGGGGCGTTCATTCAGGCGGGCTCTCCTGTGGTGCGGCTTTTGGATACCGATGTGCTTGAGGTCAGCGCAGGGGTGCCTGCGCGTTACGTGACGTTCTTGGAGCCGGGGCAAACGATGCAGGCCAGTACCGAAGACGGGTCCGCGTTGACGCTTGAGTTACGCGCGATCCTGCCCATCGAAAACCCGTCTATCCGCACCCGCGATGTGCGGTTTACCGCTGTGGGCCTTGGTGAGGTCGCGAATGTCGCTGTGGGTCAATCGCTAAGCGTGCAAATCCCTATCGGTGCGGCGCGCGAGGTCATTTCCGTGCCCAAAGATGCACTGGTGCAGGCGCGGGGCGGTTGGACTGTGTTCGTCGCCGAAGACGACAAAGCCCAGCCGCGCAATGTGACGTTGGGTGTGGCACTTGGCGACCGCTACGAGGTGTTAGGGGGGCTGCAACCCGGTGATCTGGTGGTCGTGCGCGGCAATGAACGCCTGCGTCCGGGACAAGATATCGCGCCCACCGCGGCGGAGACGAACTGATGGATATCATCCGCTACGCCATTGACCGGCCTGTCGCGGTTGTCGCCGCCGTTCTGATGGCGGTTCTTTTTGGCGTCATCGCCCTGTCGCGCATCCCGATCCAACTGGCCCCGGATGTGCGCAAGCCCATCGTCGTGATCGAGACCAACTGGCCCGGCGCCGCCCCCTCAGAAATCGAGCGCGAGATCGTCAATCCGCAAGAAGAAGCGCTACGCGGCCTTGAGGGGCTGGATATCATGACATCCACCTCGCGGACCGGGCAGGCATTTGTGACGCTGGAATTTGGCGTTGGCACCAACATGAGCCAATCGCTTTTGCTGGTCTCCAACCGTTTGGACCGGGTCAGCGGCTATCCAGCCGAAGCGAACGAGCCGTCCTTGAATACCTCGGGGTCCGATGACAGCCCGATTGCATGGGTTTTGCTGACGGCCAAAGAGGGCAACACCCGTTCAATGCCGACCTACGGGGATTTCGTCGAGGATGTGATTAAGGACCGTATCGAGCGGATTGAAGGGGTCTCTGCCGTCAATGTCTTTGGGGGTGTGACGCGCGAATTGCAGGTGGTGGTCGATCCGCGCCGCCTGTCACGATTTGGGCTGACGGTGCCCGAGGTGGTCAGGGTCTTGCGCACCGAAAATGTCTCGATCTCTGCTGGGGATGTGGACGAGGGCAAGAGGCGCTATGTGGTCCGCACCGAAGGCAATCTGAACACCGAAGAGGCGATCCGCGATGTCGTTCTGCGTTCGGGCGCTGCCACAGGTGGAATCGGACGTGTGCGCGTTGGCGACGTGGCCGAAGTTGGCTTTGCCTACAAGGAACCGACCAGCCGGTTGCGTTATAAGGGTGAACCGGGGTTGGCGTTCAACGTGGTGCGCGAGTCCGGTGCCAATGTCATCAACGTGATGGAGGATCTGCGTGAGGTGTTGGCAGACCTGAGCGCAGGACCAATAGCGGATGCCGGTCTGAACCTTCAGCAAGTCTATGACGAAACGATCTATATCGACGGTGCGATTGACCTTGTCACCCAGAACATCTGGATCGGTGGTGTGTTGGCGGCACTTGTGTTGATGTTGTTCCTGCGCAGTCCGCGCGCGACCTTGATCGTGTCGCTGTCGATCCCGGTCTCTATTGTCGCGACCTTTGTGGTGATGGCGGCCACAGGGGGCACATTGAATGTGATCTCGCTGGCGGGGATTGCCTTTGCCGTGGGCATGATCGTGGACGCTGCGATTGTGGTGCTGGAAAACATCTACCGCTTGCGCGAACAGGGCTACAGCAGGCGCGAGGCGGCCTATCATGGGGCCAGTCAGGTTTGGGGTGCCATTCTGGTGTCGGCGCTGACCACGGTGCTGGTGTTTGTGCCGATCCTGATCATGCAGCTTGAGGCAGGGCAGTTGTTCCGTGACATCGCGGTGGCAATCTCGGTCTCTGTGATGTTGTCGCTAGTGGTCGCGGTGACGGTCATTCCGGCGTTGGCGAGCCGTCTTTTGCGCAAGGATGATCAAAAGACGATGCGGATCTGGGGGCTGGACCATCTTGCCATTGGGTTCCGGTCGGTGGTGATGGCCTATGTGCGCATGACGGTGCGGTTTCGGACAATCGGCATCGTCATGGTTGCTGTGATCGCGGGTGGTGCTGCCTTTGCCAGCTATGTATTTCTGCCCCGGTTGGAGTATCTGCCAGAGGGCAACCGCAACCTTGTTTTTGGCCTGATCATTCCGCCGCCGGGCTATAATCTGCAAACGACCGAAACGATCGCCCAGCGGATCGAAGCTGTGGCCCGCCCGCTTTGGGAGGCCGCACCTGACACCGAGACCGAAGATGGCACACCCAGCATCGCCAATTTCTTTTTCGTCGCCACGCCGGGCAATTCGTTTGTCGGGGCAGGGGCTGTTGACGGGCAACGCGCCGCTGAATTGATCCCGGTGTTGAGCCGTCCGATATTTGCCGAACCGGGCACTTTCGGGTTCATGACGCAGCCTTCGCTTTTCGGGCGTGGTGTCGGTGGCGGGCGCACGATTGAACTGAATATCTCTGGCCAGGACCTTGATGATATTCTGGGGGTGGCGGGGCGTGCTGCGGGCATCGTGTCGGGGTTGCTACTGCGTTCTGACGGGCATCAGTTCCGGCCCATTCCGGGGCTTGAGTTGGGTGCACCCGAGGTGCGGTTGATACCGAACAGGCTGCGTCTGGCGGATGCGGGGCTGGACAGTTCCGCGCTGGCCGCGACCGTGGATGCGTTCAACGACGGGCTGCGCGTGGCCGAGATTACCGTGGGCGCAGAGCGGGTTGATCTGGTGCTGAAAGGCGATACATCGGTTAGTGATGCGGTGCGTACGCAAGACGTGGGCAGCTATCCGGTGGTGACACCCAGCGGCCAGATCGTGCCGGTTTCGGTGCTGGCCGATGTGGTTTTGACCGCTGGACCGACAGAAATTCGGCACCGCGACCGGTTGCGCACGGTCACGCTTGAAATCCGGCCCGCTGACAGCCTGCCGCTTGAACAGGCCGTCGAGATTTTGGAGCGCGATGTGGTAGCGGTATTGCAAGAGCAGGGCATCCCGGGCGACATCCGCCTGTCGGTGTCAGGGACTGCGGACCAGCTTAGCCAGACATGGTCTGCGATCCAGATCAATCTGGCCGTGGCGCTGGTAATTGTATTTTTGGTGATGGCAATCTTGTTCGAGAGCTTTGTTCTGCCGCTGGTGATCCTGATCTCTGTCCCCGTTGCTGCCGCTGGCGGCGTGGGTGGCCTTGCGCTGCTGAACACCTATCAAACGCAACCGCTGGATATGTTGACGCTGCTTGGATTTGTCATTCTGGTCGGCATTGTGGTGAACAACGCGATTTTGATCGTCCACCAGACATTATTCCATCTGCGCCATGAGGGTATGGAACCGATCGCGGCGATTGAAGAGGCAACCCGCAACCGTATCCGTCCGATTTTTATGTCCACGCTTACCAGCGTCATGGGCATGCTGCCGTTGATCATTTTTCCCGGCGAAGGGTCGGAACTCTACCGCGGTCTTGGCGCGGTGGTTGTCGGTGGGCTGTCGATGTCGGCATTCCTGACGCTGCTGACGGTTCCGCCCTTGTTGCGCTTGTGTATCCGCAAGCCCGAACAGGAAAGCGTCACTTCCGGCGCGCCGCAGCAAGTTTAAAGGGCTGCGGGTTGCCCGCATTGTAACGCGGGATCGAACCTCTTGTAGCGTGCTTTTATAACGTGCCAGCCTTCCCCAAGGCAGCGAGGCCCGCGATGCAAAATTGCATTTGCCCGGCTGAAAAGTCGCGAAAAGGCGGTCATCGTATTCTGCATAGGATGCGCGCCATAGTTGCGCTATCGCCCTACAAGCAACGCATGCGTATGGATTTTACGCATTTTTGACGCTGCCGCGCAGGTTCTCCGCATATTGACTGTTGTGAAATGGCAGCGCGCGTCGTTATTATGTTGTATTTTAACTTACATATTTAGGGGCTGTTGACGTTCGGGATTCCCAAATCACCTGACTTCTGATTCAAGGTTG
>JAFMHE010000042.1:16432-19659 GCA_017854675.1 Paracoccaceae bacterium | reverse complement strand
AAGGTTTGCGCTGGAAATTTCACCCTTGTTCAAATTTCTTTCGGTCAGATGAAAAATCAGGCTATAGTATGGTCAGGGATGCTGATTTCGAATTGTTGCCTCCGCAACTGCTGCTTAAAAGGTGCGCGACCGTGAACATTGAAAAGCTTAATCCCAATATGGTTTCCCAACTTTCCCAAGATCCTCACCGCACGCGCGAGAACGAGCGCGAAAAGGTGCTGGAAGTTGCGATTGGCCGCGAAGTGCGCGCTTACCGGCGCCAACAAGAGGTCACCGTTGCAGAGCTTTCGTCGATGACGGGCATTTCCATCGGGATGCTGTCAAAGATCGAGAACGGCAATACATCCCCGTCGCTGACCACGCTGCAATCGCTTGCCAATGCGCTGTCTGTGCCGCTGACCAGTTTTTTCCGCCAGTTTGAGGAAACCCGACAGGCCGTACATACACCGGCCGGCGAAGGTGTGGAAATCAAACGTGATGGCACCCGCGCCAACCACCAGTACAACCTTTTGGGCCACATCGGTTCCAACGCCTCTGGCGTCATTGTGGAACCTTATCTGATCACGCTGACCGCAAAGTCGGACGTGTTCCCAACGTTTCAGCATGGCGGGATCGAAACGATCTATATGCTGGAAGGTGAAGTCGACTACCGTCATGGCGATACTGTTTATCCGCTCAAACCCGGCGACACACTGTTTTTCGATGCAGACGCACCGCATGGGCCGGAAAAGCTGGTTAAACTGCCGTCACGTTATCTGTCGATCATCAGCTACCCACAAAACACCTGACCATAAACGCGGGCCTTGGCCCTGCTATTTCTGCAGGGGCGGTTCTGTGTCCAGTTCGGGCCAGATGCCGTTTGACGTGGGCAGTCCGTCATCAAACTTTGACAGGTAATCCAGCATCATCGGACGGTTGTCGATAAAGCCTTTGTAGGTGGCCAACTCATCCGGCAGATCACGGATCACACGGTGCAGGCGGCGGCCCCATTTGGGCGCTGTCATCAAATCCTGAAAACTGCACAGATAGCACCGGATCGGGAACACCAGCGCATTGGAGCGCGGCAGGCGAAAGAATGTCTGCAATTCGACCCTAAGATGCTGCTTTGACCCGATGTTCTCGGGCGTCAGCGTGGTCTTTTGCACGCCCCATTTGTGATAGTTTTCAGGTGACGTATCCAGCAGCGGATTGACCGTCATCGTCCAGTTCAGACGCCGCGCAGGCGCGCCTTGCTGGATGTTCAGCAGGAATTTCAGCGCGCGCACAAAGATACCCTTTTCATGGGCCAGCGGCACAGGCGCGTGCCATTCGAAAAAGTTCATTCCGATGTCAAAATCCAGTGACCAATCGGCCTGCGTCGTCACGGTCCCTGCATCCATCCACAGGTTATCATCGCGCTGGTCCAGCACGCAAAAATCGCCCTGCGCCTGACGGGTGATGTATTCCATCGGGCCGTAAGGCAGCGTGGTTTCATCCATAAATGTGAACCGGTCATCAATGCCCAGCGGCTTGTTGATCCAATGCCACTGGTCGCCGTCGCGGTGCAGTTCAAACAGGTCCGGGTAGTCCTCTGACTTGCTGACCATGATCAGCTCCAGCAGATCCCAACCCGCCAGCGTCATATGCGGCAAGGACTGACAGCGCAGCGGATCATCCGCCAGAACCATCGCCCGGTCGCGCATTTCGGACACATAGTGTTCATCTACATCAAAGCGTTTTTCATAGACTGAATCAGGTGGCCCGCCGCGGTGCTGTTCCATGTTGACGGCATACATGTAACTGTCTTTGTCAAACGGGAACGGAAAGCGTTTGATCGCGCGTTCGGAGTTGTGAAAGGAATAATCCTCGCGGAATGTCTCGTCGTTGAATTGAATGGTCATATCAGCGGTCCAATACCAGAGTTTTGCCTTCAAATCGGGACACGCAGGGCATGATCTTTTCGCCGCTGCTGTGTTCTTCGTCCTCGAGCCAGTGATCGCGATGGATAAAGTTGCCTGCGTAATCAATCACACGGGTTTCGCACATCCCGCAGGCACCACCGCGGCACAGATAGGGGGCATCGACCCCTGCCCGTTCAATCGCTTCCAGCAGGCTTTCCTGCTCTCCCACCTGAATGACCTTGTTTGATACGGCCAGCTTTACCTCAAAGGGTTTACCGGGTTTCGGTGCAAGGAATTCCTCGTAGTGCACCGCCTCGCGTGGCCAACCCAGTTCAGCCGCCTTGCCGCGCACCCAGTCAATCATGCCTTTGGGACCGCAGACATAGATATGCGTGCCAAGCGGCTGACCATCCAGCAGGTTTTCCAGATCAATCGCCTGATCCTGATCGTCGTAGTAGACATTCACATCATTGGGGTGGGTCGCGGTCAGATAATCCACATAAGACCCCAATGCCTCAGACCGGCAGCCATAGTGCAGTTCCCAATTGCCGTGCGCACGGTCCAGTTGTTTGATCTGGGCAAGGAATGGCGTGATGCCGATACCGCCGGCGATCATCAGATGTTTGCGGGCGCGCAGATCAAGACTGAACAGGTTCACAGGGTTCGAGATCACCATCTCGTCGCCGACATTCACCCGATTGTGCATGAACAACGATCCCCCCCGCCCCGCATCATCGCGGCGCACGGAAATAGTGTAAGCGGTCTGATCAAAGGGATCGGACATCAGCGAATAAGGATTAAGGCGCGTGATTTCACCATCCCGCATCTCGACCACCGTATGCGCACCGCCTGAAAACGTCGGCAGCAGACCACCCGCGACTGGTTCAAACCGAAAGCGCGTGACAAGATCGTTCAACGCTGCTTTCTCGGTCACGCGCACGGCGATTTTTTCTGCACCGCTCATTCGTATATCCCCTTGGGTTCGGGCACATTGCCGGGATCTTCGGCGTCGATACATACCCCTTGATAAGCCGCCAACCTGCGCGAATAATGATCACGCACAAACAGGTTCAACCCGCAGTGCGCGCAGACAAAGGGGTCAGTTTCCACGTCCTCGGTGATGCCTTTGCAATGCACACATTGCATGCGCCGCGCCACTGATCCGCGATGTTCGGTCTGGATGGCGGTGTGCGGAATACCCGCCTGCATCGCCTCGAACTGGGCCTGCCCCATCAACCCTTCGGTGCCGGTTAGATAGACTTGCAAACCCATATGCGCATCTTGCAACACCCGCCGGATACGGGTCACAGCCGCCGCATACGTAGGCCCTTCGTAAAACTGCGCGGG
>JAFMHE010000042.1:0-16096 GCA_017854675.1 Paracoccaceae bacterium | reverse complement strand
GGCGGTCGCGGCCAGTTCGGTTCCGTCCAACTGCACAACGGTCAGTTTGGTCCCCGCCTTGGCTGCCGCCGGATCAAGCCGCGCAATCGCAACGCTGTAGCCGTTCAATTCGGACGACAGACCATAGGTGATCACGCCAACGTCGCTGCCACCGGACATGATCCGCGCGCCCATATCCATCTGCGCCATACCGCCATCCGACAGCTGCACACCATAGATTTTGAACCGTTCCTTGCCTTCCAGCGCATAGTGGTTTTCGGCCCCGATAAAGCCCGTCTTGCCGGGCGATACGGTAAATTCCAGACCCAGTTCCCAGATGGTATCACCACACAAGTCGTGCTTGAACGGAAAGGTCTCTGAATTGTCACCGGGATAGAACAGCAGATAGCTTTCGATCCGCAGCATATCGAGGGTGGAAAACTGCACGGGCCGCACGCCCATGTCCTTGCCTGCGTCCAGAATGCTGTCCCACAGATGGGTCGCATCCTTGGCGCGGCAGAAAATCTCATAGCCCCGTTCACCGGTATAGCCTGTGCGGCTGATCATTACGTCGCGGCCAAAAAGGCGCGTTTGCATGATCCCGAAATAGGCCAGATCGCGGATTGCGGGGATTTCCTTGGCCAGCAGATCAACAGACACCGGCCCCTGCAAGGACATGTCATGTAAATCATCGTCGAACAGCACGGCGACATTCTTGGCAGCCGCAACGCTCGTCAATTGCTCCATCCCGATGCCGGTGCCGTGGACAACCATCCATGTGTTCACCGCAAGGTGGTAGATAATGCAATCGTCAACAAACTTGCCATCCGCATTCAACATGGAGGCATAGGTCGACCGGCCCGGCGCAATTTTCTCGACGTTGCGGGTGGTGACGCGGTCGATGACATAGGCCGCATCAGGACCGACCAGATGCACCTTTTTCAGACCAGAGACATCCATCAAACCCGCCTTTGTGCGGACCGCCTCGTAATCGGCTTTGGCGCGCTCGGGTGTGTGGTCATAGAACCATGCGGTCCCCATGCCGTTCCAATCCTCAAGCTCCCCTCCGATTTCAGCGTGGCGGTGCGCAAGCGCAGACTGCCTCCAAAGAATGGCCATGATGTTCTCCCTGCTTATTCGAGTCTTTTGTTAAAGGTATTCAGCCCCAGCTTGCCCAGAAAAGCAACAATCAGATGCAATTTTTTTTCCTGTCAGGCAAACAAATGGCAAGGGCCGCTCAATTGAGCGGCCCTTGTTTGGATTCTATCGCTGCTACTTGTCGAACTTCTTGGCTTTCTCAGTCTCGGAACGTTGACCGATGACCAGAACCGCCACACAGATCACTGCGGCGATAAATGTGGCCATGCCGGGCAGCGCACCGCCCCATCCCATGAACATCGCGCCGTCAACGACACTCCACGAGGCTTCTCCATATGGAAACATAATGTTTTCCTTTCAGTTGAGTGTTGAGATTATTCAGCAGGTGTCACAGGCGCATCTGCGCCCCATTCAGGATAACCAGCAGCCGGTACTTTCACGAGGTCCATACCCGCCAGTTCGGCGCCCTTACGGATGCGCAGCATGCCGAACATCTTGAGGATGTAGGACACGACATAGCCCGGCACAAAGCCCAGAAGGAAGAACACAACCGCACCGACGATTTGACCCATAAAGTTGATCGTTGGCACGTCGCCAGCCGCCCCTTGCAACGCGGGAAAACCCGACCCCCAGATGCCCAGCATAACCACACCATATAGGCCGATGGTGCCGTGCACGGTGACAGCGCCAACCGCGTCATCAATGCCGCGACGTTCCAGCCAGTCAGCGCAAGGTTTCAGGATGATACCCGCAGAGAACGCGATGATGAACGCCAGCGCCGGAAAATAGATGTCCAGACCGGAAGCCGTAGAAATGATCCCGGCAAGCGCGCCGGACATCATCCAGAACGGATCACGTGTGAACAACCACGCACCGATGATGCCACCCGCAACCGCCATCAGGATGTTGAAGGACAGTGATGACAAGGTGATGGGCGTGCCGTAGATGGTCGAGGCTTTATCGCCAAACCAGCTCCACGCTTCGCCCGGTACGATGACACATGCCATCAAGAAACCCCAGAAACCGACAATGATCAGCATCAAACCAACGACCGTCAGTGGCATGTTGTGACCCGGAATGTGGTTGGCAGAACCATCCGCGTTGAACTTGCCGATCCGGGGGCCGAGGTTGATCAGCACACCCAGCGCAAAGAAACCTGCAACCGCGTGAACAAGACCCGCCGCACCAAAATCATGGACACCGAATTTCGTGACCAACCAGCCATCTGCATGCCAACCCCAAGCCGCCGCAACGACCCAGGCAAAGCTGCCCAATACAACGGCAAGGATGATGAAACCCACCGTCTGGATACGTTCAATCACAGCGCCCGACATGATAGACGCCGTGGTGGCCGCAAACAGTGCAAATGCGCCAAAGAACACGCCGGATGCCTGATCCGCGATGTTTGGACCCATGTACTGCGCCGCATCCCCCCAACCCAAAGCGATAGAGCTTGCGTAGGCCGCACCCGAAATGCCTGCGGGGCCTTCGGAGAAAGTCAGACCTGTCGGGAAGCCCCAGTAGATCCACCAGCCAAAAAAGTAGAACGTGGGGATCATGAATGCAAAGGCCAGCAGGTTCTTTACACCTGAGCTGAGTACATTCTTCAGCCGCGACGACCCCATCTCATACGCGAGAAAGCCCGCGTGGATGATGATCATCAATGGAATGGTTAGATAATAAAAGGTCTCAGCGAACATTCGATTGGTTGTTGCGCTGCTCCCTTGAAGGGCCGCGATCTGAGCCGTTAGTTCTGCGATCTGTTCTTCCACGTTACGTTCCCCTGTGGCTAATGGACATATGTACGCCGTCGTATGCGGTCTGCGACGTTGCACGAAATGAAACACGGGAAACTTCCTGTGGCGACTCTTTTTTTACGTAGGTGAAAAAAAGTTTCCTAAGTGTTGAGCGCTGGATTTTTTGGTGCTAGCGTTTGAGTCGGTACATCCATCAACCTCAAAGGGGGGCTCTGCCATGTGCGGTATTGTGGGACTATTTCTAAAAGACGCGGCTTTGGAGCCGCAACTGGGCGATATGTTGACAGACATGTTGATCACAATGACGGACCGCGGGCCCGACAGCGCAGGTATTGCGATTTATGGTGCCGAAACAGCGGGTAAGGCCAAACTGACGGTGCAGTCAGACACGCCTGACGTGGACTTCAAAGGCCTCGATTCCGAGCTGCGCAAGCGCATAAAGGGCAACATCGCAATGACAGTGCAAGACACCCATGCCGTGCTGGAAATGCAGGCCGATCAGGTGGATGTGGCACGCGGTGCCTTGAGCGACGTTCGTCCGTCCGTTCGGGTGATGAGTCACGGTGAAACCTTGCAAATATACAAAGAAGTGGGCCTGCCTAAAAATGTGGCAGCCCGCTTTGATATCCGCAAAATGAGCGGCACGCACGGCATCGGCCACACGCGGATGGCAACCGAATCTGCGGTCACAACGATGGGTGCACACCCGTTCAACACCGGTGTCGACCAATGCCTTGTGCACAACGGATCGCTGTCCAACCACAATTCCTTACGCCGCAAACTGCGCCGCCTCGGGGTCCATATAGAAACGGAAAACGATACCGAAGTCGGTGCCGCATATCTGACGTGGAAGATGCAAACCGGATCGACGTTGGGCGAAGCCTTGCAAAGTTCTTTGGATGATCTGGACGGATTTTTCACCTTTCTTGTCGGCACCAAAGACGGCTTTGGCGTCGTGCGTGACCCGATTGCCTGCAAACCGGCAGTGATGGCGGAAACCGATCAATACGTGGCCTTCGGGTCAGAGTATCGCGCGCTGGTTAACCTGCCGGGGATCGAGGACGCCCGCGTCTGGGAACCGGAGCCTGCAACCGTCTATTTCTGGAGCCACAACAGCGCCCCGACAGCAACCGAAAAGGCCGCGTAAATGCAAACTTTCGACCTTGAGGCAGAGGGCCTGCGCGCCCTGAACTCTGCGCTGCATGCCCAAGCCGCAAACACCAACCAGACCGTTTGGGAAATCGTGAACCCCAAGGGCAGCCATGCGATTGCCGTGGGCCTTGATGCGCCGATTGAGGTGAACGTCAAAGGCCATACCGGTTATTATTGCGCGGGCATGAACAAGCAGGCAACCGTGCACGTGCATGGGTCGGCTGGACCCGGCACCGCCGAAAATATGATGTCGGGCACCGTGATCGTCGAAGGTGACGCCAGCCAATATGCCGGGGCCACCGGCAACGGCGGGACGCTGATCATCAAAGGCAATGCGTCATCGCGGTGCGGGATTTCGATGAAGGGCATCGACATTATCGTGCATGGTAACATCGGGCACATGTCCGCGTTCATGGCGCAATCGGGCAATCTGGTGGTGTGCGGCAATGCAGGTGAGGCCCTCGGCGACAGCCTTTATGAGGCAAAATTGTTTGTGCGCGGTTCTGTAAAATCACTGGGTGCCGATTGCATCGAAAAAGAAATGCGGCCTGAGCATATTACCCTGCTGGAGGAACTGCTGGAGCGTGGTGGATGCGATGCAAAAGCATCAGAGTTCAAGCGCTACGGGTCTGCCCGAAAGCTATATAATTTCAATATCGACAATGCCTATTAAGGAGCGCCTGCGATGAAAGACGACCACACCGGCGCACCGCGCAAGCCAGATCAGGGCGGCGTCCCGCGCACGACACCGATCCAGTCCGCGACATTCACCAACCCCGTGAACGCCGAAATCCGGCGTGCGGCGGCGACGGGCATTTATGACATTCGCGGGGGCGGCGCGAAACGCAAAGTCCCCCATTTTGATGATCTGCTGTTTCTCGGTGCGTCCATCTCGCGCTATCCCCTCGAAGGCTACCGCGAGAAATGCGAGACCTCCGTCACGCTGGGCACCCGCTTTGCCAAGAACCCGATCAAGCTGGATATCCCGATCACCATCGCCGGCATGTCATTTGGCGCGTTGTCAGGGCCTGCCAAGGAGGCGCTGGGGCGCGGCGCCACGATGGCGGGCACCTCGACCACAACCGGTGACGGCGGCATGACCGAAGAAGAACGCGGCCATTCCAACAAACTGATCTACCAGTATCTGCCCTCGCGCTACGGCATGAACCCCGACGACCTGCGCCGCTGCGATGCGATTGAAATCGTGGTCGGCCAAGGCGCAAAGCCCGGTGGCGGTGGCATGCTGTTGGGTCAAAAAATCAGCGACCGCGTGGCGATGATGCGCAACCTGCCCAAAGGGATCGACCAACGCTCGGCCTGCCGTCACCCTGATTGGACCGGCCCAGATGATCTAGAGATCAAGATTCTGGAGCTGCGCGAGATCACCAACTGGGAAAAGCCGATCTACATCAAGGTCGGCGGCGCGCGCCCCTATTTCGACACGACACTGGCCGTCAAAGCAGGCGCTGACGTGGTTGTACTGGACGGCATGCAGGGTGGCACGGCGGCGACGCAAGATGTGTTTATCGAAAACGTGGGCCAGCCCATTCTGGCCTGCATCCGCGAGGCCGTGCGCGCGTTGCAAGACCTCGACATGCACCGCGAAGTGCAACTGATCGTATCTGGCGGCATCCGCACCGGTGCGGATGTGGCCAAAGCGATGGCAATGGGCGCAGATGCGGTCGCCATCGGCACCGCCGCGTTGATTGCACTGGGCGACAATGATCCCAAGTGGGAGGCCGAGTATAACGCGCTGGGGACCACCGCGGGCGCCTATGACGACTGGCACGAGGGGCAAGACCCCGCAGGCATCACCACCCAAGACCCCGAATTGATGAAGCGCTTTGATCCGGTTGAGGGGGGGCGTCGTTTGAACAACTACCTCAAGGTGATGACGCTGGAGGCGCAGACCATCGCGCGGGCCTGCGGCAAGAACCACCTGCACAACCTTGAACCCGAAGATCTGTGCGCGCTGACGATGGAGGCCGCTGCAATGGCGAAAATCCCGCTGGCCGGCACTGACTGGTATCCCGGCAAACCCGGCACCTCATACTAACTTGAAAGGGCGCGGCAGGCATGCACGCGCCCTCGCCTTTTGGACAAACGCGATAATGCGTTTTTGCTTATAAAAAACGACAGGGAAAACACATAGATGGCTACGGACCTCGCAAAGTTCGCCGAAGAAAACGGCGTCAAATACTTCATGATTTCGTTCACTGACCTGTTCGGCGGCCAACGCGCCAAGCTGGTTCCGGCACGCGCCATCGCGGGCATGCAAGAAGACGGTGCAGGTTTTGCCGGCTTTGCCACATGGCTGGACCTGACGCCCGCGCATCCCGATATGCTGGCCGTGCCGGACCCCGAGGCCGTGATCATCTTGCCATGGGACAAGACAATCGCATGGGTGCCTGCCGATTGTGTCATGGAAGGCAAACCGGTCGCCCAAGCCCCCCGCAACGTGCTGGGCCGCCTGATTGCCGAGGCGGCCGAAGAAGGCATGCACGTCAAAACCGGCATCGAGGCAGAGTTTTTCTTGCTGACCCCCCAAGGCGACCAGATCAGCGACCCCTTCGATACCGCCGCCAAGCCCTGTTATGATCAGCAAGCGTTTATGCGGCGTCTGGACGTGATCCGTGAAATCGCCGATCACATGCTTGAATTGGGCTGGAACCCCTACCAGAACGACCACGAGGACGCGAATGGCCAGTGGGAGATGAACTGGGATTTTGACGATGCGATGAAAACCGCAGACAAGCATTCGTTCTTTAAATTCATGACCAAATGCGTCGCGGAAAAGCACGGCTACCGCGCAACATTCATGCCCAAACCCATCGAGGGCCTGACCGGCAACGGCTGTCACGCGCATATCTCTGTCTGGGACGCGCCCGGCGCAGACGCCAAAACCAACGTATTCGCCGGAACAGGCGAAGGCCAAACCGGCGAACTGGGCCTGTCAGAACGCGGCAAGCATTTCCTTGGCGGTATCATGAAGCACGCAAGCGCATTGGCTGCGATCACCAACCCCACGGTCAACAGCTACAAACGCATCAACGCGCCGCGCACCACGTCTGGCGCCACGTGGGCGCCCAACACCGTGACATGGACCGGCAACAACCGCACCCACATGGTCCGCGTTCCCGGACCGGGCCGGTTTGAACTGCGCTTGCCCGATGGCGCGGCAAACCCTTACCTGTTGCAAGCCGTCATCATCGCGGCGGGTCTGTCGGGCGTCCGCACCAAGGCCGATCCCGGCCCGCGTCACGACATCGACATGTACGCCGAAGGCCATAAGATCACCGGCGCGCCCAAGCTGCCGCTGAACATGCTGGATGCCTTGCGCGAATATGACAAGGACGCGGGCCTCAAGGCCTCGATGGGCGAAGAATTCTCTGCCGCATACCTCAAGATGAAAATGCAGGAATGGAACGACTTCACCTCGCATTTCAGCCAGTGGGAACGCGACAACACCCTCGATATCTAAGCCTGACACCCCCTTTATCTACCGGGAGATTTCCTATGACCAAACGTGTTGCCATCATCGGTGCAGGCCCTTCGGGTCTGGCACAGCTCCGCGCCTTTCAATCTGCCAAGGAAGGCGGCGCAGATATCCCAGAGGTCGTCTGTTTTGAAAAGCAGTCCAATTGGGGCGGCCTTTGGAACTACACATGGCGCACAGGCGTCGATCAATACGGCGAACCGGTGCACGGGTCGATGTACCGGTATCTGTGGTCGAACGGACCAAAGGAAGGTCTGGAATTTGCGGATTATTCCTTCGAGGAACATTTCGGCAAGCAGATCGCCAGCTATCCGCCCCGCGCGGTCCTGTTCGACTATATCGAAGGCCGGGTGAAAAAAGCGGGCGTGCGCGATATGATCCGGTTCGAAACGGTCGTGCGCCGCGTCGAATTCGAAAACGGCACATTCAGCGTAACGGTCAAAGACTTGCCGAACGACCGCGAATATACCGAACACTTCGATCACGTGATCTGCGCACCCGGTCACTTTTCCACGCCGAACGTGCCGGAATTTGACGGTTTCGAAAGCTTCAAGGGCCGCGTCTTGCATGCCCATGATTTTCGTGATGCGCTTGAGTTCAAGGGTCAGGACATCCTGATTGTCGGCACATCCTATTCAGCCGAGGACATCGGGTCACAATGTTGGAAATACGGCGCGAAATCCATCACCGTGTCGCACCGCACAGCGCCCATGGGCCACGACTGGCCCGACAATTGGGCCGAAGTGCCGCTGCTGACGCATGTCGATGGCAACACCGCGTATTTCAAAGATGGCACCAGCCGTCATGTGGATGCGGTGCTATTGTGCACCGGATACCAGCACCATTTCCCCTTCATGGCCGAAGATCTGCGCCTGAAAACTGCCAACCGTCTGGCAACTGCTGATCTGTATAAAGGTGTCGCTTGGGTCGATAACCCTGCGCTGTTCTATCTGGGCATGCAGGACCAGTGGTTCACTTTCAACATGTTCGACGCCCAAGCATGGTGGGCGCGCGACGTGATCATGGGCCGTATCGCCCTGCCCGACCGCGCCACAATGGCGGCGGATGTCGCCGAACGTGTCGCACGCGAAGATGCGGGGCGGGATGATTATGACGCCATCTGGTATCAGGGCGATTACATCAAGGAACTGATTGCCGAAACAGATTATCCCACCTTCGATGTTGAAGGGGCCTGTCAGGCGTTCAAGGCGTGGAAAGGCCACAAAAAGGCCGGCATCATGACCTTCCGTGACAATGGCTATAAATCCGTGATCACCGGAACCATGGCACCCAAACACCACACCCCGTGGAAAGACGCGATGGACGACAGCCTTAAGGTGTATCTGCAGAACTAGCCGTCACTGACGGTAAGAAAGACAAGGGTTTGCTGCAAAGCGCCCTTGTCTTTGATCGACACGCCGATCTGCCGCTGCCCGATCTTGAACAATCGCAGATCATAAAAGTCGGGGTGGTTCACATTTTGGTCTTTGCGCGCGGCTTCGCTCCCGCAGGTTTCGACCTTCTCAAGCAAGGTTTCAAACGCCCTGCCCGCCGCATCTGAACGATAGTCAAACTTCCACATGCAATGCAGCGACCGCGCCCCTTGGGTGTTCAATGCCACAAGGCACCCTGCCACTTGGGCATTTTGTTCCGGCAAAGCAAAACTTTGATCTGGTTCACTGGTTTCGGAGTGAAGCGCATCAAGCCTCTCACAAAACGGCGCTGCGGCGGCAGGCAGCCCAATCAAGGCTGCGATTAGAACAAGAGCAAGCGCGCCTATGCCGGCTTTCATTCGGCAATCAACTGTTCGCCCTCGACCACTCTGAACGGTGTTGGCGGGGTTGTCTTACTGACCCAGTAGAAATCACCGGCAAACTCCATCACGAACCATCCTTCCCACTCTGCATCGCGGGGCCAGATGCTTTGGTATTCGTCGCGCTCCGGGTCCACACGCCATTCACCAAGCGCAGAGCGCGTCCCTTCAGAAGCATAAATCGTTGATCTGTCCGGATTGAAATACTGCCGGTATCCAATGCCATCCCATTCGCCGACGGCGGTATTACCATTCAGCAATGCGGTGATCTCATGGGCCTGCAACTTGACCGATTGTGCGGCTGCACCGGTGGATAGAACTGCAACAACCACACCGACATAGATCGCTTTGAACAGGCTCATGCCCCCGCCACCTTTCCATCATTTACCAGCATCAACGCAACACGCCGCAACGTCGTGCGCAGCCGTTCTGTGTTCGGGTTCATATGCCCCAGATCCTGCAACGTCCGGTCCATCACAGACAACCACAGTTCAGCGTCTTGGGCAAATATAGGGACATGCGCATGAATTTCGCGCACGTTCATATGTCGATGTTTCTCAAGGTAATACTGACGCCCACCCATAAAACCGGACATGAAATTGAACTGTTCTTCGCGGGTATGGGACAGGCCGTGGCCATCCATGTGCAACGCCAACAACGGCTCGGCCTCGGGCGCACTCTCTACCAGATCGTAGAAATGTTCGACCAACTCTTTCAAGCCCGCCTCGCCCCCGATCTGGTCAAGCATGGACAGGCTCATGAGCGCGGGCGTTCCTTGGTCGGATCATAGGCCGCAACCGTTGGCGCAACCACTGCAGGCAGGCGCTTTTGATGGCCGTCCAGCTTGCCGATCTCCAACACTGTGCCGACATCCGCATGCGCCACATCGACCCGCGCCAGCGCAATGTTCTTGCCCAAAAGCGGCGACCGCATCGCAGAGGTGACCTCACCCACCTGCGCACGGCCCACATGGATGCAATCGCCGTGGCCCACATCAACGGCGCTGTCGATCTCAAGGCCCACCAGCTTGCGCATCGGGTTTTCCTTACGGCGGATCAGCGCGTCACGTCCGATAAAATCATCCGGCTTGGATTTCAGCGGCACGGTGAACCCGATGCCCGCCTCGAACGGGTCAGTCTGGTCGCTGAAATCATATCCGGCAAAGATCAGCCCCGCCTCGATCCGCACCATATCCAGCGCCTCAAGCCCCATTGGTTTGATCCCGTGTGCCTGCCCCGCCTCCCAGATCGCATCGAAAATCTCGGGCGCATCTTTGGGGTGGCACATCACCTCATATCCCAGTTCACCGGTGTATCCCGTGCGCGACAACACAAACGGCGTGCCGCTCTCGTTGTTCAGCCGCGCGGGCGTAAAGCGGAACCAGCCCAACTGGTCCATCGTCGGATTATGCGGGGCTGTCCAAACGATCTTGCGCAGCAAATCACGGCTTTCGGGGCCCTGAACAGCCACATTGTGCATCTGATCTGTTGACGCGCGCACCAACACCTTAAGCCCCAGCTTTTCTGCCTGCTCACGCATCCATTCGCCGCCGTAATCATTGCCGCCGATCCAGCGGAAATTGTCTTTGGCCAGACGGAACACCGTGCCATCGTCGATCATCCCGCCGTGTTCGTAACACATCGCGGTATAGACAACGCCGCCCACCGCCAGCGTTTTCATGTTGCGGGTAAAGATATACTGGCACAGCGCCTCGGCATCCGGTCCCGTAATCTCGAACTTGCGCAGCGGCGACAGATCAAGGATCACGCATTTCTGACGACAGGCGTGGTATTCCTCGATCGGTCCGGCATCGGCAAAACAATTGGCCAGCCAATAGCCGTTGTATTCGATAAAGTTGCGCGTGTGTTCGGCGAACTTGTCGTGGAAACCGGTTTGCTTGGTCATTTTAGGCTCAGATTCTGGTGTGGGGCGATAGGCAACAGAGCGTTGGAACGTCTCTTTGCCGGAATAGGTGCGCACGTGAATGTCCGTCGGGTTCCAGCCATTCGCGGGGCTGGTGTCATCGGGGCACGCAGAGGACACACAGACGATATCGGTCAGCGCACGCAGCAAGACATAGTCGCCGGGGCGCGACCACGGCTCATCCGAATACATGACGCCATGATCATCCAGAAACGTGTTGAAGAAAAAGTTGATCGCCATCCAGCCGGGGCGGCCCGTGACGTTGTATTTGGACAGCGCCCCGTTAAAATTTTCCGAACAGTTCACGTGACCCGGATACCCGATATCGTCATAGTATTTCGCCGAACACGCCAACGCAAAGGCATCATGACGCCCACAGGTGTCCTGCACCACTTCGACCAGCGGCAGCATTTCCTGATCATAGTATTTCGCGTGCAGACCCGGCATCGGATAAGCATGGCCCATCAGCGTGCGGGTGGTCGTGACGTCCAGCGCGTGCTCGATCCCTTTGTCCAGTTTGCGGGCAGAGAAACATTCAAAATCGGTACACTGGCGGCCATCCACGTCGATGATCTGAATGTAATCGCCCGCTTTGACAAAGAACGCCTCGGCCGTTCGTGTGTGAACACGGATGTCAGCAAGCGGATCAGCAAGCGGATCAGGCAGTTCAAACCCCAGATGTTTCTTGATCACGCTACGCTTGACCATGACGGTGATCGGCGTGGTCGTATCCTGCGTTTCTGCATTCATCGGCGTGCCCGGTGCCGCGATGATCACGCTGCCATCGCGCACCACACGCAGGGTTTCTTCGGCCTTGGCAGGCGTTTGCGCAGTGAACAATCGCACTGCCTGCGCATCGTGCAGATCAATGCCGCGTGCCTCCAGCCCCATGCGCAGGCCGCGCAAGGATTGGTCGGTGCCCATCAGCAATGCCTGCAAACCTGACGCCTTGGCATTGGACGGCGCGTCCAGAATGGCCGGATCAATTTTGCCCGCCTTTCCTGCTGCAACAATTTCGCAGACCTGCGCCCCTTCGGTATTGATGATCGTAATCTGGTCCCCCGCCGTGACGGGGATCAACGCGGCCCCCATCCCTTCGACGACATACCGCTCCGTCCCTGCGGGCAGCGTGAACTGGCTGGGCAGGTACATCTTGCTGGGCTTGGGTGGCCCCGGCCTGACATTGGCGTATATCTGATCAAGCATTTGGTGCTTTACTCCAGACAAGTGTTGCATCAGTGGAAAAAATATTTACCAAAAAGAATATAGGCATGCCGCCTTTATGCAAGATGTTTTGACCCGTCGAAATATCTTTTCATCTGACGCGCAAAGGAACCCGCGATGCTTTCACTGATCCTTGGCCTTTGTGCTGCCCTTGCGTGGGGCGTGCATGACATATGTGTGCGCTATGTCTCGCAACGCGGTGGCATTTTGCCTGCGCTGGCCACCGTCCTTGTTATCGGGACATTCGTTCTGGTGCCGGTCACGCTGATGTTTGGCGGCTGGCAGGATATGACGGGTCCGGCCTATGGTTTTTCGGCACTTAGCGGTTTGTGCTATGTTTTCGGATGTATCGGCCTGTACCAAGCGTTTGCCATCGGGCCGGTGCGGTTGGTCGCGCCCATCATGGGGTCCTATCCGATCCTGTCGATTGGTTGGTCCGCGGTGCAAGGCCAGCCGGTATCGGTTGATCAATGGCTTGCTGTGGGTGCGGTTGTGGCCGGTGTTGCCATTGTCAGCACCTTGTCCAACGAACAAAGCAGCACCGGGTCGCGGGCCAACGCCATCGGCTGGGCGATCATGGGTGCCGTCGGGTTTGCGGGCACCTTTGCCGTGGGGCATATCGCCACCCAAGCGGGCGCGGAATTGCCCGTTGTTCTGACCACCCGCGTCGTGACTGCGGCAGTTGTTGTGTCAATCCTGCTGATGAGCAAGGGCGCCACGTGGCCCGAACGTGCGGCTTGGCCCCTGCTGGGTCTGATGGCCGTGTTTGATGCGTTCGCATTGGGCATTGTCATTGCTTCGGGTGGGTTAGACCGCCCCGAATTTGCCGCTGTCGCCGCGTCGACCTTTGGCATGGTCACGATCATTCTGGCGTGGGGTTTCCTGAAAGAACGGATGACATCCGCGCAATGGGGCGGCGTTATCCTAAGCTTTGCAGGGATCGGATATCTCGCCCTCTAAGCGCTCCGCCTCAGGCGGCCTCGAACCGCAAAAGCCGAACCGATTTCCGCTCCCGCATCTTTGAGGGGGTCACACCGTATTCGTCTTTGATCGCCTTTGACAGCGTATTGATCGAACCAAATCCGGTTGCCACTGCAATCTCGATCAAGGGCAACAGCGTCTCTTCGACCATGACGCGCGCCCGCTTGACCCTGAGCCGTTTGTAGAATCTGGCAGGCGTTTCGTTCAGCGCCGCTTTGAACGTCCGCTCAAGCTGGCGGGTCGAAACGCCAATTTCCTGCGCAAGCGCGGGCATCTGCAAAGGATCGGTGATGGCGTTTTCCATCATCCGCAACACCTGCGTGATCTGCGGATCAAAAAGCCCGGCGTTATAGGCGATATGCGTCGGTTGCTCAGCCTCGCTGCTGCGGATCGTGCCCAGCAAAAGCCGGTTGCCTAATTCCGCAATCTGTTCAGAGGTCAGAAACGGCGCAATCAGCCCGATCATCAACTCGGAGGTGGACGCACCACCCCCCGGCGCGGTGATCACACCATTGCTTTTTTCACAAAATCTGGTGCTGAGCGCGGGATAGAAACCCGTCTCCGCCAGTTTAACCGCCTCGCGCCAATGGGTCGTGACCTTGCCCGACGGGTTTGCCTGCCGGATATAGCTGGTTGCCGCTTCGGACAACAGCACAACGGGCAGCATCTTGCGCTGCATCTGACGCATTTTGCGGGGCCAAGCGCGATTTTTATCAATGTCGCCACCGACGACAATCATCGTATGCGGTGCCGGTACATCATCCGCCAGCGGCTCTGCCTCAACGATCATCCCGCCACGGCTTTTGACATAGCCAGGCGTATCCGACACGCAGGACCACGAAAAAACCGGCCGCGCCAGCACCTTGTTAGCTGTCCGCAACGTTGTGAGGATGGATGCGACTTCTGCCTCGGCAAAACCCTCGGTCACAAAAATCTGGAACACGCTTTGGCTTTTGGTTCCGCCCAAGGTGGGGTCGATGCTATCGACACCGTCAAAATATGCTTCTTGGCGTCCCATCCTAATTCACCGACCTTGTTCCAGTTTGGCGATGGTGCGGCACGGCAAACGCACAGCGCTCCGAAAACATGCGGTTCGCGACCGGACGCTCAGGCAATACCAAGTTGTCGAGAATATCTTTCATCGTCGCATTGATCCAATGAGGCACAAGGTGATTCACGTGTTTCCTTATGATAAAATTATTTTCCTTTGTGTCAAATAAATACCACGACACATTCCGCCTACTTTTTACACGAATTTCCGCTGCCCCGGCATTTTACGCTTCATCCTTTATAAAGGATTTGTCGGGCCCGCATGTTCCGCTAGAGTGTTGGTGTCTCAAGTACATGCGTCTGGAAAATGCCGATGTCCCCGCGCCCTTCCCAAGCAGGCATTCACGCAGGCAGCCCAATATCCTTTGCAGACCCCCTGCCAAAGGCGGTTGATCTGGCGATCATCGGTGGCGGGATCATCGGCATCTTTACAGCGCTTTATGCGCGGCGCATGGGCTTGTCGGTTGCTGTGCTGGAAAAGGGGCGTGTGGCGGCGGAACAATCTTCACGCAATTGGGGATGGTGCCGCCAACAGGCGCGCGACGCCGATGAACTGCCCATCGTGATGGAGGCGAACCGCCTGTGGGGCGACATTGACGCCGAAACCGGCGGGGGCACAGGGTTCAAGCGTGTCGGATGTTTCTATCTGGCCCGCGATCCCGCCAAACTGGACACCTTCGAGAAATGGACCGAAGTGTCCAAACAACACCAGTTGGAAACAAAACGCCTGACCGCCGCCGATCTGGATGACCATTTTGAAGGCGGCGCCAAAACATGGGTCGGGGGCATCTACACCCCCTCGGATGGCAAGGCCGAACCGTGGAAAGCGGTGCCAGCCGTCGCCAAACTGGCCCATGATGAAGGTGTCCACATCATTGAAAACTGCGCGGTTCGTGCGCTTGATATGGCGGGCGGGCGTGTCACCGGCGTGATCACCGAAAACGGCACCCTTCGCGCCGAGCAAACCGTGCTGGCCGGCGGTGCATGGTCGTCGATGTTCCTGCGCCGCCACCGCGCCTATATCCCGCAATTGGCCGTGCGCGGCACTGTCATGCGCACGGCCCCTATGGATGACGTGGGCCAGGCAACCAGCATTGACGAGGGCCTGTCATTCCGCCGACGCAGCGATGGCGGCTATACGATTTCATCGCGCAACGAGGCTGATTTCTTTGTCGGGCCGGACGCCTTCCGCGCCATGCGGTTTTACCTGCCGGTCCTGACCCAAGTGTTGGGCCGCAACGGATACCGCCCCGCCGCCCCGTCCGGTTTCCCCGACGCATGGACCACACCGCGCACATGGGCCGAAGATGCGCCAAGCCCGTTCGAGGCCATGCGCGTGCTGGACCCCGCGCCCAACCCCAAACATATACGCAAAGCCACCGCAGAGTTCGCCAAACGCTTTCCCCGTCTTGGCACCCCGACCATCACAAACGCATGGGGCGGTATGATCGACACGATGCCTGATCTGGTCCCCGTGGTGGATCACGCACACGACCTGCCCGGCCTGATCGTCGCCACCGGGATGAGCGGTCATGGCTTTGGCATGGGGCCGGGCATGGCCAAGATCGTCGCCGAACTGGCCGCCGCGCGCACGCCGGGACACGACATCAGCCGTTTCCGGTA
>JAFMHE010000041.1 GCA_017854675.1 Paracoccaceae bacterium | reverse complement strand
TGAGGTCGCAAAGAAAGCCAATCGTTCTCAGCATGGCGTTCGCAAGGCTAAGGCTCAAGAAATTGCTGAGCAAGGAGGCTCCGTCTATGAGGTTATGGCCTATCTATCCCATTCAGACCCAAAGACGGCAGCAATCTATACCAAATTTGTTAATCGGGAACTTCTTGCAACGAAAGCAGCCGACCGCGTTGAAGCAGGGCGTAGGCTCGAGAGTGTACCACGGGCCAAAAATCGTGGGACACCTAATGCTTTAAGATACTGTAAAGAAAAGGATAATTACGACCAATGGCAGCCCGTAGGGGAATCGAACCCCTCTTTCCAGGTTGAAAACCTGGCGTCCTAACCGATAGACGAACGGGCCACTGGTCGTGAGCGGTTGATTAAGTTCTTACGGCGTTGCGCGCAAGTGCAAATGTCATCTGATTTTCGAAAAAATGAACTTACCCGCGTGCGGCGTCTTCTAAACGCAGTTGAACACTCCGACGCCCGCGCCATTCATTGATATCGAGCCTTCCAGCCAGATGAAATCGCGCGCCGCCATGCGCCTCGAGTGCAGGGCCAAGCGCGCCGTCATAGGCGCCAAAGGCGATTGCATCCATCTTGCCGCCCAGACCATCGCCAAAACTGATCTTGAGATGACTTTCGCCAACCCGCTTGGCAAAGAGGATTTGCATATCGGCAAATACATAGCGCGGTGCGGCAGCGCCTGCGCCAAAAGGGCCAGCCTGTTCGACCATCTCAACCAACTCGACCGAGGCAGCACCCGGCATCAACAGGCCAGTCACGCTCAGATCGCTCGGCCCGGCCAGATGCGCACCCTGCTTTTCCAAGAGTTCCGTAAGTCGCGCCATCGCCGCCTCGATCTTGTCTTCTGCGACGGTCAGTCCGGCGGCCATTTTGTGACCACCGCCCTTGATCAAAAGCCCTTCGGCTGCAAGCCGTTGAATGGGGGCACCCAGATCAATGCCGGACACCGACCGCCCGGATCCTTTGCCAATACCGTCCTCAACCCCGATCACAATCGAGGGACGATTTGACGCCTCCTTCAGCCGCGAGGCGACGATGCCGACGACACCGGGGTGCCATCCGGGCCCGACGGCCCATGCCAATGCACCATCAAACCCGCGCGCTTCGGCTTGCTCCAGTGCCGCTGCCCGCACGGCGGCTTCGACATCGCGGCGTTCGGTGTTGAGGGTATCAAGTCGTTCTGCCAGTGCAGCCGCTTCATTCGGGTCAGAGGTTGCCAGCAGCCGCGCGCCCAGATCTGCTTGGCCAATCCGGCCACCGGCGTTTATGCGTGGGCCCAAAAGGAACCCCAGATGATAGGACGTTGGCGCCGTTTCCATCCGCGCCACATCGGCGAGCGCTGAAATCCCCACGCGGGCACGCCGCGCCATAACGCGCAACCCTTGGCGCACGAAGGCACGGTTCACTCCGATCAGCGGGGCAACATCCGCGACAGTTGCCAGCGCCACCAGATCAAGCATGGCCATCATATCGGGGCCTTTGCGCTGTGCGCTGCGCAACTGGCGCCCGACCTCAACCAGCATCAAAAAGACGACAGCAGCGGCACACAGATGCGCACAGGACCCATCCTCGTCCTGACGGTTCGGGTTCACGACTGCGATTGCTGCGGGCAATGTCTCAGCGCCCAAGTGGTGGTCCAGAACGATCACATCCGCACCAACCGCCGCTGCAATAGGCCCATGCGACAGTGTTCCACAATCGACGCAAATGATTAGATCATGCGTTGCAGCCAACGCGGCCATCGCCTCATCATTCGGCCCATAACCCTCATCAATTCGGTCCGGGACATACAATGTCGCATCGCGGCCCATCTCGCGCAGCCAGACCAGCAAAAGCGCGGCAGAACTGCCCCCATCCACGTCATAATCCGCAAAAACGGCAATCTTCTGCCGCCTGTCGACCGCCAACAGAAAACGCGCTGCGGCTTTCTCCATATCTTTCAGGGACCGCGGGTCCGGCAACAAATCCCGCAATGACGGGGCCAGAAACGCATCTGCATCCTCGGCGCCTACACCGCGCCGCGCCAAAACCTGACACACCGCCATCGGCAGACTGGTGCGCTGTGCCAACACCTCTGCGGCGCGGTCAACGTCACCGCCGGGACCGACCCAGCGCCGCCCCGACAAGGAGGTATCCACGCCAAGAAAGCTCACCGCATCCCCTTTCAATTTTCCAAATAAACTCGAAAACTGCCCGTCCGTCTGGACAATCCCTTTGCGTTCAGCGGTGCGTCACACCACGGTTTACTCCACAGGTGTGCGGTAGTTGATCCGCCGCACAGACCCGGTCTTGGACCGCATGATCAGCGTCTCTGTTGTCATCCAGCCCGGCTCGCGCAACACACCGGGCAGCAAGGTGCCGCCTGTCACACCAGTGGCTGCAAATATAACGTCCTGTGTTACCATCTCGTCGCGGGTGTAGACGCGGTCGAAATCCGTGATGCCGGCCTTGGTGGCACGGCCCCGTTCATCGTCGTTGCGAAACAGCAGCCGACCATACATCTGGCCGCCCATGCACTTCAACGCCGCTGCGGCCAAAACACCCTCAGGTGCGCCGCCTTCGCCCATGTACATGTCGATCCCTGTCTTGGGCTCCGCGCAATGCATCACGCCCGCCACATCGCCGTCGGTGATCAGGCGGATGGCTGCACCGGTGCTGCGCACGGCGGCGATCATGGCCTCATGACGGGGCCGCTCCAAGATACAGACGGTGATGTCCGAGGGCGCGCAGCCTTTGGCTTTGGCAAGCGCCTCAACGCGCTCGGAAGGGCTCATGTCCAGTGTGACGACATCGGTCGCGTATCCCGGTCCGATCGCCAGCTTGTCCATATAGACATCGGGTGCATGCAGCATGGAACCGCGCGGTCCCATTGCGATGACAGTCAGGGCATTGGGCATGTCTTTAGCGGTTAGCGTTGTTCCTTCCAACGGGTCCAGTGCGATGTCCACACCGGGACCATTGCCGGTTCCAACTTCTTCGCCGATGAACAACATCGGGGCTTCATCGCGCTCGCCCTCGCCGATCACAACGACGCCAGCGATATCCAGCAGGTTCAACTGTTCACGCATCGCGTTGACCGCCGCCTGATCGGCCGCCTTTTCGTCGCCTTGGCCGACGAGTTTGGCAGAGGCTAGTGCTGCCGCCTCGGATACACGGGCCAACCCGAGAGAGAGCATGCGGTCTTGAAAATCAGCGGTGGCTGTCATGGGGTAGGGGCCTTTCGTGTGTGTCGGATCAATGCCTGCAAAAGCAGGGCAATCATGGTGCCGTTCAGCAGGTGCCAAAAGACGTGAGTACCATAGGGCCAGACATCGCAAAGGGCCATGTCAAAGGTCCGCAGGGTAAGCGAGAGTAGGAATGTCAAAGTAGCGCCCAGAAACCACCAGCGTATCGGATGGCGGCGGATCTGGGTGATCGCGGTGAAAATCAGCATCGCAACAACAGCGGGCAGGTATTGCTCTGATCCGTTGAACCGGCTGCGCGGGCGTAGACCGTAATTGTCGGTGTCCGGGCTGTCATTGGCCAGCCAAACCACGGTGACGACAGCGATGGCCACAACCGCAAAGATGGCGATGCGCCGCGGCGGCGCACCGCCAATCAGCGCGATGGATACCAAGGTATAACACGCCACAAAAGTCCAGATCGGCACCGTATCGGCAAAACCGGACCATGCCGTCGCAAAGGTGTGGAACAGAAATGAACCGACACCAATGCAAAAAGCCAATATGATCAACACCCAGATTGCGGGCTGGGTCACGTCACGTTTGTGCGCCTCAACCGCCCCCCAAAGGGCGGCCAGAATAAACGCAAGGTTGGACACCGCATTCAGCGGTTCCGCCCAAAAAGACGCATCGAGCCGTTCGCAATAGATGTCGACCGGCGCGGTCCAGTCCATCAGACTTCCTCGATCCTCAGCGCAACAGGTGCGCCCGCCATGACGCCAGTACCGTCCATTGCAGCCAGCGCCTGATCCAGCGCCGCCTGCGTCGTCTTATGCGTAACAATCAACACAGGCGCGGACGGCTCTGCGTGTTCGTACTGGCGCATCCGGTCGATGCTAACGCCTGCCTCGCCCAGTACCGTCGCGATTTTTGCCAATGCGCCGGGTTTATCGACCAGCGCCATGCGCAAATAATAAGGTGCTGGCGACTTTGACAGGGCAGCCTGTGACGCCACCAATGTCTTTGCCGGCTGGCCAAAGACCGTGCCGCGTGCGCCCCGCGCAATATCGCAGACATCAGCCATCACCGCGCTGGCGGTTGGTCCTTCGCCGGCACCCGGTCCGCGCAGCACGATCTGCTCAACGGCGTTGCCTTCGATCACGATCATGTTGGTGCCGCCGTTCAATTGCGCCAGCGGCGATGTTTCGGGGACAAGGCAAGGCTGCATGCGCTGCTCCAACCCGCGACCCGTCATCTGGGTCACACCCAACAACTTGATCTTGTAGCCCATATCAGCCGCCGCACGAATATCCTCGATTGAGACGCGCTCGATCCCTTCCAGCTGTATACCGTCAAAATCAACCCTTGTGCCAAAGGCAATCGCGCTGATGATTGCAAGCTTATGCGCGGCGTCAATGCCGCCCACGTCGAGCTGCGGATCGGCCTCCAGATAGCCCAAGCCGTCGGCTTCGGCAAAAATCTCTTGATAGGTTTTGCCGGAATCCTCCATCCGCGTCAGGATGTAATTGCAAGACCCGTTCATCACGCCCATCACGCGGGTGATCTCGTTGCCGGCCAGACCTTCCATCAGCGTCTTGATGACCGGAATGCCACCGGCAACGGCGGCCTCGTAGCGCAGTACCGCGCCTTTTTCTTCGGCCAGTTCCGCCAATGCCTGACCGTGCATCGCCAGCATCGCCTTGTTGGCAGTGATCACGTCTTTGCCTGCTTTCAATGCGGCTTCTGTCGCGTCTTTGGCGGGGCCAACGTCGCCACCGATCAGTTCGACGAACACGTCGACATCATCGCGGGTCGCCAGCGCAACAGGATCGTCTTCCCATGCATAGCCAGACAGCGAAACACCCCGATCGCGCCCTTTGGTGCGCGCGGATACGGCTGAAATCTCGATCTTTCGGCCAGTGCGCAGCTCAAGAAGGGCCGCTTGCTGGCGGACAATCTTGACCACACCGACACCAACGGTGCCCAGTCCCGCGATCCCAAGGCGAAGGGGCTCAGTCATGCAGATCATCCTTTTGAAACATGTGAAATTCAGTCGCGATGTAGCCAATTGCGCGCGCCGGTGCAACGGCGCAAAATTTGCGATGGTGCAGTGTTAAAGCCCGCGCTCAAGGCGTTGCTTCTCTGGTCCGCTCAGAACGCTGCCACGCAGACGGTCGGCGCGGGCCCGTAAACCTGCAAGACGCCCCTCCAATCCCGCTTGGGCCTGAACCGGATCAACACCGCTTTTGCCAGCCTGCGCAAGGATCGGTTCCAGCGGGAGCAGATCAGGGTAGGCCGCGTTTTCCAGCTCTGGTGCAACGGTGCCCTCCAGTTCCGGGAACTGGGTGCAGGCCGCCAGCGCAATCAGCGGCAGCAAATGAAGGACGCGGGTCAGTTTCATCGGTTATTCTTGCACCATGTCCTATCCTTGGCGCAAGCGGGCTTTGCTTTTGAACGGACGTTCATTAATCTGGCATACATGGCACGCACCACAGGTTCCCATTCCGATATCACAGGCCCCCGCGTCCGCGCGTCTGCGCTGCGGTTGTTTGCGAAAGGGGGCTATGCCGCCGTCTCGATGCGCGCGATTGCGGCAGAGGTCGGTGTGCAGGCCGGTGCGCTTTATAATTACACGCCTGACAAGCAATCGCTGCTCTTTGATTTGTTGCGCGGGCACATGCAGGAATTGTTGGCGCATGTCCCGCCGCTTTCACCGGAATCAGCAACGGCGCAGCTGGACCGGTTCGTTGCATTCCATATCGAGTTTCACGCAGAACGGCCCGATGCGGTCTTTATCTCTTACATGGAACTGCGCAATCTCACGCCTGAGAACTTTGCGGCCATCGAAGAATTGCGGCGGCAGTACGAGGATCATCTGGAGAATATCCTGCGCGCAGGTGTTGCATCCGGCCAGTTCGACGTCAGTGACACAAAGATCGTCACGCTGGCCATAATCGCGATGCTGACAGGCGTAAACACATGGTTCCGCGCCGAAGGAAGGTTGTCGCTGGATCAGGTGGTGCAGCAGTACGGCGATATGGTGCGCCGCGCGGTTGCGGCGGCTTAGCCTGCTACTTTTGAGCCTTCCACCAATCGCCCGGCTTTACCCGTTTGCCGCGATTGCGGTCCATCCACAGCGCCAGCTTGCGCAGCGGCGACAGCGCCAGTTTCAGCCACATCCGGTGCGTCCATTTGGAAAAGTCCCGGTTGAACGGACACACCCGCATGCAGATCGCACAATCGGATGACAGTTTTGCCCAGAACCCAAAGCATTTTTCCGCGTCCGACGTCCACTTGCGCACGCCCTTTATGGCAGAAACATTACTGCCCCCGACCTCTGGCGGCCCGTAAGGCAGCGCCTTGACCGGACAGGCATCGGCGCATTTTGTGCAAATGTCGCAGAACGCGCGTACGCCTTTGGGCTTGGGCGTATCATGGGTCAGCGGCAAGTTTGTAAAAATCTTGGAAAACCGCAGGCGCGGGCCGAACTCGGGCGTGATCACCATCTGGTTGCGGGCGTATTCGCCCAATCCGGCTTTGATCGCATAGGGAATCACCAGCCCGGTGTCGTTCATCGACGCTGTTGCCTCGTACCCCAAGTTGCGGATGTAGGCCGCGACTTGCATGACCACGGCCGCCTCGTGACTGTATTCGCGCCCCGTCGCGGCACCAGCCAATGCAGACGGATAGGTTGCCACCAGATCCTCTTCCATCTGGTGGCCCATCACGATCACAGATGTCATGCCCTCTGGCACATCATTGGGCGCCTCTGACATGTCGCGCGTGTCAACGCGGGTGGCATATAGCCAACGGGTGTCCATATCCGTTACCCCGCACAGATCGGCACCAAAAAAGGTCGCAATGCGCTTGATTTCTGCGTTCATCTTGGCAGGGTCGTCTATTTCCTGCTGCATGGGGGCGACGGGCGTGTCATTTGCAATTGCGGACTGAAATCCCTCACGCAGCCCCGTGTCGCCGCCTCTGTCAGAGATCAGATCGCTGATCAGCCAGCTTGCGTTTCGCAGCGCGAAATCACGTTGCGAGAAGCCATCACCGCGCCGTGGTGTCGCCTCCATCCGGTAGGAGGCGAAAAACGCGTCAGTCT
This sequence comes from Paracoccaceae bacterium, assembly GCA_017854675.1. Classification (GTDB taxonomy): domain Bacteria; phylum Pseudomonadota; class Alphaproteobacteria; order Rhodobacterales; family Rhodobacteraceae; genus Sulfitobacter. The sequence goes on along the minus strand of JAFMHE010000041.1, from coordinate 12,386 downwards.
TTGGTGTGCGCACCGAATCGTCCCAGAACGCGCGGGTAAAGATGTCATTGCGCTGGGTGAAACGCTCAAATTCAGGCGTGATTTCAATGCCTGCCGCGGCATCGTCTTTGTGAGAGGTCGGTTGGTTTGATGGATATGCCATGTGGCTGACTTGACCCTGCGTGTCGCGGTTTGTCAAAGTCTGCATGGATAGGCGAAGGGTCGTGTTCAGGCGCGACATGTCGGTGCTGGGCATCGCTGATGGGGCAAACCTCAAAAGGAAAATGAAATGAAAGTAGGGTTTATCGGTCTGGGCAATGTCGGCGGCAAGCTGGCGGGATCATTGGTACGCAACGGCGTTGATGTGGTGGTGTTCGACCTGAACGCAGATTTTGTGGCGGATTTTGTCGAACGGGGTGCCGCCGCAGGCCAGTCCGCCGCGCATCTGATGCAAAACTGCGATGTTGTGATCACCTGTCTGCCCAGCCCGGCGGCTTGCGCGTCTGTGGTGGCAGAAATGTTACCACATGTGACCACAGGCAAAATCTGGATGGAGATGTCGACCACGGACGCCGAACAGATCAAATCGCATGCAGCCTCAGTCATTGCCGCAGGCGGTGCCGCGGTCGATTGCCCGGTTTCGGGCGGCTGCCACCGTGCCGATACCGGCAACATCAGCATCTATGCCGGTTGCGACCGCGAAACGTTCGAGCGGGTGCTGCCGATCCTCACTCACCTTGGCCGTCGGGTGCTGCACGTCGGTGATGTGGGCGTTTCCAGCACGCTGAAAGTGATGACCAACTACCTTGCGACGATGAACCTGCTGAGCCTGTGTGAGGCGCTGACCGTGATGAAGGCGGCGGGCATGGATATGGGCATGACCTATGAAGCGATTGCGATGTCGTCGGGGACTTCGTTTGTGCACGAGACCGAGAGCCAGTTGATCCTGTCGGGTTCGCGTAATGTAAATTTCACGCTTGATCTGGTGCAAAAGGATGTCGGTCTGTTTCAAAAGCTGGCCGACGATTTTGGCGTGCAGCTGGAACTGTCGCCCAAGATGATCGAAATGCTGACCGACGGCCAAAAGCGCTACGGGGTGCGCGCGCAATCGGACCGCATGATTGAACGGCTGGAGGAAGCAACGGGCTTGAGCGTGACAGCCCCCGGTTTTCCGCAGGAACTGGTGGATGATGAGCCGGAAGAGCGGGGCTACGAGGTTGTCGTGCGGCGTTAACCCAAGTGACAGACCTGCCTTGTCGGGTTAGGAAAGGCCAACCCGAGAGAAGTGAGACCTGCCGTGCCGACCACCAGAACATTGATGATCGGCTTGGGGTCGCCCTATTACCGTGATGCGCAGGGGCGATTGTTTGTTGAGGACCAGACGGGCAGTGGCTTGCACGCATGGCAGGTTTATTTCGACAAGATCATCGCCTTTGCCATCTGCGGGGACGGCCCGCCACCCTCAGGCTGGAGCCTTGCCAGTGATCTGGGGCTGGACATAGATGAGATCGAGTTGCTGGCGCTGCCCGACACTTACGCGCCGCGCCGGATGCTGCAGACGTGGCCGGTGGCGCGCAAACTGATGGTCGAGGCTATGGACCGCGCGGATTACCTGACGTTCGCTTATGGCGGTTGGGTCGGTGATCCGGGCGAGATGGCCTCGAAACTTGCCGCATCCAAAGGGCGGCGGCATGCGATCTGGCTGGACCGCGTGGAATCACAGGTCTTCCGGTCGACCACACCGGGCATCAAGGGGCGGATCAAGGCGGCGGTGTCGTTGCGCAATGAACGCCGCGCGCTGCGGCGTGCCGATCTGGCGATGCTGCACGGGCGCACGGTGTTTGACTACTTCAAAGATATTGCGCGCAATCCGCATATCGTTGAGGATATTCATCTCGAAGACAGCGACCGCATTCCACCGGATGAACTGACTGAAAAGTTGGGACAGGCCGCGCGGGGACCATTGGAATTTGCTTATGTCGGACGCGCGGATGACATGAAGGGCTGGCAACCTTGGCTGCAGGTATTGGCCGCCTTGAATGCCCGCGATATCCCGTTTCACGCGACTTGGCTGGGCAATGGGCCCGCGTTTGATGCGATGAAAGCCAAGGCATCTGAGCTTGGCATAAACGACACGCAACTGACGCTACCGGGATTTGTGTCTGACCGTGCAAAGGTCTTGGAGACGTTCCGCCGCGCGCAGTTCTTGCTGTTTTGCCACATGACCGACGAATCCCCCCGCAACCTGATCGAAAGCCTGCATTCCGCCACGCCGCTGGTTGGATTTTCCGATGCGTTCTCTGCTGCGCTTGTGGCAGAGCAGGGGGCGGGGAGCCTTGTGTCGCGCGGGGATGTCGATGCACTGGTTGAGATCGTTGCCGATCTGGATGCAAACCGCAGCAAGCTGACCGACCTGATTGAGGCCGCCTCAAAATCCGCGCGTCATCTGACCCGGCAACAAGTCTTTAAAGACCGTGCCGAGATTATGCTGGCAGAGCTTGACCCCGGGAAAAGCTAATCGGGTCAGCAGTTTGGCACGTTGACCGCGAGACCGCCAAGCGAGGTCTCTTTGTATTTTTCGGACATATCCACACCCGTTTGACGCATTGTCTCGATACAGGCATCCAGCGGCACCAGATGCGTGCCATCGCCGCGCAGCGCGAGCGACGCGGCAGACACGGCCTTGATCGCGCCCAGCCCGTTGCGCTCAATACATGGCACCTGCACCAAGCCTTTGACCGGATCACAGGTCATGCCCAGATGATGCTCCAGCGCGATTTCGGCGGCATTCTCGACCTGCTCGGGTGTGCCGCCCATCACAGCGCACAGACCCGCCGCAGACATTGCAGCGGCAGAACCGACCTCGGCCTGACACCCGGCCTCAGCGCCCGAGATAGAGGCGTTGAATTTGACCAAGCCGCCAATGGCCGCAGCGGTCAGCAGGAAATCCTCGATATGGCTCTCGGACGCGCCGGGGACGTGATCAAGGTAGTAGCGCAATGTCGCGGGCATCACGCCTGCAGCTCCGTTGGTGGGGGCGGTGACGACCTGACCACCGGCTGCGTTTTCCTCGTTCACGGCCATCGCATAGACGATCATCCAGTCGTTGATCGTATGGGGCGCTTGTTGGTTCATCCCGCGTTCTGCCAGCAGCGCATCATGGATGCCCTTGGCGCGGCGTTTGACGTTCAACCCGCCGGGCAAGATGCCGTCCGTCACAAGGCCACGGTTGATGCAGTCGTTCATCACCTGCCACAAGCGTTTTGATCCTTCGCGGAATTTCACCTCACCGTTGCGGGTGATTTCATTGGCGCGTTTCATCGCGGCAATGGATTTGCCTGACGCCTTGGACATCTCCAGCATCTCGGCTGCGGATTTGAACGGAAACGGGATTGGCGGGCCTTCGGCGGTGTCTTTGCCCGCGGCAAGCTCGGCCTCGGTCATCACAAAGCCGCCGCCGATGGAATAATAGGTTTCGCGCAGTGTCACGTCGCCTTGGGCGTCGGTCGCCATCAGCATCATGCCGTTGGCGTGACCCTCGAGCCGCATGTCATAGTCAAAGATCAGATCGGTCTTGGGGTTGAACGCCAGCGGCGCCAACCCTTCAACCGTGATCTGGTGGGTCTCGTTGATCGCTTTCAGCGTCGCCTCGGCTTTGTCTGCCTCATAGAGTTCCGGGATGAAACCGGCCAGTCCCAGAATGGTGGCACGGTCGGTTGCGTGGCCGATACCGGTAAATGCCAGCGACCCATGCAAGGACGCGCGCACGCCCGCAAAATGGAACGGAGAGGCGCGCATCAGATCAAGGAACCTAGCTGCGGCCACCATCGGTCCCATCGTGTGGGACGAGGACGGACCAATGCCCACTTTGAACATATCGAAGACAGAAAGGAACATCAGGTGGCACGTCCTATTTGAGGGCTAAAAACAAATGTGATGCCTGAGCACCCCAAGCACTTTTGCAAGGTCGCGGGGGCAGGCGGGTCTGCGGTCGCATCGGAAAAATGAACGCGTTTTTGGGCCGCGCGCATGGACATGTACCGCACCGGCACTGCGGCAGGCGATCATAAATACGACCTGTTGTGCTGCGTTTCGGGCAAGGGGAGGCGATGTTATTGCTGTTTGGCGTATCTTGGCCGTTAAAAAAGGCTTTGTGGCACTCGCACCTTTAAGGGAATCTTCCTATAAGACATCATCTTGCATTGGAGCCGTTCATGCCCGGAGAACTCTCACCGATCGACAAAGCCAAGTTTGTCGCCGCCAAACGCGCAGCGCAATTCGTCGAGGATGGCATGCGCGTTGGGCTGGGCACCGGATCAACCGCTGCGTGGCTGGTGCGTTGTCTGGGCGATATGGTGCGCGACGATGGCTTGCGCATGAAGGGCGTACCAACATCGACACGCACCGCTGAACTGGCCCGCGACGTGGGCATTGAGGTGATCAGTCTGGATGAGGCCAAATGGCTGGACCTGACCATCGACGGAGCCGACGAATTTGACGGTGAATTGAACCTGATCAAAGGCGGCGGCGGCGCGCTGCTGCATGAAAAAATCGTTGCGACCGCAAGCGACCAGATGGTCGTGATCGCCGATGTTGGTAAAGAGGTCGAAACGCTTGGCGCATTCCCTCTGCCAATCGAGGTGATCCCGTTTGGTTGGCAAACCACCCAGGCATTGGTCGAAGAGACACTGATCAGCATGGATGTGCTGGGCAGATCCTGCACCTTGCGCATGAATGGCGACCGCCCCTTTATCACTGATGAGGGCAACCACATCCTTGATCTGCATCTCAAGCGGATCGGGAATGCGCGGCAATTGGCGCTGGTGATCAACCAGATGCCTGGCGTGGTTGAAAACGGTCTGTTTATCGACATTTGTGACGCAGTCGTGATCGGTTACGGGGATGGCAGGGTCGAGGTGCGCGACATAAATCAGGGCACAGTCGCGACAGAGCGGCTGGATTTTGTCGAAAGCGACAATCTCTTTTCTGACCTAAGTGAATAAGGATACCCCCCATGGCGGATGACGCATTTGATTTTGACCTTTTTGTCATCGGCGGCGGCTCTGGTGGGGTGCGCGCCGCGCGTGTGGCCGCTGGCGAATACGGTGCAAAAGTAGGGCTGGCCGAGGACGACCGCTATGGCGGGACATGCGTGATCCGGGGCTGTGTGCCCAAGAAACTTATGGTCTTTGCGTCGGGTTATTCCGAAGTTGTGGCAGAGGCGAATGCCTATGGGTGGGACCTCAGGGAAGGCCCATTTGACTGGCACGGGTTCAAAAAGAAACTGAATGGCGAACTGGACCGCCTCGAAGGCGTCTACCGCAAGCTGCTTGGCGGGTCGGGGGTTGAAACCTTTGACCAGCGCGCAACCCTCAAGGATGCGCACACGGTGGCCTTGGCGGATGGCACAACCAAGACGGCAAAGCATATATTGATCGCGACAGGCGGGCACCCGGTGCGTCCGGACATCCCGAATGCGGATCTGGGTATCGTTTCAGATGACATTTTCAATCTTGAACAATTGCCAAAGTCGCTTTTGATCATCGGTGGCGGCTATATCGCCTGCGAATTCGCCTGCATCATGAAAGGGCTGGGGGTCGAGGTGACGCAGTATTATCGCGGCGCTCAAGTCCTGCGCGGTTTTGACGATGAAGCACGCGGGTTGGTTGCAGAAAGCATGCGCGAGAACGGGATCGACTTGCATGTCGGCACCAACATCGTCGAGATGTCGCTCGCGGCAGATCACGAGGATGGCGCGACGCCGACGGGATCGGACGCCTCGATGGGTGTCAGCGCGCAGGATGCGGCAGCGATGCGGTCCAAAAAACCGGCTGCGGGTGCAGGGCAATCCGGCCCGATCTGGGTAAAGTCGACCAATGGCGGCGAAAAGATTTTCGACATGGTCTTGTTCGCCACAGGGCGTGACCCTTCATCCCGGAATATGGGGCTGGAAGACGTCGGCGTGTCACTGGGCCGTCGCGGCCAGATCGAAGTGAACAGCTACAGCCAGACGGGAGTGCCATCCATCTATGCGATTGGTGATGTGACCGACCGTGTGAACCTGACACCTGTGGCGATCCGCGAAGGAATGGCATTCGTGCAGACTGTCTTTGGCGGGCACCCAACGGAAGTCGACCACGAATTGATCGCGTCTGCGGTCTTTACCCAGCCTGAAATGGGCACGGTCGGCCTCAGCGAAGAGGCGGCGCGTGAACAAGAAGAGATCGAGGTTTACGCAACCTCGTTCCGCCCGATGCAGACGGCGTTTGCCGACAAATCTGACCGTGTACTGATGAAACTGGTCGTCTCAAAAGCGACGCGCGTCGTTCTGGGCTGCCATATCGTCGCACCGCACGCGGGCGAGCTAATCCAACTGGCCGGCATCGCCGTCAAGGCAAAGCTGACCAAAGAACAGTTCGATGCGACCTGCGCGGTTCATCCGACGATGTCCGAAGAGCTGGTCACCATGCGCAATCCGACAAGAAGTGCTTGAATTCGACCGGTTCGCACACACATGACAACTACACTTTAAAGATCGACCGCGATGCGCGGTAAATGAGGGGAACTAAGAATATGGCTGGCAACACAGGCGGCCCCTGGGGCGGGGGCGGAAACTCTGGTGGCGGCGGGGGCGATCGGGACGAAGGTTCCGGTGGCAATCGTGGTAACAATGGCGGCGGTGGCCGTGGTCCGGGCGGCGACAGGCCGCAGATACCAGAGATCGACGAACTTGTGAAAAAGGGCCAGGAACAGCTGCGTGTCCTGATGGGCGGTGGCGGCGGTCGTGACCGTGGAAACGGCACTGGCGGCGGCGGCGGTCCGATTTTTACCCGCGGTACCGTGGGTCTTGGCGTTTTGGCCGCAGTGGTAGCTTGGGGCATGGCCAGCTTTTACACGGTACGTCCCGAACAGCAGTCAATCGAGCTGTTCTTGGGCGAGTTTTCGCAAGTTGGCACTGAAGGTTTGAACTTTGCGCCTTGGCCAATTGTGACGGCCGAAGTGTTTGACGTCACAACCAACCGTACAGAAGAGCTCGGCGTGCGCCGCGGCAATTCCGACAACGATGGTTTGATGCTGACGACGGACGAAAACATCGTCGATATTGATTTCCAAGTGGTTTGGAACATCAAAAACGCCGAGCATTTCAAATTCTCTTTGCGTGATCCCGAAGCATCCGTACGTGCGATCAGCGAATCCGCGATGCGCGAAGTGATTGCCCAATCCGAGCTTGCACCAATCCTGAGCCGGGACCGTGGTGCAGTTGCCGATCAGGTTAAAGTGTTGATCCAGACGACACTTGATAACCGCGAGACGGGGATCAACGTGCTGCGTGTCAACCTCAACAAGGTCGACCCGCCCAGCCAGACGGTGATTGTCACAAATGCGGATGGCTCAACCACGCAAGGGTCGGTTGTGGACGCGTTCCGCGACGTACAAGCCGCCGAACAGGAACGTGACCGGGTTGAACGTCAGGCGGATGCTTATGCAAACCGCAAGACTGCCGAGGCACGTGGTGAATCTGCGCAACTTTTGGAAGCTGCCGAAGGTTACCGTGCACGCGTTGTGAACGATGCGATTGGTGAGGCGAGCCGTTTTGAAGCCGTCCTGACCGAATTTACGGCGGCCCCGGAAGTGACCCGCAAGCGTCTTTATATCGAGACGATGGAAAAGGTTCTTGGCGGTGTCGACAAGATCATCCTTGAGGGCGGTACCGGTGGTGCAGGCGCACAAGGCGTCGTTCCATATCTGCCACTCAACGAGCTGCGACGCAGCGGAGGGACGAACTGATGCGTAAACTAGGATTTTTGGTGCCTGTCGTCGTTGTGGCGATTGTAGGCTTTATGTCCGCGTTGTTCGTCGTGGATGAGCGGGAAAAGGCGCTTGTTCTGCGCTTTGGCCAGATCAAACAGGTTGTGACGGAGCCGGGTATCGGTTTCAAACTGCCCCTGTTGGACGAAGTTGTGCGTTTTGAAGACCGTATTCTGTCGCTTGAGACAGAGCTGATCGAAGTCACGCCAGCCGATGACCGTCGTTTGCAGATCGACGCATTCGTGCTGTACCGGATCGACGACATCGTCCAGTACCGCCAAGCGATCGGTGCAGGCGGCGAACGTCAGGCCGTAAACGATCTGAGCGGTATTCTGGAATCGCAAATTCGTGCTGTTTTGGGTGCGCAAGGTGTTACTTCAAACACGATCCTGTCGCCTGAGCGTTCCGCATTGATGGACCAGATCCGGACCCGCGCAGACGCACGTGCGGATGCATTGGGCCTTGCCGTTGTGGATGTGCGCCTGCGCCAGACCAACCTGCCAGAGCAGAACTTTGCCGCAACTTTGCAGCGGATGATTGCCGAGCGGGATCGCGAAGCCACAGACGAACGTGCGCGTGGTCGTGAAGCGGCCCAGCGTGTGACCGCCCTGGCAGATCGTACCTACGAGGAAATTCTATCAGAGGCCCGTCGTGATGCGCGTATCATCGAAGGTGAAGCAGACGCCGAGCGGAACCGCATTTTTGCGGAAGCTTATGGCAAGGATCAGGAGTTCTTTGAATTCTACCGTTCCTTGACGGCGTATGAAGAGGCTTTGAAGGGTAGCAATTCGACGATGGTGATGTCGCCTGACAGCGAGTTCTTTAACTACCTGCGCTCGGATCAGGGCCGCCGGTCTGATGAAGGCGAACGCAATTGAGCTTACTGCTCCTTGCTCTTGGCATGGTAATGATTTTCGAGGGGCTGGTGTACGCACTGGCCCCTTCGTTGTTGGAACGCATGTTGGAAATCCTGCGTCAGATGCCCGAGATGGCCGTCCGCCAGATCGGGGCCCTTGTTGTGGTTGGTGGTTTGATATGTGTCTGGGTCGCTTTCCAGATCGGTCTGTAGCGCCTGCCTATCAAAAGGAGCGGGCAAGCCCGCACATCATTTTTTAGGGGAACGCTGTCCCCCGCCGCCCCGAAATGGGGCGTCTCCCCCTGAAATATTTACGGCCAAAAAGAAAGGTTTCACCTTGCTGTGATGGCGGGGCTGTTGAAAACAACGCCAAGAGCCACATCTTAGTTATTGCAGCGGACAGAGGCAGCATGCACTCTGATGGCCATGCAGGTAGGGCCCTTTGGGCTTAGAGTCGAAAGCAGGAGATATCCCATGCACTCACAGGCAAAGCACGCGCAGAGCGCTGTGCAGACGCGAACGTTTGATAATCCTTTGGTGTTGAAGGCTCTTTTGTTGAGTGTTCTCACGGCGGCATTTGTTATTGTACAAAGCGTGATGGCTGTGGCCAAACCAGAGAGCCTTGCGCCGCTCGCAGAGCAGATCAGCCCGTCAGTGGTGAACATAACAACATCCACCGTTGTCGAAGGGCGTACCGGACCGCGCGGCATCGTGCCAGAGGGGTCGCCGTTTGAAGATTTCTTTCGCGAGTTCCGGGATCGCACCGATGACGGTGAAGCGCCTGCGCCCCGCCGTTCCTCGGCGCTGGGATCAGGGTTTGTAATTTCGGAAGATGGCTACGTCGTCACCAACAACCACGTCATTGAAGGGGCAGACGAGATCACGATCGAATTCTTTTCAGGGGCTGAATTGAAGGCCACCGTCATCGGAACAGACCCCAATACCGACATTGCTTTGCTAAAGGTCGAAGCAGACTTTCCGCTGCCCTTTGTCAAATTCGGGGACAGCGATGCTGCACGCGTGGGTGATTGGGTGATTGCGATGGGCAACCCGTTGGGACAGGGCTTTTCCGTCAGCGCAGGTATCGTATCTGCCCGGAACCGTGCGCTCTCGGGGACCTATGATGATTACATCCAGACGGACGCTGCGATCAACCGGGGCAACTCTGGTGGTCCTTTGTTCAACATGGATGGTGATGTCATCGGCGTGAACACAGCGATCCTGTCGCCCAATGGCGGTTCAATCGGTATCGGTTTTTCCATGGCGTCCAATGTTGTGACCCGCGTGGTGGATCAGTTGCAGGAGTTCGGCGAAACGCGGCGCGGCTGGTTGGGCGTGCGCATTCAGGATGTCACGCAAGATGTCGCGGATGCGATGGGTCTGGCCAAAGCAACCGGTGCGTTGATCACAGATGTGCCTGACGGACCGGCCAAAGAGGCGGGACTGGTGACTGGTGATGTCATCATGTCATTCGACGGCGTAGTGGTCGAAGATACCCGCGGTCTGGTCCGCCAAGTGGGCAACAGCCCCGTCGGTGCCAGCGTTCGCGTGACTGTCATGCGGGACGGAAAAAGCCAGACCATAAAAGTTGTTCTGGGCCGCCGTGAAGATGCGGACAGTGCCACACCTGCGGCAGAAATTGAGCCGGAGGAAGAGGCTGCACCGGAGGTCAAATCGCTGCTGGGGTTGAGTGTGACACCGCTAACGGACGAACTGCGCGAGACGTTGGGTGCGGACGAGGCGATGATGGGCCTTGCGGTAACTGAAGTTGAAGAAGCATCAGAGGCCTATGAAAAAGGTCTGCGGGCAGGCGACATCATCACCGAGGCCAACCAGCAGAAAGTCGAGAGCATCGCGGCACTTGAGGACGGGATCGCTGCGGCAAAAGATGCCGGGCGCAAGTCCTTGCTGCTTTTGGTGCGGCGTGCCGGTGATCCGCGGTTTGTGGCGCTGTCTCTGGGTGACTAAGCCACAAATAGGTTGAGGTTTTGAGAGGGGCGCATTATTGCGCCCCTTTTTTATTGAGATGCAGTCTGTTCGACCGAGACCAGACCCAAAGCCCGCGCTGCCTCAAGCGACAGAACTTCGCTGGCAGGGCCGCCACGCGATTGCTGGAACACTTGCACAGCATTGCGGGTTTTGAGGTCCATCTCGCCGGTGATCTTGCCGGAATAGATGCCCCTTGCCGCCAATGCGCGTTGCAGGCTGCTGGTAAACACCGGGCTCAGCACTTCGGCACAGGGCGTCTCAAACCAGTTGTCGCGGCGCGGTGTAACGATCTTCTGGCGTGCCTCGGTGCGGTAAACCGGCAATCCGGCGATGGTGCCATCGGGGTTGATTTTTGCGGGTTTGACCTGAATTTGCACGCTGACGGTTTCAATCACAGCGGGGCTGACGGTCTTGCCCCAACACGTTCCCGGTGCGGCATCCGCTGGCCCATCGCGGGTTGCCGCTTTAACGCCGGGCTCAGGTGGGGCGGTGGGTGGCAAAAGCACGGGTGTTTCGCAAGCAGCCAGAACGCTGCACATCACCGCGCAGGCGACCACGCGATTCAGGACGGGAAAAACCGATAAACTGCTCATGCCCAATGCCTCATGGGTCAATTATTTTGTGCTACGTTAACGGCAATTGAGACGCTTGCCCAGCACTGACAATTTTCCCGTGCAAAAGGGGCTGGCAGCGGGTGCGCAGCAACGTTAGAACTGTCGCAAATTCAGGTATCGAAAAGGCGCATAAGAATGGCAAAAATCACCTACGTAGAATTTAGTGGCACCGAGCATGTCGTTGACGTTGCCAATGGCATGACCGTCATGGAAGGCGCGCGTGACAACAACATCCCGGGCATCGAGGCGGATTGCGGCGGTGCCTGCGCCTGTTCAACCTGTCATGTCTATGTGGATCCTGCGTGGGTCGAAAAACTACCTGCCAAAGACCACATGGAAGAAGATATGCTGGATTTTGCGTATCAGCCCGATCCCGCGCGGTCGCGTCTGACCTGCCAGTTGAAAGTGACCGATGCGCTTGATGGTTTGCGCGTTCAGATGCCCGAAAAGCAGATCTGATGCGGTGCGTTCAGCAGGGCCTTGTGGTGCTGCTGTTTGTGCTTTGCGCGGCGGCTGTCATGGCCGCCCCGCGCCCTGTGATCATTGACGCCGAATACGCAGAGCCGACCCGCCGCTATCCGCATGGTGTGTTGGGCGACGATATTGAATGGGGCACACTTCTGATCACAGCCGATATGTGCCAAGGCTGCGAAACCCGTGATGTGCGCCGTTTTGCGATCAAACTGCCTGAAACCCGCGTTTTCGAAGACACCGAGCCGCGTCTTGTCTATCTTGATGACAACGGGCATCCCTCGGTTGTTGTTGTCGAAAGTGATGCTACGCAAGGGGCAAGGCTCGCGATCTACACTCAGGCGGGTTTTCAGACCGGAACGCCGTTTATCGGGCGCAGAAACCGGTGGCTTGCGCCCATAGGTGCGGCCGATCTTGATGGGGATGGACGGATTGAACTGGCTTATATTGACCGGCCCCATCTTGCTAAAACCCTGCGGGTTTGGCGCTATGAGGACGGCACTCTGACAGAAGTGGCGCAGCAAACGGGCCTCACCAATCACCGCATCGGGGAACGCGACATCGCCGGTGGTTTGCGGACCTGCTCGGGCCTTCCGGAAATGATTGTTGCAACCGCAGATTGGTCCCGCCTGATGGCGGTCCAGTTCCAGAACGGGGCGCTGACTAGT
>JAFMHE010000274.1 GCA_017854675.1 Paracoccaceae bacterium | reverse complement strand
ATGAAATATATCCTTCTTCTGATCGCAGCACTTATCCTTCCCGCGATGGGGCCGTCAGAAGACTGCCACGCGGCCGAGGCCTGCGCGCTGGGTGATCGTTCTTATCACATCAAGCTACCCGATGATTGGGACGGGGAAACCGCGCTGCCGGTGCTGCTGCATTTTCACGGCTGGGGAAGGCAGGGTGATCTGATTGTCAATCATCAGCGAATATCAGGCCATACGCGCAGGCGCGGGGTTTTGTTGGTCGCGCCGAACGGGCAGGGGCGGACGTGGGACTTTCGCAGTGCAGATAGTCGGGACATCGGCTTTGCCACGGCGGTGATTGAGGACGTTGCCAAGCGGTTTCCGATTGATCGTAACCGTATCTTCATCTCTGGCTATTCATATGGGGCAGCGATGGCATGGCGGTATGCTTGCGCGCAGGGCGATGGCGTGGCCGCGCTGTTCGCCATTTCGGGCGCGTTGCGGCAGGATGAGGAGTGTATGCAAGCGCCTGCCGAGCTTCGGCAGGTCTATGGGTTCAAGGATAACGTTCTGGGCTTTCCCATGGGGCCGGGCGGAGACGAGACCTATCCAGTGGCGTTATGGCGCGACATCTATGGATGTGGGGCGCAGCAGCCGGCAGACACTTGGCAGGCGGTAGATTGGCTGACTTTTGACCGGCGCGTCTGGGACTGTGACGGCGGGCGCGTTGTACTGGATTTGCATGCGGGCGGGCATTTTATCCCGCATGGCTGGATTGGCTGGCAGTTGGATCAGGTGATGGGACGGGAACCAACGTACCCTTGAGTGGGTGTTGGTGATGTCGGATTTCAGTATTTCTGGCGAAATGAGGCGGGAAGTGGTTTGTCGCAGCACAGGTGGTGCGTGCTGCATTGATCCTGACGGCGTTTGGCGATACCGAAGCGTCAAGTTTATGCACGAGGGTTGAGACATGAAATTCACGCTGTCCTGGTTGAAGGATCATTTGGATACGGATGCATCCGTGGAAGAGATCTGTGAGACACTGACTGATCTGGGTCTGGAAGTGGAGGGCGTAGAGGATCGTGGTGCAAAGCTGCGTGATTTTACCATCGGATATGTGAAATCCGCTGAAAAGCACCCGGATGCGGACCGCTTGAATGTTTGTCAGGTCGAGACCGACGAAGGCGTGATGCAGATCATCTGTGGCGCACCGAATGCGCGGGCAGGCATCACCGTTGTTGTGGCCAAACCGGGCGTTTATGTGCCCGGTATTGATACCACGATTGGTGTGGGAAAAATTCGCGGTGTCGAGAGTTTCGGCATGATGGCGTCCGAGCGCGAGATGGAATTGTCAGAAGAGCATGACGGAATTATTGAACTGGCGTCGGGGGAGGTCGGGCAGTCGTTCGTTGACTGGTTGGCGGTGAATGATCCAGCCAAGGTTGATCCGGTGATCGAGATTGCGATTACGCCGAACAGACCTGATGCGCTGGGTGTGCGGGGCATTGCCCGTGACCTGGCCGCGCGCGGTTTGGGCACGCTTAAGGCGCGCGATTGTGTGCCGGTTGAGGGCACATTTGCCTGTCCCGTAAGCGTGACGATAGACGAGGATACGCTTGAGCAGTGTCCGGTGTTTTACGGTCGGGTAATCCGGGGTGTGAAAAACGGCCCGTCGCCGGTTTGGTTGCAGGATGCGTTGCGCGCCATTGGGTTGCGGCCGATTTCGTTCCTTGTCGATGTAACGAACTTCTTTACCTATGACCGCAATCGTCCTTTGCACGTGTTTGATGTGGACAAGATCGCGGGAAATACCCTGCGTGTGCATCGCGCAGTGGGTGGCGAAACGTTCATGGCGCTGGACGACAAAGAGTATACCTTTGCCGAAGGTATGACGCTGATTTCTGACGCCAAGAGTGTCGAGAGCATTGGTGGCGTGATGGGCGGGCTTGCGTCCGGCTGTACTGCCGAGACCACGAATGTGTTCATTGAAGCCGCGTATTTTGATCCGGTGCGCACAGCCTATACGGGTCGCGCGCTCAAGATCAATTCGGATGCGCGGTACAGGTTTGAACGCGGGATTGACCCCGCGTGGACGCCTGAGGGGATTGAGCATGCCACCCGCATGATCCTGGATCATGCAGGCGGTGAAGCGTCCGAGGTTGTGATTGCGGGCGCTGTGCCTGATACCCGCCGCGCCTACAAGTTGGATACTGATCGCGTGCAGTCGCTGGTGGGTATGAGCATTCCTGCCGAGACACAGCGCGCGACGCTTGAGGCGCTGGGCTTCACGTTGGAAGGCGATATGGCGCGTGTGCCAAGCTGGCGACCTGACGTTCAGGGTTCTGCTGATCTGGTGGAAGAGGTGGCGCGCATTGCATCGCTGACCAAGCTTGAGGGCGTGCCTTTGCCACGTCTGACGGACGGCGTGCCACGGCCCATTTTGTCGCCTGCGCAGCGGCGCGAGGGTGCAGCAAGACGGGCTTGCGCGGCATTGGGGTACAACGAATGTGTGACCTATAGCTTCATTGATCAGGCTTCTGCCGCGCTGTTTGGTGGCGGCACCGATGCGACGATGCTGGAGAACCCGATCAGCAGTGATATGAGCCATATGCGGCCTGCCTTGCTGCCCGGTTTGCTGGCGGCAGCGGCGCGCAATCAGGCGCGCGGGTTTGCGGATATGGCGCTGTTTGAGGTGGGGCCTGCGTTCAGTGGCGGAGAACCCGGCGAGCAGAATATGCTTGTATCGGGTCTGCTGATCGGGCGCACGGGGCCCAAAGATGTGCATGGTGCGTCAAGGCCGGTAGATGTGTTTGACGTCAAAGCCGACGCAGAGGCGATTCTGGCAGCCATTGGCGCGCCTGCAAAGGTGCAGATTTTGCGTGATGCCGGTGATGAATGGCATCCGGGTCGCCACGGGAAAATTTGTTTGGGACCGAAAAAGGTGCTGTGTATTTTTGGTGAGGTGCATCCAAAGATCCTCACGGCGATGGACGTGAAGGGGCCTGCGATGGCATTCACGATCTGGCCAGCCGAAGTGCCGTTGCCGCGGAAAACGGGTGCAACGCGACCTGCGCTCAAGATCAGTGATTTGCAGGCGGTCGAGCGTGATTTTGCCTTTGTCGTTGACGCGGATGTCGAGGCGTTGACCTTGGTCAATGCGGCCATGGGCGCGGACAAGGCGTTGATCGCCGATGTGCGTGTTTTCGATGAATTCGTGGGTGGCAGTTTGGGTGAAGGTAAGAAATCGTTGGCGATTACCGTGCGCTTGCAGCCCGAGGGTCAGACACTCAAGGATAAGGACATCGAGGCAGTGGGTGCCAAGGTGATCGAGAAGGTCAGCAAGGCAACCGGCGCAGTGTTGCGCGGGTAATCCGGCACGTCGGCGCGCCGCTTTTTCTTGGAACCAAACGAGGATGATATCATGACCCTGAACGTATATCTCTCTGGTGAAATTCACACCAACTGGCGGGAGCAAATCACCCAAGGTGCGGTCGGGCTGGACATTGCGTTCAGCGGCCCTGTCACGGATCACGCCGCGAGCGATGATTGCGGTGTGGCCATCCTTGGGGCGGAGGATGACAAGTTCTGGCATGATCGCAAAGGCGCGCAGATGAACGCGATCCGTACGCGCAAGGGCATTGCCGATGCGGATGTGGTCGTGGTGCGGTTTGGGGATCAATACAAGCAATGGAACGCGGCGTTCGATGCAGGCTATGCTGCGGCGTTGGGCAAGTCTTTGATCATCCTGCACGGGGACGACCATGCCCACGCGTTGAAAGAGGTGGACGCCGCAGCGCTAGCTGTCGCGCGCGAACCGGGTCAGGTGGTAGAGATTTTGCGCTATGTCCTTACAGGGGCGTTGCCGGAATAACCTACTGCGCTGGCAATGCTTTCCAGCCTTTGAAAATCAGTAGCGTGCCGATGCCCAGCAGGCCAAAACCGCTGAGCCGGTCGATGTTGATGTGTCGCCCGATGGTCGAGTTGACCAGATGGCGCGCCAGCAGCGCGTAGCCGAGAATGGAAAGCGCATCCAGCGTGATAAAGATCGCACCATAAATCAACGTCTGCGGCAGGATCGCGTGTTCGGTCGAGATAAAGCCCGGAAAGAGGGCTACAAAAAACACGATTGCCTTCGGGTTGGTCACACAGGCAAAGAATCCAGACAGGAATGCGGACCTGCCGGGTGTCAGACGACTGGGCATGACGCCGTCTTGGCTTGGGCGCAGCGCTTGAAATGCAAGGTACAGGATGAACATGCCGCCCGCGATTTGCAGGTAAGGCAGGATCACATCTGCCAACCCGATCAAAACCTGCAAACTAGCCACGGCTATGACGATGTGCACTGCCGATCCCAATGCATCGCCTGCAACGCAAATGACCGCTGCGCGCGGGCTGTGGCGCACCGCTTGGCTTGACGCCAGCGCGCAGGAAGGGCCGGGCGATATCACGATGATCAGCGTCGCGGTCAGAAAGCTGAGGAACAAGAGCGGGTCCATTGCATTCCC
>JAFMHE010000273.1 GCA_017854675.1 Paracoccaceae bacterium | reverse complement strand
AAATGGGCCGACAGTTTGTGTTGGGCGAAGACATCAGTGCCGCGATGAAACGTGCTGCAGGGATGGAGAAAAAGGGCTTCACCTACAGCTACGACATGCTGGGCGAGGCAGCACGTACCGAGGCCGACGCAAAACGGTATCTCCTCAGCTACAGCCGCGCGATTTCCGCGATTGCGACTGCTTGTACCCATGATGACATCCGCCGCAATCCGGGTATCTCGGTCAAGCTGTCCGCGCTGCACCCGCGCTACGAAGTGGCCCAAGAGGCGTCTGTGATGCGTGATCTGGTGCCGCGTCTGCGCGCGCTGGCGCTGCTGGCGAAATCGGCGGGCATGGGCCTGAATGTTGATGCGGAAGAGGCGGACCGCCTTGCGCTGTCTTTGGACGTGATTGACCGTGTGATGAGCGAACCTGCACTGGCGGGCTGGGACGGTTTCGGCATTGTCGTACAGGCCTTCGGCCCACGTGCGGCAACTGTGATTGATACGCTTTACGATATGGCCACCCGCCACGACCGTCGCATTATGGTACGTCTGGTCAAAGGCGCCTATTGGGACACAGAGATTAAGCGCGCACAGGTCGAAGGCGTCGATGGCTTTCCGGTGTTCACGCAAAAGGCCGCGACTGATGTCAGCTATATCTCAAATGCGCGCAAGCTGTTGGGGATGACAGACCGGATTTATCCGCAGTTTGCCACACATAACGCCCATACGGTTGCCGCCGTTCTGCACATGGCGGGTGACCCCGAAAGCTTTGAGTTCCAGCGCCTGCACGGGATGGGTGAAACGCTGCACACGCTGGTGATGAATGACAACAAGACCCGCTGCCGCATTTATGCGCCTGTGGGCGCGCACCGTGATCTGCTGGCCTATCTGGTGCGGCGTTTGCTTGAGAACGGCGCGAATTCAAGCTTTGTGAACCAGATCGTAGATGAAGACGTGCCGCCAGAGGTGGTTGCCGCCGACCCGTTTGATCAATTGGGCCAAACCAACATGGCGATCCCCACAGGGCCAGAGGTGTTTTTGCCCGGTCGCGCCAATGCACGCGGTTTTGATCTGGCACATACCCAGACGCTGGCCGAGGTTGACGCCGCGCGTGACAGTTTTGCAGATCACCAGTGGCATGCGGTGCCCTTGCTGGCAGGTAAAACCGCGCCAGATACGGCGGTTGACGTGGCCAACCCGTTTGATCCCGCCGCATCGCCCGGAACGGTGCGCAATGCTTCTGCCGCAGATGTGGCGACTGCACTTAGCGGGGCCGCCCGTTGGGACGCGCCGCTGGCAGAGCGTCGCCGCGTGTTGTTGGCGGCGGCTGAACTGATCGAGGACAATTTTGGTGAGATTTTCGCGCTTTTGGCGCGCGAGGCGGGCAAGGGATTGCCCGATTGTGTGGCCGAACTGCGCGAGGGCGTTGATTTCCTGCGCTATTATGCCGCCCAAGCCACCAATACGCCCCCCGTGGGCCTTTATACCTGCATTTCGCCGTGGAATTTCCCGATGGCGATATTCTGCGGTCAAATCTCTGCCGCGCTGGCGGCGGGCAATGCGGTGCTGGCAAAACCTGCCGAACAGACGCCACTTGTGGCCCATCTGGTCTTGGGTCTGATGCACAAGGCGGGTGTGCCGCGCGCAGCACTGCAACTTCTGCCGGGAGGCGGCGATGTCGGTGCGGCGCTGACGGGTGACGCGCGCATTGGCGGCGTGGCTTTCACCGGATCAACCGCGACGGCAATGCGTATCCGCGCCAACATGGCCGCCCATTGCGCGCCCGGCACGCCGCTGATTGCGGAAACCGGTGGGCTGAACGCGATGATCGTGGACAGCACCGCCTTGCCCGAACAGGCGGTCCAGGCGATTGTGGAAAGCGCATTCCAGTCGGCAGGCCAGCGGTGTTCGGCCTTGCGGTGCCTTTACGTCCAAGAAGACATTGCCGAGGACCTCACAAAAATGCTGACCGGCGCAATGCAGGCGTTGAACATGGGCAATCCGTGGGATCTGTCCACAGATGTGGGGCCGGTCATTGATGCGGCGGCACAGGCGGGCATCCTTGCCCATATCGAGGCCGCCCGCACCGAAGGCCGCATCATCGCGGAACTCAAGACACCTGCGCAAGGCGTCTTTATCGCACCGACGATCCTGAAGGTCAGCGGCATTGCCGACATGAAAAAGGAAATTTTTGGGCCGGTTCTGCACCTTGCCACCTATAAATCGCACCAGTTGGATGGGGTGATCGACGCGATCAATGCGACCGGCTACGGCCTGACCTTTGGCCTGCACACCCGCATTGATGACCGCGTGCAGCATGTGTCAGAGCGGATCGAGGCGGGCAATGTTTATGTCAACCGCAACCAGATCGGCGCAATTGTCGGCAGCCAACCGTTTGGCGGCGAAGGTCTGTCAGGCACAGGTCCCAAGGCGGGCGGTCCGAACTATCTGCCGCGCTTTGGTGCGCCGGACGTCCAAACAACCGATGAGGTCTGGGAGAACGCGGCTGTTCATCTGCCTGCGGTGCCCGCCCATGTCACCGCTGCACCGCTGGAAACGCTGACCTTGCCGGGACCAACAGGAGAGAGCAACCGCCTGTCAACTTTCCCGCGCGCGGCCTTGCTTTGCATGGGACCGGGGAGGCAGACCGCAATGGCCCAAGCCCGCGCTGTCGAAGCGTTAGGCGGCCATGCGGTGCAAGTGACAGGTCTGGTCGATCCGGCGATGCTTGTTGGTGGTCCTGCCTATGGCGGCATCTTGTGGTGGGGCGACGTTGAAACCGCGCGCGCGATTGAGCAGGCTCTGGCCAAACGGGACGGTCCAATCGTGCCCCTGATCATCGGGTTGCCAGACGCCGCACGTGTACGCGCAGAACGGCATGTCTGCGTGGATACGACCGCGTCCGGTGGCAATGCAGCCCTTTTGGGTGCCGCGGGTTAAGCCGCAAATACCGGCAAAAGGCGGGCCGCGCGCGGGAACACTGCGCGCAGCCTTTCGTGAACACTTGACCCTGCGGGGCCAATCGCACAAGTCTCGTGGATGTTTCCCATTCGCGACCATAACCCGTCGGGGCGCACGCCCTATGTCACCTACGCGCTGATGATCGCCAATGTTGGCATCTTCCTCAGCTACGCGATGTATTTGACCGACGACACGGTGATCTATGACATCTACAACAGCTACGCGCTGATCCCGGCACGTATTGGCGCGGGGGGCGGATTTGAGGGGCTGATTACCTCGCAATTCCTGCACGCGGGTTGGATGCATCTGGCCGGTAATATGCTGTTTTTATACATCTACGGCGATAATATCGAAGACGAGATGGGGCATGTCCCTTATCTGGTGTTCTATCTGGTGTGCGGCATCGCAGCGGGGCTGACACAAGTCGCGTTCGAGCCATCCTCACGCGTGCCGATGGTCGGTGCGTCTGGGGCGATTGCCGGGGTCATGGGGGGCTATCTGCTGCTCTATCCCAAGGCCAAGGTCGATATTTTGATTATTTTTGTGGTCTTCTTTCGCATCTTTCCGATCCCTGCGTGGATCATGCTGGCGCTGTGGTTCGGCCTGCAGTTTCTGGGTGGCATCGGCGCTGACCCGAACCAGGGCGGCACTGCGTACTGGGCGCATGCGGGGGGCTTTGTCGCAGGATTATTGCTGACGGTCCCGTTCTGGCTGCGCAGGGGCGGGTTTGCGTTCTGGCGCCGTACCGAAGGGCATCCACCGCACCCGCCAGCGAGTTATGACGCGCTCGAAAGCCGCATTCCCCGGATCAAACGCAGATGAGCGAGCCAATGGAGATCACGGCAAGCTGCCATTGTGGTGCGGTTGAGTTGCGCGCTGTGCTCACCCGCGGGTTTGACGACATTGGCCGCTGCACGTGTTCGTTCTGCGCCCGCAGGCAAGCGGCCGCTGTGACGGCGGATGCGGCGTCTGTTGTGGTGACCAAGGGCGCGGACAGTCTTACGCTTTATGCTTGGGGAACCGGCACCGCGCAGCATTATTTTTGCAAGACTTGCGGCATTTACACCCACCACCGCAGACGGTCCGACCCACGCCAATGTGGTATCAATCTGGGGTGTATTGCGGGCGCGCATCCCCAAGATCACGAGCCGATCAAATGGACAGACGGGGTGAACCATCCATCCGATCACGCGCCACAGGATTAACAACACCTTTCTTCGCGGCAAAACCTTGATGGACCGATCAATTAAGGTGATGAATTAGTTTTTTAACATATTCTATTGAATTTGCTGACATTTTGCATTTCGAAATCTATGCCGGTGCGGACCAAATTAACTTTTGGCCAACCTTTAGTCCCTAATCCTGTCTGTCGGGTGCGCAGGGCTTTGGAGGTGAGGAATGGTGTCAACAACGCCGCAAGACCGGTTTGGCATGCAATCAGCCGCATTGGGCACAGTCGACGTTCCGGGTTGGCTGATCCCGGAACCCGAAACACTTGTATTTTCGCACCCCGGCGACCTGCCTGACGTCCC
>JAFMHE010000272.1 GCA_017854675.1 Paracoccaceae bacterium | reverse complement strand
GTGCCGATACGCTCCAACACTTCCATGTTGCCGGTGTCCGGCGCGGAACAGTTCAGCGTCTCGGACGCCAGCGGGTTCTTGCCCAGTTCGGCGGCGATATAGGCGTAATCAAGGTTCGACAGACCCTCACCGGTTTCGGCGTTCGGCAAAAAGAAGTTCCACAAGCCGCTTTCACGCGCCTTTTGCTTGGCACCTTCCATCAACTCGGTCTGGCGCGGGTGGTATTCCCAGCGGTTTTCCTTGGTGTCCTGCAGGTGGTGGTATTCCTCGGAAATCGGATCGACGTTCTCGCGGATGTGCTTGATCACGGCGTTCAGCAGCGGCTTTGCGCCTTCGGACATTTCAAGGTTGTTCAGGCTTAGCGGTGAATTTACTTCGGACATGTTTTTTCCTTCGGTCTGTTGGTCCCTCTAGGGGCGAAATTACTTGTTCACCCAATTGGCTGGGCGTTTCTCGACAAAGGCGTTTACGCCTTCTTTGAAGTCTTCGGTCTTGGCCAGATCGGCGATCACCTCACGTGAATAGGCGATGCTTTCCTGCATGCCATCACGGGCGTACATGTCGTTCAAAACACGCTTGGTCGCTTTGACCGCAGAGGGCGACACGGTGCACAACTGTTCGGCCTTTTCCTTGGCCTTGGCCATCAGTTGGTCATGCGGATACACCTCATTGACGCAGCCCATTTTCAGCGCTTCATCAGCCATGATAGTGCGGCCTGTGTACATCATTTCCTGCGCAGCAAGACGCCCGATGTAGCGCGACAAGCGTTGCACACCGGAGGCGGCGGCAAAGAAGCCGACCTTGACTTCGGGCAATGCAAACTTGGCGTTCTCGGAGGCGAGGATGATGTCGCAGGAAAGCGCGGTTTCAAACCCGCCGCCCATCGCGAAACCGTTGACCGCAGCAATGATCGGCTTTTCGAGGTTAAACCGCGACGACAGCCCCGCAAACCCCATCGGTGTCATCGTGGCGCGCGCGCCCCCCGCAGCGGTGGCTTTCAAATCGTTACCGGCTGAAAACGCTTTGTCGCCGGCACCCGTCAGCACGGCGACCCACAAGTCCTGATCAGCGGCGAAATCGTCCCAGCAGG
The DNA here is from genome assembly GCA_017854675.1 of Paracoccaceae bacterium. Lineage (GTDB taxonomy): Bacteria > Pseudomonadota > Alphaproteobacteria > Rhodobacterales > Rhodobacteraceae > Sulfitobacter. Next base: position 3,389 of record JAFMHE010000272.1, on the reverse strand, counting down.
CCGCCATTTCGTTGTGCATATCGACGTGCACAGCGTTATAGACCTCGGGCCGGTTCATCGTAACGACAAGGATGTGCCCCTTCTTTTCGGTCGTGATAAATTCGTAGCTCATACTTTCAGCCCTCCGGTATCAATGTCAGTGAATTTGCCACCTGAGGCGGCCAGTTTGCGAAGCGTTTCGGCAGGTGCAAATTCCGCATCTTCCGCGCCCAGACGTTCCATCACATCCAGCACCGCTTGTGCGCCGACCATGTCGCCATAAAACATCGGCCCGCCCTTATCGGGTGGAAAGCCGTAGCCATTCAGCCAGACGACATCAACGTCAGAGGGGCGTTGCGCCTTGTTCTCTTCCAAAATCTTCACCGCCTCGTTGATCATCGGATAGATGCACACTTCGATAATCTCGTCGGGGCTCATCGTGCTTGGCTCAGCGCCGGTGATGTCGCGGATGATGCCTGCGGTCACGTCGCTTGGCACGGGGCGGCGGTTTTCGTCATAATCATAGAAACCTGCACCGGTTTTCTGGCCGCGCCGGTCCAGTTCGCACAAGGCATCACGAATGGGATTATCGGTCGTGGCCCCCTTGGACCAGCCAATGTCCAGCCCCGCCAGATCGCTCATCTGGAAGGGTCCCATCTTGAACCCGAACGCATTCAGGGCGGCATCCACATCCCACGGCATAACGCCCTGATAGACAAGTTTGTTCGCCTGTTTCTGACGCGCAAACAGAATACGGTTGCCGACAAAACCGGGGCAAACGCCCACAAGTGCCGCGACCTTGTTGATGTCTTTTGCCAGCGCCATACAGGTCGCGACCACATCATCAGCAGTGTGTTTGGCGCGCACGATCTCAAGCAGTTTCATCACGTTCGCAGGTGAGAAAAAGTGCAGCCCGATCACATCCTCGGGCCTTTTGGTCATGCCCGCGATTTCGTCAATATCGAGTGCGGAGGTGTTCGTGGCAAGGATCGCACCGGGCTTCATCACGCGGTCCAGCTCGGTGAAAATCTTGCGCTTCAGCTCCATGTTCTCGAACACGGCCTCGATGATCAGATCGCAATCGGCAAGGTTCGCAATTGCAAGCGTGCCGGTAAACCGGTCCATCCGCGCCTCGACCTCGTCCTGCGGGAAACGTCCCTTGTCGGACGAACGCTGGTAGTTGCCGCGCACAACCTTCAGTCCACGGTCGAGCCCGTCCTGAGACGTGTCCACGATCGTCACAGGGATGCCAGCCGTTGCAAAGTTCATCGCAATGCCGCCACCCATCGTGCCCGCACCAATGATGCCGACGCTTTTGACGGGGCGGTGCGCGATGCCCTCGGGCAGGCCGGGAACGTCCCATGCTTTTGCGCCAGCTTCGGCAATATAGGCGCCGATTTCGGTTTCCGTCGGGTTCGTCATACACGTTTCTCCATTGTATCCAGACAGGCGGTGCGCAGGCCCCGCCGGTCAATTTTATCTGTTGCACCGCGCATCAAGGGACCGGATTGAACCCACAGATGGTGCGGTATTTTAAAGCCCGCGAGGTGGTCGCGCAGGGCGTCGACCATCTGGGCCTGAGTGAGTGTCGCGCCCTCAGCCAATTGCACCACGGCACCCACGCTTTCGCCCAAACGGTCGTCTGGTACGGAAAACGCACAGGCCTCCAAAACTTGGGGCAGGCGGTGCAGCGCGCCCTCAACATCCAGACAGGCGATGTTTTCGCCCCCCCGAATGATAATGTTTTTCTTGCGATCCAGAATGGTGACATAGCCGTCATCATCGCGCACACCCAGATCACCGGTGCGCAACCAGCCCTCTTGCATCGTCTCTGCCGTCGCTTCGGGCTTGTTCAGATAACACCGCATGTTCGCGGGGCTTTTGACCGTAATCTCACCCAGCGTGCCATTGGGCACATCGTTACCCGCATCATCCAGCATGCGCAATTCCTGTACTGGCGGATGCAGTTTGCCGGCACTTTCGGGGCGCAGTTTATAGTCATCGCCGATCATGCCGATCCCCAGCGCATTGGTCTCTGTCATGCCCCAGCCGGTTGCGATGCCTGCATTCGGGAACGTCTCTGCCAGTTGCGCGACTTGGGCGGCGGGGCGTTTCGCGCCACCAGAGCCCAGATAATCCATCAAGGGCAGGGTTTCCCCCATCCGTTTGGCCGCCATCATCAGTTCAGCCGATTGTGTCGGCACCCCAAGGAACCGCGTGATGTTGTTCTCTTTCATCAGGCGCACGGCCTCGTCCGCGTCCCATTTGTGCATCAGCGTGATTTTCGCGCCCGCAGGCAGGCTCAGCAGAAACAGGGGATGCGTCGCTGTGACATGAAACAGCGGCGTAACCACCAATGCAGACGGGCGCGGCACCTCGGGCGCACCCGGTTCAGGCGGCGTGACCATCGGTGCGATAACCGATTGCAACAGCCAGCTAAAGACCGCGTTCACAGCACCGCGGTGGGTCTGAACAACACCTTTCGGGTGGCCCGTGGTGCCCGATGAATACATCACCGCAAAATCATCATCCGTGTCGATCGTGACCCCGACCGCATTCGTGGCCTTGGCGCCGTCTTTCAGCGCGGTAAAACTGTGATCGCCAAGCGTTTCGCCGTCGCGCACACCTACGATCGTCAGCCCAAGCGCATCCTTGATCGGCGCAAGACGTTGCACACGCGGGCCATCCGCAAAGACCACCTTGGCCTGACTGTCCTTTAGCGCATATTCCAGTTCTTCGGTCGTCCACCACGCGTTCAAAAACACAACCGTCGCCCCGATGGACGAAATCGCCAGAACCATCGTCAACAGCTCGGGATAATTGCGCATCGCAATGCCAATCCGGTCGCCTTGCCCCAACCCCAGATCATCACGCATCGCATGCGCCATCCGGTGCACATTCTCGCAGAACTGCGCATAGGTCAGGCGGTCGTCCTCATAAACCAGATATTCCAGCGCGCCATTGCCGTGGCGTTCCCATCCGGCGGTCATCAACGCAGGCACATTAGGCGGAATATTCTTGAATGCCTTGAACGTCACACCGCGAATGACGGTGGGTTCCACTGCAAAGGCGGGTTCATTGGCAAGCACATAACTGACTGCTTCTTCCGGGGTCATCGCGGTCATTGTGCGCGGGCCGCGCCGTTGGCGCATGGCGTGGTAAAATACATCACAGTCTCCTCCCAAAGACACGAGCCGCCATCCGTCTGATGCGAATATGCGACTCTCATAACCCGAGACTAGGCAGTAATTCCGCATCTGCCAATCCCGCAGGATGGAACTTCGTTCCGCAGAACGCAGAATGACGTAAGGTGACGTCCGGTTGGGTGATGGTGCGGTCGCATGGGATGCTGAAAGGACGGTATTGACCCTGAAAGACCCCAGCAGAATGCCTTGATCGAAAGCTTCAGT
>JAFMHE010000271.1 GCA_017854675.1 Paracoccaceae bacterium | reverse complement strand
GGGTCTTGCATGTCAATCGGGATCATCGGGTCGGTTGTTGCGGATTGCGCCAGCAGCGCCTCATAACCCTCAAAATCAGGGTCGGTAAAGTCAAACGCAACACGGTGGATGGGCATCTGCGTGACAAAATCACGGACCAGATCCGCATACTTCCCGGCGACAAAAATCGCTTTGGCGTCGCAGTCTGTCACCATCTTTTGCAGTGCTTCAGGTGAGGCCATAGAAGATAGCGGCGTCACACAAGCGCCTGCGCGCAGAATGCCCATAAACACTTCGGCGTAAGGAATGGAATTGGGCGAAATCACCGCGACGTTATCCCCTTTTGCTACGCCAAAGCGCAGCAGCAGATTGGCCACGCGATTGATGCGCTGATCAAACGCACCCCACGTCAGGCGATCTGCCCCGCACACCAGCGCAAGGCGATCCGCATGGGTTTTCCCGTTCGAGCGGATGCGCGACACGACGGTCTCTTTCGGGGGCGTTTCGGCGATGGGGGGATGGATCGGGATCATTCAGACTTCCTCGTGTTTGAACTGTTGGGACAGCCCTGTCGTCACGGCCATACTGCAATGCTGCCTTGTGATGTCAACGGGCAGTGGAACCGCCGTTGGGTCATAGACGCTTGCAAAGCGGCAGAGGCTTGATAATGATTATAGAATATAACGAATTGGGCCGATTGCGCGGTGCAAACGGCAACATTGCAGTACGGAACAGGGAACGACAGATGTCAGACGAAATGCTGCTGATCGAGGTGAACGGGCCTGTTGCGACCCTGACGATGAACCGCCCCGACAAGCGCAACGCCATGTCTGCGGCATTGCTGAACGCGATTGACGGGTTTTTCACTGCCCCGCCCAAGGACGTTCGGGTGGTCATATTGACGGGCGTGGCCGGTCATTTTTGTTCAGGGCTTGATCTGGCCGAACATGTTCACCGCTCAGCCGAGGAAAACCTGCATCACTCGCGCCACTGGCATGCCGTTATGGAAAAGATCCAGTTTGGCGGGCTGGTGGTTGTGTCGGCGATGTTTGGCGCGGTCATCGGGGGCGGGCTTGAACTTGCGGCCTCGACCCATGTGCGCATCGCCGAGCCGTCGTGCATCTTTCAATTGCCAGAGGGACGTCGCGGTATTTTTGTGGGCGGCGGTGCAACTGCGCGGGTCGGGCGACTGATGGGGCCGGACCGGATGACGGAAATGATGCTGACCGGTCGCAAATATAATGCCAAAGACGGCGTCACGCTGGGATTGGCCCAGTACAGCGTTGCCCAAGGTGAGGCGATGGCCTTGGCGCAAACGCTGGCCGACAAGATCGCGAACAATGCGCCGCTGTCCAATTACATGATGGTTCAAGCCATCGCGAGGATCAACGACATGTCCCAAAGCGATGGATTGTTTGTTGAATCGCTGGTGGCCTCGGTCGCTCAAACGACACCGGATGCGCACGAAGGGCTGAAAGCCTTTCTTGAAAAACGCCCGCCAAAGTTCCGCTGACATGCCTGTGCGATTGACCCCAAATGCACCGGATACGCCGCTGGTTTCAGGCGTCGATGATGCAGCGTTGCGCCAGTTTCTCGGGTACAACATGAAGCGGGCGTTCAATGTGGTGCAGGCTGATCTGACGCAGACGCTCAAGCCCTTGGGCTTGCGGATGTTGACCTATACGGCGCTGGTTCTGATCGTGGAAAATCCTGGTCTGAGCCAATCGCAACTGGCCGCAGCGATGGATGTGGAACGACCGAACCTGGTCGAGATCATTGACGAGTTGGAACAGCGCGCGCTGGTTTTGCGCAGGCGTGTGCCGGCGGACCGGCGTATTTACGCGCTGACTGCGACACCCGAGGGTATCCAGCTTTGTCAAAAGGCATTGGCGGCAGACAAGGCGCATGAGGCACGGTTGTTCGAAGGAATACCGCCACAGACGATTGAGACGCTGATTGAGGCGATGCAAACCGTCCGGACACGGGGCGCTTTGGGGGCTAAGTGATGAAACGCACGTCGCAGTATTTGCCACATTCCATTGCGCGCGAGGACCGTGCCGATGGCAGTATCTTGCTGCGGTCAAATTACGAACTGGGCCCGGTTGCCCGTTGCACCAGTGACTGGTTGCACCATTGGGCGGATGCCACGCCGGACGTCATTTTTATCGCAGAGCGAAGCGGGGCAGGCTGGCGCGAAGAGAGCTATGGCGCGACACTTGATAAGGTTCGGGCGATTGGTCAGTCGTTGCTGGCGCGTGGTATGGGGCCGGATACGCCGATCTTGATCATGTCAGGCAACGGGGTTGATCATGCATTGCTGACCCTTGCGGCGCAGTATGTGGGCGTGCCGACCGTTCCGGTGGCAGAACAATATGCGTTGATCCCTGCCGCACATGCGCGACTTTTGCAGGTGGTCGAACTTGTCCGACCCAAGATGGCGTTTGTCGCGGATGCCGTTCAATACGCTGCTGCGCTTGACCAGTTGAATGGCATCGACATCGTGGCAAGCCGGAATGCCCATAGGTCCATGTCTGCGTTTGAGGATCTTTTGAGAGGTGACAGCAGCGTCGATCTAGGTGCGGCGAACACGGCTGTGACGCCGGATACAATCGCCAAAATTCTGATGACATCGGGGTCTACCTCCGCCCCTAAGGGGGTGCTGACCACGCAGAAAATGATGTGCACCAATCAGGCGCAAATTGCAGATGCGCTGCCTTTCTTGCGTGAACGGCCCCCCAGAATTGTGGATTGGCTGCCGTGGAACCACGTTTTTGGCGGTTCGCATAATTTCAACATGATGCTTGCCAATGGGGGCGCGCTTTATATCGACGATGGAAAACCTGCGCCGGGGCTTTTTGACCGCACGCTTGAGAACCTGAATATGGTAACGGGCACGCTGTGCTTTAACGTGCCGATGGGGTTTCAACTGCTGTTGGGGGCGCTGCAGAACGACGTGGCCTTGCGCCAGCGGTTTTTCGAAAACCTCGACTTGATTTTCTATGCCGGTGCGTCGCTGCCGCAAGATATCTGGGAAGGGTTCGAAGGCATGGCGATGGATGTCAAAGGTGAGATTCCCTTGATGACCTCGTCTTGGGGGCTGACCGAAACAGCGCCCGGCGTATTGCTGCAACAAGAGCCGACGGACCGGTCCGGCGTGGTCGGCACCCCCATGACAGGAACACAGATAAAGCTGATCCCGGATGCTGACATGCGTTGCGAGGTGCGGGTAAAAGCCCCCAATGTCATGCAGGCCTATCTGAATGATCCCGCCAAAACTGCCGCCGCATTCGATAACGAAGGGTTCTTTATCACCGGCGATGTGATGCGGCTGGTGGACCCTGATGATGTGAACAAGGGGCTGAAATTTGATGGCCGTCTTGGCGAAGATTTCAAAATGCTGTCGGGTACGTGGGTCCGCGCGGGGCAGTTGCGCCTTGATGTCCTGGCAGGTCTGGCCCCGCTCGCGGCGGACCTTGTGATTACGGGCGCAGACCGTGGCGAAATCGGCGTCATGATCTTTCCCAACATGGGCGCGCTCAAGGCGGCAGGGTACGGGTTGGATGCTTTGGACGGCGCGCTGACAGACCCTGAATTGAGGGCGCGCTTGCAGGAAAAACTGGCGTCCCTTGCGATTGATGCCAGCAGTTCAACCCGCATCTCGCGCGCGATCATTCTGGCGGAACCTGCCTCCATGCCGTTGGGGGAAATGACCGCAAAGGGCAATTTGAATTTCAACGCGATCCTGTCACGGCGTGCGGCATTGCTCGACAGGCTTTATGACAACGACGACCCCGCGGTCGTCAAACTTTAAGGAAATTCACATGGTCGATATCACAAAAGTCCGCGCGATCGACATCCATACCCACGCCGAGGAACCCTGTGGTTGCCACGGCGATGACGGGTATGATGATTTGCAATCAACCATGGCCAAGTATTTCCGCGCACCGTGGGAACACCCCCCGACCATAGAGGAAACGGCAGCGCATTACCGTGCCCAGAACATCGCCGCTGTGATCTTTCCCGTCGATAGTGAACGTGAAACGGGCTACCGCCGCTACAAGAACGAAGAGGTGGCCGAACTGGCTGCCGAGAATGATGATGTCTTGATCCCTTTCGCCTCCATCGATCCTTGGAAAGGTAAAATGGGGGTGCGGGAAGCGCGCCGACTGATCAAGGATTTCGGCATCAAAGGGTTCAAGTTTCATCCCACGATGCAGGGCTTTTACCCCAATGACCGCATGGCTTACGCGCTTTATGAAGCGATTGAGGATGAAGGCGGTATCGCGCTTTTTCATACCGGCCAGACAGGTGTCGGGTCTGGCATGCCGGGGGGCAACGGGATGCGGCTGAAATATTCGAACCCGATGTACATGGATGACGTCGCAGTGGATTTCCCCGACCTCAAGATCATCCTCGCGCATCCGTCCTTTCCTTGGCAAGAAGAGGCGCTTGCCGTCGCGCAGCACAAGCCCAACGTCTATATCGACCTGTCTGGCTGGTCGCCAAAGTATTTCCC
>JAFMHE010000270.1 GCA_017854675.1 Paracoccaceae bacterium | reverse complement strand
CTAGACGGTTTGTCACTGGCGTCGATCTACTTTTTGGCTGCAATCGGCCTTGCCATTACCTTTGGCGTGATGGGCGTGATCAACATGGCGCATGGTGAATTCATCATGATGGGCGCCTACACCGGCTACGTGGTTCAGTTGTTCATCCCCGATTACACGATTGCCATTCTTGTCGCCCTGCCGCTGGCCTTTGCCGTTACCTTTGGGGCCGGTGTCGCGATGGAACGGTTGGTGATCCGGCATCTGTATCACCGCCCGTTGGAAACGCTGCTGGCGACCTTCGGCATTTCGATTGCCCTACAGCAATTGGCCAAGAACATCTTTGGCACCCAAGCGCGCCCGCTGACCTCGCCCGAATGGCTGGACGGGGCTTGGGTCATCTCTGACGTCATCGCGATCAGCTACATCCGGATTGCGATATTCGTGCTGGCGCTGATCTTTCTGGCGCTGATCCTCTATGTTTTGAAACGCACGCGGTTGGGCCTTGAGGTCCGCGCCGTTACCCAAAACCCCGGCATGGCCGCAAGCATGGGCATCAATCCTGATCGGATCAACATGCTGACACTCGGCCTTGGCTCCGGCATTGCGGGGATCGCTGGTGTGGCGATTGGGCTATACGCCAAGGTCACGTCTGAGATGGGCGCCGACTACATCGTTCAAAGTTTTATGACCGTCGTTGTCGGCGGCGTTGGCAATGTCTGGGGCACGCTGGCGGGCGCGTCGATGATCGGCATCCTGCAAAAGGGGATCGAATGGCTGAACCCGTCCAACACGCTGGCGGCGCAAACCTACATGATCCTTTTCATCATCCTATTCATTCAATTCAGACCCAAGGGCATCGTTGCCCTCAAGGGGCGGGCGGCAGCAGATTGAGGGGCCGAAAGATGTACAATTTTCCCACATATCGCTGCGCAGGACATCGGGCTGAACGATGAACAAAACCTTTATCGCGCAAAACCCGTCCGTTCTGTGGTTCCTTGCCTTTCTAGGCATTTTCACCGTCGCGGTTACGCTGCTGTCCGAAGTGACGGGGGTCGACGTGATCTCTACCTCGTTCGTCAAAACGCTGGGGAAAACACTTTGCCTGTGCCTGATCGCCATCGCGATGGATGTAGTCTGGGGCTATTGCGGTATCCTCAGCCTCGGGCATTTCGCGTTTTTCGGGATTGGCGGCTATGCCATCGGCATGTGGCTGATGTATGCGCGCACCGAAGGGATCGTGCTGGACAGCCTTGCGGGGCAAGCCCTGCCCGCCACCCCGCAAGAGATATCAGACGCGATTGGCAATCAGATATTCGGCGTTGTGGGCTCAGCCGAGTTCCCGATGATCTGGTCCTTTGCCGATAGCCTGTTTCTACAATTACTTATGGTGGTGCTGGTCCCCGGTCTTTTGGCACTGGTGTTTGGCTGGCTTGCGTTCAGGTCGCGGGTCACGGGCGTCTATCTGTCAATCCTGACCCAAGCGATGACACTGGCCCTGTCGCTCTATCTGTTTCAGAATGACAGTGGATTGCGCGGCAACAACGGGTTGTCAGGCCTGCAAAACATCCCCGGTTTTGAAGCGACGCCACAAGCCACAATTTCAATAGTGTTCTTTATTGCATCCGCCGTCGCCCTTGGCGCGGGATATGTTTTCTTTGCTTGGATCGTGTCGGGCAAGATGGGCAGCGTCATCAAAGGCATCCGCGATAACGAGGCGCGCGTTCGGTTTCTGGGCTACCATGTGGAAAGCTACAAATTGTTCGTCTTTACCATAACGGCGATCATATCGGGGATCGCGGGTGCGCTTTATTACCCGCAGGCCGGTATCATCAACCCCGGTGAAATCGCCCCGATCGCATCAATCTATCTGGCGGTTTGGGTGGCTATTGGCGGGCGCGGGCGCCTGTACGGGGCGGCCATTGGTGCGGCCTTTGTATCGCTGATGTCCAGCTGGTTCACAGGCGGCGGCGCACCTGACATCAACCTAGGATTCTACGTCATCCAATGGACCGACTGGTGGCTGGTGTTGCTTGGCGTCACCTTTGTCGCCGTCACGCTGTTCTTTCCCAAGGGTATCGGCGGATTGTTTGATTATCTGGTCAGGAAACCCGAATGAGCATGCTGTTAGAAGTCTCTGGTGTGTCGGTGTCATTCGACGGTTTTCGCGCCATCAACAACCTGTCGATCAATTTTGCAGAGCCTGAATTGCGGGCCATCATCGGGCCGAACGGCGCGGGCAAGACAACCTTTATGGACATCGTGACCGGCAAAACAAAACCCGATGAGGGCACAGTCATCTGGGGCGAGCGGAACATATCCTTGCTGGGCATGTCCGAAAGTGACATCGCAATGGAAGGGATCGGGCGCAAGTTCCAGAAACCGACGGTGTTCGAGGATCAGACAGTCCGTCAAAATCTGGCAATGGCGCTTAAAAACCTGCGCGGGCCATTTGCGGTGCTGATGCACAAAAAGACTGCCAAAAATGGTGTGCGGATCGAAGAGATTGCCGAAGAGATTGGCCTTTTGGGCAGCCTGACACGCGTGGCGGGGGAACTGAGCCACGGTCAAAAGCAATGGCTAGAGATTGGTATGTTGCTGGCGCAGGAACCCCGTCTGCTGCTGGTCGATGAACCCGCCGCAGGGATGACGGTGGAAGAGCGCGAGAAAACAACAGACATCCTTAAACGCGCGGCTGAGACCCGCGCGGTTGTGGTTGTCGAACACGACATGGAATTTGTGCGCCGTCTGAATTGCAGGGTAACAGTCCTGCACGAAGGGTCGGTTCTGGCCGAAGGCAACCTTGATCACGTCACCTCAAACCCGCGGGTGATTGAGGTTTACTTGGGGCGCAGCCATGCTTGATGTTCAAAACCTTGATCTGCATTACGGTCAAAGCCAGATCCTGTTCGATGTTTCATTCGATGCGCCACGCGGTGAAATCACGACGTTGATCGGCAACAACGGCGTTGGCAAAACCAGCCTGCTCAAGGCCATTGCAGGACGCCATCCCGCGTCTGGTGGAACGGTTACCCTAAACGGCACCGCGATGACGCTCACCTCGCCGTTCAAGGCCGCGCATGCGGGGATCGCCTATGTCCCGCAAGGACGCGAAGTGTTCCCGATGATGAGTGTGGCAGAGAACCTTGAAACCGGGTTTGCCTGCCTGCCCAAGTCGGACCACCACATCCCCGACATGGTGTTTGAGCTGTTTCCGGTCCTGCGCGAGATGATCGCGCGGCGCGGCGGTGATTTGTCAGGCGGGCAGCAACAGCAGCTAGCCATTGCGCGCGCGCTGATCACCAAGCCATCGGTTTTGTTGCTAGATGAGCCAACCGAGGGCATTCAGCCCAATGTCATTCAACAGATCGGTGATGCCCTGCGTCAGCTGCGCAGTGGCGGAGAGATGGCGATTGTTCTGGTCGAGCAAAACGCAGATTTTGCCTATGCCTTGGGTGACAATTTCGTTGTGGTTGAGGGTGGTCGCATCAAGAGGCGCGTGGAAAAGGCGGCGTATTCAAAAGACATGCTTGTCGCGGATCTGGCGCTTTAGGGACACCTTGTTACGGGCGCCGCCGAAACGCGCGCGTGACGAACCGCGCCGAACAAGCTAACGGGGTGGGACGCCTAGAACGAAAGCCATCCCCATGCGTGACCATGACCTGACAACTGGCCCTATTTCTGGGCATTTCCGGACACTTGCCGTGCCTGCGGCAATGGGGATGCTGTTCAGCACATTGTACAACGTCGTCGATGTCTATTTCGCCGGTCAAATCTCGACCGAGGCGCAGGCGGGGCTTGCCATCGGGTTTCAGGCGTTTTTCATCATGATGGCGGTTGGCTTTGGCACGGGCTCCGCGATGAGCGCGCTGGTCGGCAATGCGCGCGGCAAAAAAGACGATGATACTGCGCGACGCACCGCGATGCAGGGTCTGTCGTTTGCGATTACTGCTGTGATCATCCTGATCGTCGCGGGCGCGTTTGCCGGACCCTATCTGATCTCTATCGTGTCAGAACCGGGCGGATACCGTGATGCGGCGAACGGATACTTCTATTGGTTACTCGCCTCCCTCCCCGGCTTTTTGATTGCCTATTCAGCGAACGGGATTTTGCAGGCACACGGTGACAGCGTCACGTTACAACGTGCGATGATGGCTGCGTTTCTTGCCAATATCGTGCTGAATCCGCTCTTTATCTACGGCATTCCCGGTGTGATCCCCGGACTGGGCTTCAACGGGATCGCACTGGCCACGGTGGTGTCGCAAACCGGCGTGATGCTGTATGTGCTGCGCGCGGTGCTGTCGCTGCGCATCATACAAGGCGCTGCGGTGTCAGAACTGGCCCCGAATACAGCCGTCTACCGTGAGATTTTCGGTCAGATGATCCCGACAACCACAGCGTTCATGGTCATGTTCATATCCGGGTTCGTGGTGCAATACGCCCTCAAAGGCTTTGGCGAGCATGCAATCGCGGCCTACGGTATCGCACTCAGGATCGAACAGATTTTGCTGTTGCCGGTCCTTGGTA
>JAFMHE010000269.1 GCA_017854675.1 Paracoccaceae bacterium | reverse complement strand
GCCAAGAATGACAGCGGCGGAATGATCCGGTAGGCTTTCCCATCCCCTTGCTGATTTCGTCTAAATGCAAACGCGACCATTCTTTAAGCTGCGTTTAGACGAAGGGCCAGACACCAGACCCGTATCGTTCTGATCGAAGCCCAATCTGGCAAGCTAGGCTTCGATAACACCTACCAAAAACCGCAAACCGATTTGTGCGGCCTTCTCTAAAAACCATAGGATCGAAAACAAAGCAGTGCCTGCAAAACAGTTTGGAAAGCCGAGGTCTTAACCGCTGCACAACGCCCGCGTAACGGTTGCCTTGCGAATTTATTGCGGTGACAGCGTCAATTTGGGCAACCGCAGAACCTTGAGAAATCCGGTGCGGACTCTGCAACGCTAAAGCACCAGATGCATCCCCGCGTCGACCAGCATCATCTCTCCGGTGACATGGCGCGCGGCGTCGGATACGAAAAACAGCGCGGCATCTGCGATATCATCAGGACCAGAGGCGACCCCGAGAGGCGTTTTGGCCTCGATCATGCGCACTTTGCTTTCGAACGCGTCCTCGTCCATCGCGTCCTTGAACCAGCGGGTGCCGATGAAACCGGGACAGATCGCATTCACACGGATGGCAGGGGCCAGCGCCCGCGCCAACGATAGTGTCATGGTGTTCAACGCCCCCTTTGATGCCGCATAGGCGACCGATGACCCTACCCCCTTTATCCCTGCAATCGACGAGGTGTTGAGCACGGCACTTGCCCGGCCCGTTGTCGTATAGGCCGCTTCCAACAGCGGTTTTGTCGCTTGCAGCATCAGATAGGGGCCCACCACGTTGACCTCGTAGGTGTCCATGAAATCGGCCTTGGACAGCGCATTCAGATCGGAATGGTCGGCTGCATGGCGTGTGATACCGGCGTTGTTCACCAAAATGTCCAGACGCCCCCGTTGTGCGGCGGCTGCGGCCAACGCAGCACATCCCGCAGGATCAGCGACATTTGCCTTGACCACCTGCGCCTGTGATCCTGCCGCACGGCACAGATCGGCGGTCTCTTCGGCTTCTGCGACAGATCGGGAATAATTCACGATCACATCCGCGCCCCGTTCGGCCAGCTTGACTGCCATCGACCTGCCCAGCCCCGTTGCAGAGCCGGTAACAAGCGCGATACGCCCCTCAAGATCACTCATGCGATGTTCCTTTCATTGTGCAATCCATCACGCCCAGCCCACAAACGCATCCACTTCGGCTTGCGGCATACCTGCGCTCAGCGCTGCCTCTTTCAACTTCGCCAAGGTGCCCGGATCCACGAATATGCCGTTTGCGTTCCGGTCTGCGGCGCTGCGCCGTTCGGGGTCACCGGGCAATTGCACAGCGTCAAATCCCGGTGCGGGCGGGGACGCCTTGACCCAATCGGTATAGGCGTCCACGTCAATGCCGAATGCCTCACCGGTGCCAAACACATTCGGGTCAATCAAGATCGCCATCATGTTGTTGGTGATGCTCGCCTCGATCTGACGCTCAGGCAGATAGGCACCGCCACCGCTGAATGATCCACCCAAAATGTCGCCAAGCAACGCCAGACCAAAGCCCTTGTGCTGCCCGAAGGTGGTCAGCGATCCGCCTTTGTCGTTGAACATAACAGAGGGGTCGCGGGTCGGATTTCCCTGCGCATCAATCACGGCACCTTCGGGGACTTCATTACCGCTCAGGTCGGCCACGCGCGCCTTGCCCATCGCTATGGTGCTGGTCGCCATGTCCAGCAAGAACATCGGGTGCTTTTCGGTCGCCGGTATCGCGGTGCAATAGGGGTTGGTGACAAACCGCGCATCGCTGCCTCCGAACGGCGCCACGATAGGGCGTGAGGATTGGACGTTGGCATATAGAATGCAGATAAATCCAGCCTCCGCCGCCATTGCCCCCCAGTCGCCCAATCGCCCCAGATGAAAGCTGTTGCGCAGCGATAGCACGGCGAAATGACTGGCCTGCGCGCGGGCAATCGCAATCTCCATCGCCTGTTCGGCGACCACATGACCAAAGCCGCGTTGACCATCGACCAACACAAACGGCCCCTTGTCCTCAATAATCCTAGCGCTGGCCTGTGGCACCAACTGCCCCGCAATAATCCCCTCGACATAGGCCGGGATCATGCCGACACCGTGGCTGTCATGGCCGGTCAGGTTGGCACTGACCAGCCGTGCCGCGACCGATGCGGCGGCCTCGGGCGTGTTGGATGCGTGGCTGAGGATAGACGTGGCAAGGGCGGTCAGGTCTTGGGCGGGTATCTTCATCTGCGTGGGGCTTTCATGCTAAGGGGGGTCCGGTTCAGGCGTCGGGTTCATAGAATTCAGAGGTTTTCTGACGCGATGCCAACCACCAGCCCGATTGTTCCGGCCATGTCCTGAAATCCGTATCAGCACCCAGTGTCGCCGCCGCATGCAGCGCCCACATCGGATTAACCAAAGCCTCACGGCCAATTGCGATCAAATCAGCACGGCCTTGCGCCAAAATATCCTCGGCCTGCTGCGGGTGGGTGATCAACCCGACGGCCATGGTCGTGATCTGCGCGTCGCGGCGCACCCTTTCGGCGTAAGGCACCTGAAACCCCGGCTGGCGCTTTGTTGCGGCACCTGCGGTGGCGGACCCCGCGATGCCGCTGGACGAACAATCCATCACATCGACGCCGATGCGTTTTAGTTCGGTCGCCAGAATGACCGTATCATCAAGCGACCACCCTTCTGGTGTGCCATCAACGGCAGACGTCCGAAAGAACAGCGGCAAATCATCGGGCCAGACGTCGCGCACCGCTTGCGTGACCTCAAGCGCGAGCCGCATCCGCCCCGCCAGATCACCGCCATAACCATCGGTGCGCAGGTTTGACAGCGGCGACAGGAAACTATGCAAAAGATAGCCATGCGCGCCATGCACTTCGGCGATCTGGTAGCCCGCCACCAAGGCACGCCGCGCGGCCGTTACAAAATCCGCGATCAGCGCGTCAATATCCTGCTGAGACAACGCATGTGGCACCGGCCACCCCTCCGCGACAGGCACCGCCGAAGGGCCCACCGGCGTCCAAGGCATATCGCCGCGCGCGTGATCGTCTGCATTCAACGGGCCGTTGCCAAACCATGGCCTTTGCATCCCGCCCTTGCGTCCCGCATGCGCCAGTTGGATGGCCGGAACTGCACCGTTGCGCCGCGCAAATTGGGCCACGCGGGCATGGCCGGGGATCTGGCTGTCACACCACAGGCCCGGACAGCCGTGGGTGATCCGCCCGCCTTTCTGCACTGCGGTGGCTTCGGTAAAGACGATGCCTGCACCGCCCGTCGCAAAGCGGCCCAGATGAACGCTGTGCCAGTCGTCCAGATGCCCCTCATGCGCGGAATACTGGCACATGGGCGAGATTACGACGCGGTTGCGCACCTTGATGCTGCGCAGGTGAAGGGGCTGGAAAAGGTGTGGTGTCGCCATCTTGTGCGCTCCGCTGATTGCTTACGGTTAACGCTAGCTTGACGCTGACAAAGTGGCAACACCGGTGCGGCGGCGCAGATGTTAAACCTGCGCCAACAGTGACTTACGCAGCCGACCGTGGACACCCTTTTCCTGATTAACCGACTGCGTGATCGCAAAATCTACCGCTAGGGAACACAGCTGATAGGCCTGCGTCTGGCTTAGCTTTGTCCGCGCGCAGATCATCGAAATCATCTGACGCAAGGCCATTTGCAACGCGGTATCAAGGCTGGCGTGGAACCCCATCGAGATCAGCTCAGTCGGGGTTTCGGCCTGCGGGAAATCAATATCCGTTGTGCCCGCCTTGAGCACATCAAACCGGAATGTTCCGGTCAAAGCCGTCTCAAGCGCGGTGATACAGACCTCGCCATCGCCCTGACATCCGTGCCCGTCGCCACACGAAAACAGCGCACCTTCGACATGCACCGGCAGATACAGCGTCGCCCCTGCCGTCAACAGTTTCAGGTCCATATTACCGCCGTGAATGCGCGGTTGGATCGAGGTCAGCTCACCCCATGCGGCGGGCGGTGCCACACCCATCACGCCAAAAAACGGCTCAAGCGGCAGGGTCATCCCCCACGGCAATTGGCAACTGCGCGCGGCTGGATTGATCGGAATGTGCGTCAGAGTTTCTGCCGAGACCGGAAATTCGCCCGGCAACTTACCCGCCGCAGGGCGCACCATGTTAAATCCCCAATCCGCGCACAGCTCTATCGCTTCAATCTCTACTTTGAGCACATCGCCGGGCATCGCGCCGGAGATGGCAACCGGCCCCGTCAGAAGATGCGCCTGACCGGGAAGGTTCGCCGCAAGGATATCGCGGTGCGCAGACGCGACTGTCATTCCAGACCCCGGCGCAGGCAAGACAACCTCGCGGCCCGAGAACGTCTGAACAGTAACGCGGTCACCCGGCTCTATTGAGGTGACGGCAGGCAGTTCAGACCAGAACCGGCCCCAGTGCACCGTATCCCTCGTGGCGGCAATGTGATGATGGTGCATTTGTACTTTCCCGACTCTTCCTCGGAGTATTTAAGCATAGGCTGCCCGTTATTGCTCAGTAAAAC
>JAFMHE010000040.1 GCA_017854675.1 Paracoccaceae bacterium | reverse complement strand
TCGTGCGTCAGCGCGGCACCAAGTTTTGGCCAGCCGCAGGCGTGGGCATGGGCAAAGACCACACAATCTTTGCAACTGTTGACGGCAATGTGACCTTTCACAAGGGTCTGAAAAACCGCACGTTCATCTCTGTTCTCCCGATGGCTGAGGCCGCAGAGTAAGCCGTACCCGCAAGGTTTGAAAAAATTTAAGGGATCGGCGGAAACGCCGGTCCTTTTTCTATTCAAGTTCACCCCCAGACGACAGAAGGGGCCGATATGACATTGATCTTTAAGCCTCTTGCAGGTGGGGTTCAGAAAGGCCGGCGGGCACTCTGATGTCCATTGCACTCACATCCTTTGCCGTCTTCGCCGCGTCCCAAGTCGGGACGCCGGGGCCTGCAAACATGGCGCTTATGGCAACCGGTGCACGTTACGGTTTTCGCGCAGCGTTGCCTTTCGTGGCGGGTGTGGCCTTGGGAAAACAACTGATCATCTGGCCCATCGGGTTTGGCCTGATGGAATTAAGCGCGCGCGCCCCTTGGGTGTTTGAAGCGCTGAAATACATATCAGCCGCCTATATCATCTGGCTTGCATGGAAAGTCGCCAACTTGCGCCTTGGCACGGGACCCGCGACAGACGCCGCACCGGGCTTTGCCGCCGGGTTGATCGTTCACCCTCTGAACCCCAAGGCATGGGCTATGATCGTCGGTGGCTTTACTGCTTTCGTCGCACCAGAAACGCCCGCATTGGTCGCGACGGCAACCATCGCGGCGACACTGCTCGTATGCCAGATCATTTTGCATCCGCTTTGGGTCTTGGCGGGTGATGCAATCGCGAAAACTGTCGCAGGGACGCCTGCGGAACCCTATCTTATGTGGACATTGGCGGGCCTCACGGTCGCTTCTGTCCTGTTTGTGCTATTCGCAGGAGGAACCTGAAAATGCAGATGGACCAGATCGCCAACCAGCCTGTGATTGAAACTGCCCGCTTTGATCTGCGCCCTGTGCGCCGGTCTGATGTCGGACTGCTGAACATGTATGCAGGCGATCCGCGTGTCGCTATGACCACGCCGACCATTCCCCACCCCTTGCCGCCCGGCACGATGGAGGCGTTCATTAACCGCGCCCTGGCAGAACCGCGCGATGAGGATGTGTGGGTCATGGACGGCACCCGCTCCAGCTGGTCCGAGGTGATGGGTATAATCTCGTTGTCGCGACTGGACCGCAATCAAACCGAAGTCGGTTATTGGGTCGCGCCTGCATTCTGGAACACGCATATCGCCTCCGAGGCGGTACAGGCGGTCGTCGCGGCAAACCCTTTGGGCAATGACACGATGTTCGCGGCAGTCTACCACGACAATCCGGCCTCTGCCAAAGTGCTGACCAATGCGGGATTTGTCTACCTTGGCGATGCCGAAACCTATTGTCTGGCGCGCGATGCTGCCGTACCCACATGGACCTATAGCCACAAGCTTTAGACCCGCCACCCGAAAGGCCACGCCATGAAATTTCTCGATCTGTGTAAAGTCTATATACGCTCTGGCGCCGGTGGTGGTGGCTGTATTTCGTTCCGCCGCGAGAAATACATCGAATATGGCGGCCCCGATGGCGGTGATGGCGGCGGCGGCGGGACGGTCTGGGCCGAAGCTGTGGACGGCTTGAACACGCTGATTGATTTCCGCTACCAGCAGCACTTTTTCGCCAAGAACGGCCAGCCCGGAATGGGCAAGCAGCGCACCGGCAAAGACGGTGACGATATCGTGCTGCGCGTGCCTGTGGGCACCGAAATTCTGGATGAAGACCAGGAAACTGTGATCTGCGACATCACCGAAGTCGGACAGCGCGTCCAGCTTGCGCGCGGCGGTAATGGGGGCTGGGGCAACCTGCACTTCAAATCCGCCACCAACCAAGCACCCCGTCGGTCAAATCCCGGTCAGGACGGCGTGGAGCGAACGTTGTGGCTGCGCCTGAAACTAATTGCGGATGTTGGGCTGCTCGGCTTGCCGAACGCGGGCAAATCGACGTTTCTTGCTGCGACCTCGAACGCGCGGCCAAAGATTGCGGATTATCCGTTTACCACGCTGCACCCGAACTTGGGCGTTGTGGGCGTGGACAATACCGAATTTGTTGTCGCCGACATTCCCGGCCTTATCGAAGGGGCGTCCGAGGGGCGCGGGCTTGGTGATCTTTTCCTGGGTCACGTGGAACGCTGTGCGGTGCTTTTGCATCTGGTCGACGGGACGTCTAAAACCGTGGCCGAAGATTATCAGACAATCATCACCGAGTTAGAAAAATACGGGGGTGATCTGGCGTTGAAACCCCGCATTACCGTCCTCAACAAAGTTGATGCCTTGGATGAAGAAGAGCGCGCAGAGGCTTCAAAAGAGTTGGAAAAAGCCTCTGGTGGTCCAGTCATGCAGATGTCAGGCGTAGCACGCGAAGGCGTGGTTGAGGTTCTACGGGCCTTGCGCGGCGAGATTGACGATGACCGCCTGCGTCACAAACCCGCTGAGGAAGCAGCCCAATGGCATCCATAACTTCCGCCAAACGGATCGTTATCAAGATCGGGTCGGCCCTGTTGGTGGACCGGACCACGGGCGCGCTGCGCTCTGACTGGCTTCAGGGGCTGGCCGAAGATGTGCGCTGGCTCAAGGGGTTGGGCTGCGACGTTATCCTTGTTTCATCGGGCTCCATTGCATTGGGACGGGGTGTTTTGGGGCTCCCCCCCACAACGCTCGCGCTTGAGCAAGCCCAAGCTGCTGCTGCCGTTGGCCAGATCCGACTGGCACGCGCCTATGAAGAAGTGCTGGCGCCCCACGGGATCACGACCGGTCAGGTTCTGGTCACGTTGGAGGATAGCGCCAACCGCCGACGTTACCTGAACAGCCGTGCGACGATGGCACAGTTGCTTAATTTTGGCGTCGTACCGATCGTGAACGAAAATGATACCGTTGCGACCGACGAAATCCGCTTTGGTGACAATGATCGTCTTGCCGCACAGATTGCCGTGACTGTCGGAGCGGATCAGTTGGTATTGTTGTCAGACGTTGACGGGTTCTACAGCGCAAACCCGTCGGATGATCCGGGCGCGACGCGTTTTGACGTAATCGACCAGATCACGCCTGAAATTGAAGCGATGGCAGGCGACGCGGGCTCTGGCCTTAGCAAAGGCGGCATGAAGACCAAGATTATGGCCGCGCGCACTGCGACGGCCGCAGGCTGCGCGATGGCGATTACCGAAGGGTCTGTGATGCGGCCGTTGCTGGCGCTGAAAAATGGTGCCAATGCCACGTGGTTCACCGCGCAAAGCGACCCGCAGGCCGCGCGCAAACGCTGGATTGCGGCGATGAAACCGCAAGGGTCGGTAACGCTTGATCATGGTGCAGTCGCAGCCTTGTCGCGCGGTAAATCATTGTTGCCAGCTGGCGTGACGGACGTAACCGGTCCGTTTGACCGCGGTGACAGTGTTGCGATCCTTGACGGGTCGGGCAGGGTGATCGGGGCCGGCCTGACGCGGTACGCGTCGGACGAGGCAATGCGCATCAAGGGCCACCAAAGCGGCGATATCGAACCGCTGCTGGGATATCCGGGCAGAGCGGCCTTGATCCACCGCGATGATATGGCGCTTTGACCAGCGTTCAAGAAGATTAAGAAGCGAGCGTAACCCAATGACAACGAACACAGATATTTCAAAATTGATGGCCGATATCGGTGCGCGTGCCAAGGCCGCGACAGCAGAGCTTGCCAGCGCCACAGCAGAGCGCAAACATGCCGCCCTGATCAGCGCCGCCGAGGCCGTTTGGAAAAACCGCGAGGCGATCATGGAGGCAAATGCCAAAGACATGATCTATGGCCGCGATAAAGGTTTGTCTGACGCGATGATGGACCGGTTGATGCTGGACGAGGCGCGTATCCAAGCCATGGTGGACGGTCTGCGCGCGGTGGCCGAGCAGGCCGATCCGGTCGGGGCCGTGCTGGCCGAATGGGATCAGCCCAGTGGTCTCCACATCAAACGCGTGCGCACACCTTTGGGGGTCATCGGGGTGATCTATGAAAGCCGCCCAAATGTGACCGCAGATGCAGGTGCTCTGTGCCTCAAGGCCGGCAATGCGGTGATCCTGCGCGGCGGGTCCGAAGGGTTCAATTCCTCCACCGCCATTCATGCCTGTCTGCAACAGGGGCTGCGCGACGCGAACCTGCCCCAAGATGCGATCCAACTGGTGCCCACCCGCGACCGCGCGGCGGTGCAGGAAATGCTGACCATGACAGACACGATTGACGTTATCGTGCCCCGTGGCGGCAAGGGGCTGGTCGGTCTGGTCCAACGCGAGGCCCGCGTGCCGGTTTTCGCCCATCTTGAGGGCATTGTGCACATCTACATTGATGCAGCGGCCGATCCGGAAAAAGCCCTGAAAATCGTGTTGAACGCCAAGACCCGCCGCACCGGTATTTGCGGTGCCGCCGAATGTATACTGATCCACGAGGATGTGGCGCGCACGTTGGGGCAGGGCCTGATCCGCGCTTTGCTGGATGCGGGTGTAGAGGTACGTGCAGATGGCGTGCTGGCCCAGATCGACGGGACAACTCAGGCACAAGACAGCGATTGGGGCTGTGAATACCTCGACATGATTATTGCCGCCAAGACGGTGACGGGTGTCGACGACGCGATTGCGCATATCCGCAAATTTGGTTCAAACCACACCGATTGCATCGTAACGGAAGACGCGAAGGCGGTAGAAACCTTCATGAACCGTCTTGATTCAGCGATCCTGATGCACAACGCCTCAACCCAGTTCGCTGATGGTGGAGAGTTCGGGATGGGCGCAGAGATCGGTATCGCAACCGGCAAAATGCATGCGCGTGGACCGGTCGGGGCCGAGCAATTGACCAGCTTCAAATACCTCGTGACGGGCGACGGGACAGTGCGCGCTTAAAAACGCATCTCAATGCGGCGATCCTCGAACCGGGATACGACTTTGCAATCATGTTCTTGTGCGACAAGGGGCAAGAGCGCGAATTGCACATGCGAAGGTTGCAGGCCGTTGTTTGACGGCACGCCTGCCAGAACGCTCCACAGTTCCGGTGCGGCATTGATCCGGTCGGCGGTGCCGGTCAACAACCAACCACGCTTGTCTTCTTGCACGGTGAGCGTACCACCATAAGGCATCGCAGTCTCAAGGCACAAGATCGCCAAAAAGCTGATCCTGACATGGCTACGGGGCTGCGCCGCGCCAATTTGCCAATCAATATCAAGGCGGGACGTCGCATAAAGATCGCGCAAGATCGCAACCACCTCTGCCGATCCGACCATCTGATCGCCCGCCGCGCCAAACGCGACGCGGAAAAACCGGATGCGCGCACTGGCACTGCCGACGCTTTCGCCAATCAGGCCAATCTCGGGCCCTTCTGCCCCGCCTGACATAGCCAGCAATTCTAGGCCATTGTTGATCGCGCCGATGGGCGATATCAGATCGTGACATATGCGGCTGCCGATCAATGATCCAAGATCAGCGGGCCTGTTCAGCACAGACAAGGTCATGATAGGACCCCTTTTATTCTTGAGGAGACTGGCATGGATGACCAGAACGCGATTTTAACCCCCGGCATGCTGGTGCGAAACCCGCAGGCCCCCGAATGGGGCGTCGGGCAGGTCCAATCGAACATCGACGGTAAAGTCACTGTGAATTTCAGAGACGAGGGGAAGGTTGTCATCGACAGTCTCCGTGTTTGGTTAATGCCCGTTTTTGATGAATGAACTTCGTTACTTTAACGTTAATGGCGAGTTAATTCAATTAAATCAACCAAAGCGTGTGCTGATTGCGCTTTTGTGCTTAAATGCGTATCACGCCAAAGATCAATTAAACCCACCCAACGACAAGGCGCATCCGCCAAATGGCCCAAACAGCGGCGGCAGATTTCCACGTCAGACTGGCGAAAACGCCCGAGGACTACCACGCAGCACAGCGGCTGCGTTATGATGTATTTGTGCGCGAGTTAGGCGGTGGCGGCGCGATGGTCGATCATGATGCCGGGCTTGAACGCGACCGGTTTGATCCCTTTGTCGACCATTTGTTGCTGATTGATACCGCGCGCGATGCCGTTGTCGGGGTTTACCGGCTGATGCGCGCAGAGATGGCCGCCAAGGCGGGCGGTTATTATTCTGAAGCTGAATATGATCTGACCCGCCTGAAAACATCCGGCAGACCCTTGCTTGAACTGGGGCGGTCTTGCCTGCTTGCGCCTTATCGTGGTGGGGTCGGGATGCATCATTTGTGGTCCGGCCTTGCGCGCTATGTTGCGCAGCACCGGATCGAGGTGCTTTTTGGCGTAGCCAGCTTTCATGGCACAGATGTTGCGTCAGTTGCTGCCCCCTTGTCGCTGTTGCACCACCGTCACCTTGCGCCCGATACACTTCGGGTACGCGCACTTGAACAATCATTTCAAAACATGGACTTGATAGACAAAGCTCATCTCGATAGACGGGCGGCAATGGTGCAAATGCCCAGCCTGATCAAGGCGTATCTGCGGCTGGGTGGATGTGTGGGCGAAGGTGCCTATATCGACCATGATTTCAATACGGTAGATGTCTGTCTGATCATGGATACCGCACAGCTGAATGACCGGCAGGCGCGCATATACGGAGCGCAAGACATATGACGACGGCATGGGACAGCAGCACACCGCCGGAGCATGCAGGCATCCGGCCAATCGGCTGGATGCGGGTCGCGCTGCGCGCGGTGACAACAGGTACGCTTGTCTTTGGCGGGTTGCTTGTGTTGTTGGGCGTGCGCCTGATCGAGCGGCCAGTTTGTGGCCAGCAGCGCCCCGTCACACCGCACATCACACAGTTCGTCTGCCGAAATGCGCTGCGGTTTCTGGGCATCGGGTTCGAAGCAAAGGGAACGCCCTTGACGGGGGGCGGTGCAGTGGTGGCCAACCATACGTCATGGTTGGATATTCTGGTTCTGAACGCCTCAAAGCGGATTTATTTCGTATCGAAATCCGAAGTCGCAAGCTGGCCCGGCATTGGCTGGCTGGCACGGGCAACTGGCACTGTGTTCATTGTCCGCGACCCTGCACGCGCGCGCCAACAAACGGCGCTGTTTCAGGAGCGGCTTTTATCTGGGCATCGCCTGCTGTTTTTCCCCGAAGGGACCAGCACCGATGGAAAGCAGGTTTTGCCTTTTAAAACAACACTCTTTCAGGCGTTCTTTGCGCAGGAATTGCGGGACACCCTGTCGGTACAGCCCGTAAGCGTGATCTATCATGCACCAACAGGCCACGATCCGCGGTTTTATGGCTGGTGGGGGGATATGTCATTTGGCGGGCATCTGGTCGCCACGCTCGCGCCGCACCGTCAGGGCAGGGTGCAGGTGATCTATCACCCGCCCCTTGCCGTGGCAGATTTTGCGGACCGCAAAGCGCTCGCACGGGCCTGTGAAGACGCCGTGCGCAGCGGGCATTCACGCTTCGATCGGCCTACTTGAGGTGCGCGAAAGCTTCATCCGGCACTGGCAACATTTCACCCTCCGCACTCCAGTCCATCAACAAACAAGCAGACCCTTTGCGCTGGAAATACGTTGCTGTGATCTCGTACCAACCGGCTGTCGGCACTTTGACGTTTGTGACGCCGGCTGACTCGCACCCGTGGACGCCATCGAACAAGGCGACCTGTTTTCCGCTGATCTGCGCGACAAGGCCGTCATTGCTGATAAATTCGACCTGAAACGTGCCGGGGGCGTCGAATTTGATGAACCCGCTGATTGCCGCCGCGACCTTTTCGCGTTTGTTTGTCGTCAACACGTTTTCACCGGGATCCGTATCGAGATAAGACAGCCCGGCAAGGGCACGACCGGGGGTGGCGTCCTTTAGGCGCTGTTCGGCATCGGCAAGTGTTCTTGCCGAACCGCCAAACCCGTATGATACCGCCAAACCGGGCGCGAGGCTGGCGGCATTCGGCTGCGGGTTTGCGGGGGTGAGCGTGACAGTTCCACCAAACGCAGGAAGAGCCAGCGTCAGAGCAAGGAAAGGGGCAGCAAATTTGATCATTTCAGGTTCCTAGTAGCTTAGAATATGCATAATCTCGGTTAGAAGCTTGCGTTAGCTTGCCTGACCTGTCCACTTAAATCTGACGAACGCCCGGTTGTCGCAATTGCTGCTTGCGCCGCCATGACGCACGCGGTATGTGCGCGGCACTTAAACCCGCAGTCGGGGTTGGGCCTTTTGGGGAGAAATCCCAAAACGTCCGCCGGTTGGTCGCCCCTTCACTTGATACTGGCGCGATCATACCCCCGATGAGGCTAAACCGGAAAGGTATAACGACATGGCTCTTCCTGAGTTCTCCATGCGTCAGCTGCTCGAAGCAGGCGTACACTTTGGCCACCAGACACAGCGCTGGAACCCACGTATGGGTCCGTACATCTACGGGGCACGCAACGGCATTCACATTATGGACCTGACACAGACCGTTCCAATGCTGGAACAGGCGCTGCAGGTTATCCGTGACACTGTTGCAAAAGGCGGCAGCATCCTGTTCGTCGGCACCAAGCGTCAGGCTGCACAGCCTGTGGCAGATGCCGCTGAGAAATGCGCACAGTATTACATGAACCACCGCTGGCTTGGTGGTACGTTGACCAACTGGCAGACTGTTTCAAAGTCTATCCAGCGTCTGAAAAACATCGACGAGCAAGCCGAGATCGGTTTTGGCGGTCTGACCAAGAAAGAGCGTCTTGGCATGGAGCGTGACCAGGGCAAGCTGCAGGCGTCTTTGGGCGGTATCCGCGAAATGGGCGGTCGTCCTGACCTGATTTTCGTCATCGACGTGAAAAAAGAAGCGCTGGCAATCTTGGAGGCCAACAAGCTGGGCATTCCGGTTGTTGCTGTGGTTGATACCAACTGCTCACCTGATGGCGTTGATTACATCATTCCGGGCAACGACGACGCGGCACGCGCAATCGCTTTGTATACAGATCTGGCCGCACGCGCGGCACTTGACGGCATGTCCGCACAATTGGGCGCTGCCGGCGTCGATCTGGGCGCGATGGAAGAAGCGCCGATGGAAGAAGCGCTGGCCGCAGAAGCACCAGCCGAGACACCAGCGGCCTAATCGCTGACGTTTGTCCAACGACTGACACATGGGGCAGGGATGACCTGCCCCAATTTCCCATTCTCAAAGGAGATACCGAAGATGGCAATTACAGCATCTATGGTCAAAGAACTGCGCGACACGACCGGCGCAGGTATGATGGACGCCAAGAAGGCGTTGACAGAAAACAATGGCGATATGGAAGCATCCATCGATTGGCTGCGCACCAAAGGCCTCGCGAAAGCCGCAAAGAAATCCGGCCGTACGGCTGCTGAAGGTCTTGTGGCTGTTGAAGTAAGCGGCGGCCGCGGCGTCGCAGTTGAAGTGAACTCTGAAACCGATTTTGTCGGCAAGAACTCGGATTTCCAGAAAATGGTTGCGGGCATCGCTGCTGTGGCAATCGGCACGGATGATATTGACGCGCTGAAAGCTGCTGACATGAACGGCAAGTCCGTTGAGCAGACCGTAACAGACGCCGTCGCCGTGATCGGTGAGAACATGTCCGTGCGCCGGATGTCCGTTCTGACAGGCGACACTGTCGTGTCTTACGTTCACAACGCAGCCGCACCCGGCATGGGCAAAATCGGCGTTCTGGTCGCAATGACCGGTGGCGATGAGGCGTTCGGCAAGCAGGTTGCGATGCACATCGCAGCCGTGAACCCGGCGTCCTTGTCCGAAGCAGACCTTGACGCGGCTATGGTCGAGAAGGAAAAGCAGGTCCAGATGGACATCGCGCGCGAGTCTGGCAAGCCAGAAGCCGTGATCGAAAAGATGATCGTCGGCCGTATGAAAAAGTACATGTCCGAAGTCACATTGCTGAACCAGGCCTTCGTGATCAACCCCGATCACAGCGTTGGCGACGCCGCCAAAGAAGCAGGGGCCACGATCACTGGTTTCGTGCGTCTGGAAGTTGGCGAAGGCATCGAAGTCATCAAAGAAGACTTTGCAGCCGAGGTCGCGAAAGCCGCCAAAGGTTAAGCTGACTACAAGTTTGAAGATGGGAAGGGGGGCTGAAAAGCGCCCCTTTTTTCTTGCTTTAATCCGTCTTTACCTGCCTACTTTGGGAGTAATCTGCAAGAGGGCTGCGCACATGGACCAAAAGCTCTACATTGGCCCGCTGACAGACAATCGGCGATGGGAACAGGTTCAGATCCGCCCGGATGATGTGTTTGTCGTGACCCCACCAAAATGCGGCACAACATGGATGCAGACGATCGTCGCGTTGCTGATGTCCGGTGATCCGGATGTAGACACCGAACTGTCGGTCAAAATGCCTTGGGTCGACATTCGCATCCGCGAGATGGACGAGGTCGCAGCCCGGCTAGAGGCCATGCCGCACAGACGTTCCATGAAGAGCCACACACCGATGGATGGTTTGCCGCATAATGCATCGGGTCAATATATCTGCGTTTTCCGGCATCCACTGGACGCGCATTTCTCGTATCGCAAACACAACAAGAACCTGCCGATGGCTACCTTTGACTTGTTTTTTCCAGAGGGGGACGACGACACAACATTCAGACGTTTTCTGGATGGCGCGGCTGAGGGTTTTGATCTCGATGCGATGTCGCTTGCCAGCATTGTGCAGCATTTCAAAGCCGCGCGTGCCTTGGAAGATCAGCCAAACGTGAGCCTTTTTCACTATGCGGATATGAAAAGGGATCTGGCGGGAACATTTACACGGGTGGCTGACCTGCTTGGTATCACGCATTCGGCAAATACGATGGCTGCGCTGGTTCAGGCCGCTACATTTGACAATATGAAGTCCAACGCCGCGCGCTATGCACCATCAGGTGGCAAAGGGTTCTTTCGATCTGACACTGAGTTCTTTCACAGCGGCACCAACAACAAATGGGAAGGCAAGCTGTCTCAGGAGCAATTGGATGCATACGGCTCTGTCATTGACGGGCTGCTAACACCATCGGAACGCCACTGGCTGGAATTCGGTACAGCAGGATAAAAGGTCAGGCCTCTCTTAATGCTTCACATTAGGTTTACACCTTAAGCTTCTGACTTTATTTATTATTCAAGATATCAGCCAGCACGTCCAATGCCAAAACATACCCCTTAGCCCCGAACCCGCAAATTTGCCCAACAGCCACCGGAGCGATGTAGGACGTGTGGCGAAAGCTCTCGCGGGCATGAATGTTGCTTAGGTGGACTTCGACGACCGGCAGTTCAACCGAGGCAATTGCGTCCATCAATGCAATAGAAGTATGCGTATAGGCACCGGCATTCAGCACAATACCGCCGTGGACACCTTTGGCGGCATGGATATGGTCGATCAAAACGCCTTCGTGGTTTGACTGAGCGCATGTCACGGAAAGCCCCAGTTTTTCAGCAGCCTTGGCGCACATGGCCTCAACATCCGCAAGTGTGGTGGAACCATATACCTCAGGCTGCCGTGTGCCGAGGAGGTTGAGATTGGGACCGTTTAAAATCAGCACTGAAGACATAAGTCGCTCGCCTTGGTATTTTTCATCATTAGATGTCAAGCATTCTGAACTGTCCAGCCAAACAACACACGCAACTAAACCGTTGTGATTTTATGTCTATTGTCAGTTATTTTTTAAGAAAGTCATACCAGATGGTTGTCTTGGCACAACACACCTGAGACGATTAGACAAACGATCACGCAACATCAATGGCGGCAATTTTCATGGATTATGAAGCATTCGAGCAAGCCCAGAATAGCTTTCAAGCACCGCTTGTTGACCAATACGATCGTGCTTTCAAACAGTTCTCGAACCAAGAGTTAGTACGCGTCTTTCATGAAATGATTATGAAACAAGGCGTGAATTGCTTACTGGAGCTCGGCGCGCATCGCGCCGCCACCTCAAAACGCTTTGTTAAGGCTAAGCAAGGCAGAAAAGCTGTCGCAATTGAAGCGAATCCGTTCAATTTCAATAAGTTCGCACCAACAGCCAAAGACGCAGGCGTCATGTACGCCCATTACGCCCTGACGGACAAGACTGGTCCTTTGAACCTTGTGCTCAGCGACTCTGATCAGGACCGCAAGCGCGGACATACAAAGACATCGAATTCCATACTCCAAAATAAGGATTTCGGACGCACGATGAACATCGAGGTGCCCGGAATAACGCTAGATGATCTGGAACAAGAGAGTGCTTTCAAAGCCTATGTTCCTTCACTCGAAGATGAAAGAACGGCGTTGTGGATCGATGTCGAAGGTGCGTTGAGCCAACTTTTGCGAGGCGCGTCAGCGTCACTTCCCAAATGCCTGTTTGCAATGGCTGAAGTCGAAAGGGTCGAGCGCTTCGTCGGTCAGAAGACCGCTGAACATGTTGCTGCACAATTCGCCGAACTCGGTTTCTTTCCGTTTTTACGAGACAGTGAGTACATGCCAACCCAGCACAACATCATTTTCGTAAACGGGGCCTTGATCCAGCCTGAGGAACTCACAGCTCTTAAAGACACGTTCATCAATAATATCAAGGAGTTCAGACCCGAAACTTAAGTCTCGGTGTGAGATCGTATTCCGGGATCAATTATTAGTTACATAATACTGATTATAACCTTTAGCCAAGGGCGTATCCGGCGCCTCGAATTGTCCGGATCGGGTCTTGGCCCCCGAATTGCGTCAACGCCTTGCGCAGCCGCGCGATGTGTACGTCCACCGTGCGCGTATCGACATAGATGTCGCGGCCCCAGACGTTGTCCAACAATTGGTCACGGCTAAAAACGCGACCCGGCTTTTCCAGAAACGCGACCAGCAGCCGGTATTCTGTCGGCCCCAGTTTCAGTTCTTGATCCGCGCGGCTGACGCGGTGCTGTTCGGGATCCAATGTGATGTCGTCAAAGCTCAGCAATGTGCCTGACGCTGCGGGCCGTGATCTGCGCAGTTGGGTCCGTACCCGCGCCATCAGCTCGCGCAGTGCATAAGGTTTGGTCACATAGTCGTCCGCACCTGTTTCAAGCCCGCGCACCGCGTCCACTTCCTCGGACCGCGCGCTCAGCATGATCACCGGGATCGCTTTGGTATCGGCACGGGTCTTGAGCTGGCGACACACTTCAATCCCGCTCAACAGCGGCATCATCCAATCGAGGATCACCAGATCAGGCGTGATTTCGGCGACCAGCAACAAAGCCTCTTCACCGTTGGTTGCCCGACTGACTGTGAAACCCTCGGCCTCCAGATTATAAGCCAGGACCTCGCGTTGTGCAGGTTCGTCTTCGACCAGCAGAACATGCGGCGGCGTCAGGGACATCTGCCTATTCCTTTGTCGTAACCGATGTCAGATCGGCTTTGGCGCGGGCCTCATCAGGGTGCTGGCCGGTCACAAGGTAGACGACCTGCTCCGCGATTGCGGTCACATGATCGCCCATACGCTCAGTGTTTTTGGCGATGAAATGCAGATGCATGCAGGCCGTGATGTTGCGCGGGTCTTCCATCATGAAGGTCAGGAATTCGCGGAACAGCGCATTATACATCTGGTCCACTTCTTCGTCCCGCGCGATGACGTCCAGCGCCAGTTCCGCGTCACGTTGGATATAGGCGTCAAGCGCGTCTTTCAGCATCGCTTCCACAGCTTTTGCCATGCGCCGGATCGCCCCTGCGCTGTCATTGACCGGTGCCATCGTGGCCAGAACCCCGGTACGCTTGGCCATGTTTTTCGCATAATCGCCGATGCGCTCAAGATTGGCACTGATCTTGATCACGCTCAGCACCAGCCGCAGGTCAATCGCGGTTGGCGCGCGCAGGGCAATCACACGGGCGGCGCGCTCGTTTATCAGGTTTTCAAGCGCGTCGATGGATTTGTCAGCCGCCCTCACCTGCTCGGCCAACTCCTCATCACGGGTCGCCAGCGATTGCGCAGCCAGTCGAATGGCGTCTTCGACCAAGCCACCCATTTTCATGATCTGGGCTTGAACGGCCTCAAGGTCACGGTCAAAAGCGGATGCAATGTGTTGATCTGACATGATTTATCCAATCCGTCCTGTGATATAGCTTTCGGTGCGCGGGTCTTCGGGCGCGGTGAAAATCTTGTCTGTATCGCCAAATTCAACCAGATGCCCAAGGTGGAAAAACGCAGTTTTCTGGCTGACGCGCGCGGCCTGTTGCATGGAGTGTGTGACGATAACGACCGAGTAATTCTGGCGCAGCTCGTCGATCAGTTCCTCGACTTGTGCGGTCGCAATCGGGTCAAGGGCGGAACACGGCTCATCCATCAGCAACACTTCGGGTTCTGTGGCAACGGCGCGTGCGATACACAAACGCTGTTGTTGGCCACCTGACAGGCCTGTGCCGGGCTCATTCAGCCGGTCCTTGACCTCGTTCCAGATGGCACCGCGTTTCAGGGCGCGTTCAACGATGTCGTCCAGTTCGGCCTTGTTGCGCGCCAATCCGTGGATGCGCGGCCCGTATGCGACATTGTCATAGATCGACT
Organism: Paracoccaceae bacterium; assembly: GCA_017854675.1. Classification (GTDB taxonomy): domain Bacteria; phylum Pseudomonadota; class Alphaproteobacteria; order Rhodobacterales; family Rhodobacteraceae; genus Sulfitobacter. The sequence goes on along the minus strand of JAFMHE010000040.1, from coordinate 5,811 downwards.
TTGGAAACGGGTTCGGCTTTTGAAAAACCATCCCGACCTTGGCGCGCAATTGTACCGGATCGACTTTGCGATCATAGATATCTTCGCCGTCGATTTCGATGTCGCCGGTGACACGGCAAATATCAATTGTGTCGTTCATCCTGTTGATACAACGCAGGAAAGTAGACTTGCCACATCCCGAAGGTCCGATGAACGCAGTCACGGTTTTATCATCAATCTCGACGTTGACGTCTTTTATAGCGTGGTTGTCGCCGTAGTAGACCTGCACGTTGCGTGCTGCAATTTTAACTGGCTGCGTTATCACGTCGTTCTCCGAAATATTACTGTCTTTCATGGCAGTGTACTGCCTTTCCCGTGCAGATGTGTCGAAAGCATTACCAGCGCCGTTCAAACCGGCGGCGCAGCATGACGGCGATGGCATTCATGCTGATCAGGAACACCAGCAGGATGATGATGCCGCCCCATGCGCGTTCGTAAAATGCCGGGTCCGAACGTTTCGCCCATTCGTAAATCTGTGCAGGCATTGCCGAGTTTGGCGACAACAACCCTTCGGCGATGGTTTCGGGTGGGTTGGACGCGATGAAACCTACCATACCAATCAGCAACAGCGGGGCCGTTTCGCCCAACGCCTGCGCCAGACCGATGATGGTGCCTGTCAGGATACCCGGTGCCGCAAGGGGCAACACATGGTGGAACACCGATTGCATTTTCGAGGCCCCTACCCCAAGTGCCGCATCGCGGATCGACGGTGGCACCGCCTTGAGCGACGCACGGGTGGAGATGATGATTGTCGGCAAGGTCATCAGCGTCAGCACCAATCCCCCGACCAGCGGCGCAGAGTTTGGCAAATGCATGTAGTTGATGAACACCGCCAGTCCCAAGATGCCAAACACAATTGACGGAACAGCCGCAAGGTTAGAGATATTCACCTCGATCACATCTGTGATCCAGTTTTTCGGGGCGAATTCCTCAAGGTAGATCGACGCCGCCACACCGATGGGCAGTGCCAGTACCAAAACGACCAGCATCATGGACAGCGATCCAATCATCGACACGCCCATGCCGGCCGCCTCTGGCCGCGCATCTGACGCATCTGCACCGGTGATAAAACTGATGTTAAAGCGTTTTTCCAGTGTCCCCGCCACAAGCAAACCATCAACAAGATCAAGCTGTTCTGCGCTGATGTTCTTGTCGTTTGCAATGCTGCCGCGATCAACGCGGTCTTTCAGATAACCGTCAACACGTGACTGCGCCAGAAACTCAAACTCGACCGTCTGGCCGATCTGGTCAAGGTTTTCCAGAACATAATCGCGCAAGGTTGCGGGCGCGTCTTTCGACAGCAGGTTCGCCATATCCTTCGGCTTAAGGTCTGTTTCAATGCCTAATTCTGTAACCTTTTGGGCAAACGCAGCACTCAACAAGGGCGCATATCCAAAGGTGGAAACCTTCTTAATCTGCTCGATATCGCGGGTGCCGGTTTTGTCGATCTTCGCCTCGGTCAAAGGCACGCTGAGCGTGATAAAGGTTTGCTGGAATGCACCTGTGCCGCGGCCAATAATGGTCGTCAGCAAGATCACCAGCATCAACATCCCGATGGAAATCGCAGCGATACCATACATCTTGAAACGCGTTTCGGCCCGGTTCCGTTTGATCGTGCGCGCATCCTGCGTTAGCAGCGATTTGCTGGTCTTTGGCGCAGCAGGCGCGCCCGTGTTTGCAACATCGGTCATTCGTACTGCTCCCGGTATTTGCGGACAATATAGAGGGCCAGCACATTCAGCGCGAGCGTCAGAACAAAGAGGGTCAGGCCAAGCGCAAAGGCGACAAGCGTTTCGGCACTGGCAAAGTCGGTGTCGCCGGTCAACTGGCTGACGATCCGGGTGGTGATGGTCGTCATACCCTCGAACGGGTTGCCGGAAAAGCGGGCGATTGCCCCGGCCCCCAGCACCACGATCATCGTCTCACCGATCGCGCGGGACGCCGCTAGCAGGATCGCGCCCACAATGCCCGGCAAGGCCGCAGGCAGGATGACCTGCCGCACGGTTTCGGAATGCGTGGCCCCCAAGCCATAAGAACCGTCGCGCAGCGATTGTGGCACAGCGTTGATAATGTCGTCCGATAGCGACGACACAAACGGGATCAACATGATGCCCATGACCAGCCCTGCGGTCAGCACAGAGGTTGCGCCGCTCATCCAGTCCACGCCAAGCACACCGTTGTCACCGCGTCCAAAGATATTGACCAGAAACGGCCCGACCGTCAGCAGCGCAAACAGCCCGTATACGATTGTGGGGATACCAGCGAGGATTTCCAAAAGCGGTTTCGCGGCTGAACGGACTTTGGGACCGGCATATTCACTCAGGTAGATCGCCGCGAAAAGCCCGATGGGCACCGCAACCAACAAGGCGATGAACGAAATATAGAGCGTGCCCCAGAGCAGCGGCAGAATGGACAGATCACTGTTACCGCGAAAGTTCGGTGCCCAACTGCCGCCCAGGAAAAAGTCCTGCCAAGGGTGCATGCGAAAGAAATTGATCGATTCAAACAACATCGAAAAGACAATCCCGACCGTGGTCAAGATCGCGAGCGATGCCGCGATGATCAGCAGACCCTTGACCCCGGCCTCAACAACATTGCGGGCACGAAAATCCTTGTCCGTCTGACGATAGGCAAAGCCCAGACCGGCAAGCGCCATCACCAAGACGACCGCCACCATCGCGGCCCTCCAAGACTGGCTCAGCAACCGGTATTTCTGTGCTGCGGCAAGGATCGGTGCCTGCACATCAGACCCTAGCGCCACACCAACCTCGGCAAGGCGGCTGCGCACATCCGTCTCGACCGCGTCAAGGCCTGCCGCCTCTTGTCCGCTCATCGCACCTTGGGCCACCGCAGCGTCCAAGCCATCGGCGATCCGGCGCACATCGCTCATCACCAAGCCGACGGAGGAACCTTCAGATACCATCTGATCGGGGATCAATTTGATAACGGTGTTCTGGATCACCATCGGTTGCAGCAACATCCACAGGACCATCACCAATAGCGACGGAATTGCGATCATCATCGCGGCGTTGGCACCATAATAGCTGGGAAGTGAGTGCAAATTGCGCGCATCACCCCCACCCGAGGCGATAGCGCGGCTGCGCATGGTGACGTAGCCCACGATGCCAAGTCCCAGAACAATCAGAACAAGAACCGACGCTGAGATGCTGCTGAAAAGCTGGGTCAAGGGTCTTGCTCTTTCTGTCCGGGGCGCGCGGACATGGTCCGTACTACATTGGTCTGTGGTACATACAGGCCCGCGAACGGGCCTGTACAGGTGTCAATTTACGCGGACTTAAGACCCTGCGCCGATCGTCTTTTCGTCAGCAATTGCGGCTTGTGTATCAGCCAGTTCAGGGTCGGACACGAGGCCGTATTCAGCCAAGGGACCATCCGGACCTGCGATTTCATCCGCAACAAAGAATTCTGCGAATTCTTTCAGGCCGGGGATGACGCCGATGTGTGCTTTCTTGATGTAGAAAAACAGAGGGCGGGACACAGGGTATTCACCGGTCGAGATGCTCTCGGTTGACGGAACGACACCGGACATGGTTGCGACCTGCAGCTTGTTGGTGTTGTTCTCGTAGAACGCAAGACCGAACACGCCGATGCCGTCTTTGTTGCTGTCGATGCGCGCCAGCGTTTCGGTATAATCACCGTCGATGTCCACGGATTTACCGTCTGTGCGGATCGCCATGCACTTGCCTTCGGCTGTATCCTCGTCAACGCCCGCATCCAGCATCGCCTGCAGGAAACCACCGTCTTCACAGCCTGCAAGGATCACTTTCTCCTCGAAAACTTCGCGTGTGCCGTGCTTGGTGCCCGGAATGAACGCCTGAATGGGCTGCGCGGGGAAATCGGCGTTAACCTGATCCCATGTGGTAAAACCGTTTGCGACCAGCTTGCCGTCGATAAAATGCTCGGCGGCCAGTGCTTTGTACCAGTCTTCGGGTGTGAACGCAAAAGAGTTGCCGTCGATGTCAGAGGCAAAGACGATGCCATCGTAACCGACGCGCACTTCGATGATGTCTGTGACGCCGTTGTCGGCACAGGCTGCGATCTCTTTCTCACGGATCTGGCGGGATGAATTCGCGATGTCGATGGTGTTCTCGCCGACGCCCTCACAGAAACGCTTGAGACCTGCAGAGGATCCACCTGATTCCACGACCGGTGTCGGGAAATCAAAGTTTTCGCCAAATGCTTCGGCGACGATGGATGCATAGGGCAACACGGTGGAGGAACCAGCAACCTGTACCTGATCGCGTGCAGCGGCAGTTGTGGCGGAAAGGGCAGCAATGGCCAGCGCAGATGTGGTCAATTTCATCAGTGACATGATGTCTCCTGTCATTTGGAATTCTTCTGATCACCCCCATGGTGACCGTGTGGCCCGTTTAGGCCGCGCATGCTGAGCTTTTGTGACATCTACGTTACAGTTTTATGACAGCACCGGAATTCTGCCGGATCGCGTGACGCTTGCTCACTCCGGGGTTGGGTCAAGCGGCAAGATCACCGTAAAACGCGAACCTTCCCCAAGGCTAGAGGCGATTTTCAGACGTCCCCGGTGGCGATTGACGATGTGTTTGACGATGGCAAGGCCAAGTCCCGTGCCCCCCAGTGCCCGACTGCGGTGACTGTCGGCGCGGTAGAATCGCTCAGTCAGGCGCGGGATGTGTATCGGATCAATCCCCGGTCCGTGATCCTGGACCGTGACATGCACCGCTGGCCCGCGCAAAGCGGGATCATGCAGATGCGTCGCTATGGATATCTCGACCTTCCTGTCGCCCCCGCCGTATTTGATCGCGTTCTCGATCAGGTTGGTAAAAACTTGGATCAACTGGTCCGCATCGCCCAGCAACAACACCGGGGACGTCGGAATTTCGGGAACAAGGACCACATCATTCTCAATCGCCAACGGGTTGAGATTGCGCAAGGTGGTCCGCAAAATCGCCGTCAGATCAACCTGCGCACGGGGGCGCACACGCACATCGCTTTCCACCCGGCTGAGCGACAGCAGATCAGCAATCAGACGGTTCATGCGCCCCGCTTCGTCCTGCATAATGCCCAGAAACCGGTCACGTGCTGGGGCGTCGTCGCGCGCAGGGCCGCGCAAGGTTTCAATAAAGCCCATCAGCGAGGTCAGCGGCGTGCGCAACTCATGGCTGACGTTGGCCACAAAGTCGCGGCGCATCTGGCCTGCCTGCGCCACCTGGGTGACGTCCTGAAAACACAAGATCACCGTTTGCGCGCCGGTAACCCGGCTAAGCGAGACGTCAAAAGTCTGATCCGTCCCGTTAGTGGTCGTTAAAAACTGCGAACTGCGCGGCGCGCCATCGTTGATGCAGCCCTCAACAGCCTCCACAAGTGTCGGCTGGCGCAGCACGGTTACGAAATGGCGGCCCAACGCCCCTGCCCCGACCAAGATCGTTGCGGCCCGGTTCAGCGCGACAATCCGTTCATCAGAGGCAATCGCCAGCGCAGGCAGCGGCAGGGCTGCGAGGACGTCCTGCAAGGGGAACGGCCCGGCCACCGATCAAAGCGGCTTAAGATCGCGCCGGAAGCGTGCCGCGTTCTGGGCATAATGCAACGCGCTGGCCGTGATCGCTTGTATCGCTGGCCCCTCTAGCGTGCGCACCACTTTGCCCGGTGCCCCCATCACTAAAGAGCCATCCGGGATCACCTTGTTTTCTGTGATCAAAGCCCCTGCCCCGATCAGGCAGTTCTTGCCGATCTTTGCCCCGTTCAGGATCGTCGCACCCATCCCGATCAGAGAAT
>JAFMHE010000039.1:16809-20319 GCA_017854675.1 Paracoccaceae bacterium | reverse complement strand
GGCAGCCATTTGAACGGCATTTTTATCACTTTGAATTCAACGGCTTGGCAACCAATCTCGATTACAGAACCTGATGATGCCGACTTTCGCGACAACGATGGCAATCAACGGCTAGATGGTCCCGCCACATTGAACGGCATCACCTACGCGACAAATACCCAAGTCGAGGCAGAATATGGTCTGGTGCTGAGCGACGGTGTCAACAACTGGACCGTGGTCGGGTTCAACGTCAACAATTCCTCACCTGCATTTGGCACCGTCGAGGGATTGGCGTTCATCGGTGGACCGGGGGGATTTCCGCCCGTCGGTGTCGCACTGGAGGTGGTCAGCGCCTTTGAAGGGCCGGATTTCGAATCCGCCAATTATGCAACGCCGATCTGCATGGCGTCCGGCACCATGGTCGCAACGCCGGACGGGCCACGCGCGGTGGAAGATATTGCCATAGGCGACGCCGTTTTGACACGCGACCACGGTGCGCAGATTGTCCGCTGGCACGGCAAACGGCGCGTGATCTGTGCTGGATCCTTTGCACCGGTGTTTTTTGCCACTGGCGCAGTTGGCAACACCGTCCCGTTGATCTTGTCGCAACAACACCGTGTTCTTATCGAGGGGTGGCAGGCAGAGCTGCTTTTTGGCGTTTCAGAAATTCTGGTCCCTGCCCTGCACTTGCTGAATGACCAGACTGTCCGTTTGGTACGTGACGGCGATGTCGTCTATCATCACCTGATGCTTGACACACATGCGGCGCTTAACACGAATGGCGCATGGAGCGAGAGCTTTCACCCCGGAGATCAGGCGCTGAAACATGTGCTGCCCAAAGCACGAGAAGAGATTATTGCGTTGTTTCCAGAATTGGACACGACCGATGCAGACATGAGCGCGATTACCGCCTACCGGACCGCAAAAAGAGCCGAGGCAAGCTTGCTGCGGCTGAATTGACGCAGTCGGTGGTTCAAACGTGATTTGCGCCATCCGGACAAATTCGGCATAGTAAACCAAAGCAGCAAAGGGCCACCAAGGGGCAAACCCATCGGTCCAGACAAAGGCAGTCGCAATGATACGTATTTCTCTGGCTCTTGTGGCCGTGTTGGCTTTGGCGTCTTGCGGCGGGGGATCGCGGTACGCAAACTCGGGCGCGCCATCGGTGCAATTTGCAAGCGGACCGATCCAGAAGGCCTGTCAGGCGCAGGGGCGCAAGGCGGCATCGCGTGCGCGCTGTGGATGTGTGCAGGCGGTAGCGAACCGGGAATTGTCAGCAGCAGATCAGCGCCGCGGGGCAAAATATTTCAAGGATCCCCATGCGTTGCAGGAAGTGCGTCAGAACCAGTCCAGCAATGCCAGTAACAAGCGGTTTTGGGCGGCGTGGAAAGCCTACGGTCAAACCGCAGAGGCAATCTGTTCGGGAACCTGAGTTCGATGATGTTTTCTTTGTAAGAAAACGGGTGGAACCTTTGAAAGTTTCCAGTATCTGAAATCGGCTAGGTGGTTTGTAACGGGGGGCCAAAACGGTCAATCAGACGACCGGCGATCTGGTCGCGGGCGGCGCGGAACTGCACCAACTTTGCCTCGCGGGTTTCGCCAAGGCCCGTTGGGTCCAGAATGGGCCAGTATTCCACATCAAGGTGAAAGTAACGCGTCAGTTCCAGCGCACGGCGCTGGCTGGCCGGCGACAAGGCCACGATAAGGTCAAACGACGACAGGTCATCGCCCCACTGCTCCATCTCGTCAAAACTGCGCGAACGGTGGCGGGCCAGTTCAACGTCCATTTCGGCGCAAACGGCGATAGAGAAACCGTCAACTTCCAGATCGTTCTTGACCCCGACCGATTGGACATAGGTATCGGTGCCGTAAAATTTCTTCATTATGCCTTCGGCCATGGGCGAGCGGACCGCATTGTGATCACAGCAAAACAGCACCGACTGGGGAAGGTTTTCGGTCATTTATCCGCCGAAATGAAGGACACAGATCAGCGTGAACAACCGGCGCGCGGTGTCGATGTCAATCTCTGCCTTGCCTTCAAGCCGTTCCTGCAAAACACGAGAGCCTTCGTTGTGGATACCACGGCGGGCCATGTCGATGGTTTCGATCTGGCTGGGCGGGAGTTTCTTGACCGCATCAAAATAGGATTCGCAGATTTGGAAGTAGTCTTTGACCACTTGGCGGAACGGACCGAGGGAAAGGTGGAATTCAGCGGCTTTTTCAGCCGTTTCGGTTTCCACATCAAATACCAGCCGTTTGTCACGAATCGACAGGCCCAAGTGGTAGGGACCCGCGGGCACAGGCCGGTCATCGCGGGACGGCAGGACGAAAGTATTGTCTTCCAGCAAGTCGAAAACAGCGACTTTGCGCTCTTGCTCAATCTCGGGCGTTGGAGGCGGCAGGTTGGCGTCATCAAGAGAGATATGGGTGATACAGGACATAGGCGTGCATTCGTTACGGGGACTATTGGTTGGGGGAATACGCGATGGCCAGCGTTTAGGCAATGGAGGGGCCGTCAGGTCAAGCCGTGGTGCGTTGTCGGCGGGGGCGCGGATTGCAGTCTGTGAATCGCGATGCCTATCCCCAATGGGGTAAAGAGCTTGCGGGGGGAGACGTGGACGTTTTCCATCAGCGGTTCAGCTTGTCCAGTCGCGCGGTCACAGACAGGCCGTGTGCCTCAAGGCTTTCGGAGGATGCCAGACGCGCCGCGGAGGGGCCGATGGCGCGCAAAGCGTCGGGTGTCATGCGCGCAAGCGTAGTACGCTTCATGAAATCAAGGACCGAGAGGCCGGAGGAAAAGCGCGCGGAGCGGGCTGTCGGCAAGACGTGGTTGGGGCCGCCGATATAATCGCCGATCGCCTCTGGCGTCCATTGGCCGAGGAAAATTGCGCCAGCATGGGTGATTTGGGCGCTCAGCGCGTCGACGTCTGCGACGCAGAGTTCAAGGTGTTCGGGGGCGATGCGGTTGGACAGGCTTGCCGCGATGCCAAGGTCCGGAACCACGATGATTGCACCGTTGTCGCGCCAGCTGGCACCCGCGATCTCGCGCCGCTCCAGCGTTTCGAGGCGTTTGTCCACTGCGTTCGAGACGGCCACGCCGAATGCCGCATCAGTGGTGATCAGGATGGATTGCGCCGACGGGTCATGTTCGGCCTGAGACAGCAGGTCAAGTGCGATCCAGTCAGGGTCATTGTCTGCGTCTGCGATGACGAGGATTTCGGACGGACCCGCGATCATGTCGATGCCGACCTTGCCGAAAACACGGCGTTTGGCGGCGGCGACATAGGCGTTACCGGGGCCGGTGATTTTATCCACAGGCGCGATGGTATCGGTGCCATATGCGAGGGCAGCAACAGCTTGCGCACCGCCGATGCGGTAGATTTCATCAACGCCGGCAGCATGCGCCGCATAAAGGACAAGCGGGTTGAGGATACCGTCAGGGGTCGGCACGACCATGGCAAGACGCTGGACCCCTGCAACTTTGGCGGGGATGGCGTTCATCAGAACCGAACTGGGATAGCTGGCCAGCCC
>JAFMHE010000039.1:7053-16586 GCA_017854675.1 Paracoccaceae bacterium | reverse complement strand
ATGCGGTCAAATTTTGCGGTAAGGTCAATGACCGCCGCGTCACCACGGGCGCGCACGTCTGCGATGATGTCCGCCACGGTGGCGTCCACATCGGGGCTGTCTTCACGCTTGGCGGAGAGAAGAGCGTTGAAAGCTGCCTCGAAATCCGGGGAACCATAGGACAGGGTGATGGGCATTTTTACGGTGCTCCAGAAGAGTTTTTGGCCTCCGGCGGAAATATTTAGGGCCAAAAAGAAAGGGGGTGTCGGGCCTAGTCCGGGTGGTTGGGCGTTTTGCCGGACGGGGCTTTGTAAGGTTTTGTGACGTCTTTCAGGGTGGCGTCGATCGCCTCCACGCTGAGGCGGATTGCGCCGTCACCTGCGAGGGTTAAGTGGATGTAGCCTGAAGGGGCATCGGTTTGCTCAAAGGTGATGTTCAGCAAGGACAGGATGGTGTCAGCGTCGCCTTTTGGCACGCCTTGGCTGGCGATGGCTGTTACCGTGTCAAAGTTCAGCACTGACTGGACGCGTTCGGGAGCATGACGGGTTTTGCCCGCGTCCTCCCAGCGCATCCGGTTCAGCAGCAAAGCAAAGCGGCGCGCCTTGCGGTCCCAGCGCATTTCAGAGGCCGGGAATACTGCGTCCTGAGCCAAGGACGACAGGACGTTCAGATCATCCGCGTCCAATGCGCCAAGGTTCAACGGGGCTTCGCGGCCATCTTCAAAACGGGCGTCGTCCGGGGTGCTGTCCGCGCTCATGAGTCTGTTATCCGTTCAATGTCTGCGCCAACGCCAGAGAATTTCGACACAACCTGTTCGTATCCGCGATCAAGGTGATAGACGCGGGCGACCCTGGTCTCTCCGCTTGCCGCCAGCCCTGCAAGGATCAGCGACACTGACGCCCGCAGATCTGTGGCCATCACTTGGGCGCCTTTGAGTTTGTCAACGCCGGTGACTGTTGCAGTGCCGCCATGTACGTCGATGTTCGCGCCCATGCGGATCAGTTCGGGCGCATGCATAAAGCGGTTCTCGAAGATCTTTTCCTCAAGGACAGAAGTGCCCGTCGCGGTGCATAAAAGCGCCATCATTTGCGCTTGGAGGTCCGTGGGGAAGCCCGGGAAAGGTTCTGTGGTAACGTTCACTGCTTTGGTGCGGCCGGTGTCATGTTTGACCTTTAGCCCGTTTTCGGTTTCCGTCACCGAGATGCCTGCCGCGTCGAGTTTTTCGCAAAACGCCGCCAGCAGGTCGATGCGACCGCCGATCAATTCAACCTCGCCCCCGGCGATGGCCGGTGCCAGCATATAGGTGCCCAGTTCGATCCGGTCGGTCACAACACGGTGGGTGGCACCGTGCAAACGGTCCACGCCCTGAATTTCGATGCGCGAGGTGCCATCCCCGTCAATCTGGGCACCCATTGCACGCAGGCAAGTTGCCAGATCAACGATTTCCGGTTCGCGCGCGGCGTTGTTGATGACGGTGGTGCCCTTGGCCAAGGTGGCGGCCATCATGATGTTTTCGGTCGCCCCGACAGAGGCGAAGGGGAAATCAATAACCGCGCCCTTGAGGTGGCCGCCAATGGCCTTGGCGTGCAGATAGCCGTCGCGCAGGTCAATTTCTGCGCCCATTTTCGTGAGACCGTCCGTATGGATATCCATCGGGCGCGCGCCGATGGCACAGCCGCCCGGCAAAGAAACCTCGGCGTGGCCTTCGCGGGCCAAAAGCGGGCCAAGTACCAGATTGGACGCGCGCATCTTGCGCACGATATCGTATTCGGCGCGCGTGTTAATCGTGCCGTGGCATGACGCAGCAAGCACCTGCCCGCCCTGCATTGACGTAACTTCGGCCCCCAGCGAGCCAAGCAATTGGGTCATCGTCTTGATGTCGCTGAGGCGCGGCGCGTTGGTGAGCGTCAGTGGCTCATCACTGAGCAACGTCGCAGGCATCAGGGTGAGGCAGGCGTTTTTGGCACCCGCGATGGGGATTTGCCCATGAAGCGTTTTGCCACCTCTGACCAGAATGGAATCCATGCTAACTGCTTTCCTCATATGGCCCTTGCGGCCGTTTATCTGCCTGCGCAGGCGCGGTGCGCGCGCGGCTTTGTGCCTTGCGTCGCGCCATATTCGCCTTCAGCGCAGCTTTCAAGCGATCCTCGCGGATTGCGGCCTGACTGCGCGGCGGATTTTGACCTGTTTCTTTTGACATGCGCCCTGTCTAGCGTAGCTGTCTGGAAGGGTCCAGATTAGGCTTGCACCATATTGGGATTGCCGCTAATCAGCCGACGCAACAATGCTGTAGTAGCTCAGTGGTAGAGCGCGTCATTGGTAATGACGAGGTCGGGAGTTCAATCCTCCCCTACAGCACCATGTTAACCCCCTGAAATGTTTATAAACCCTTGACTACAAGGGGGTTTGTCCGGCGCGTTGTTTCCGTTCGGTATAGCAGGACGGGCAAGGTCGGTTCAGCGGTGGCGTTTCAGAAACGCCTCGACTTCGGATTGGCTTGGGGGTTCGCCTGCAAAAATTTCGACATAACGACACCCGGCAATCGCCCGTTGAAGGCGCGGCTCGCTCATATGCATTGAATAATATCCGGTCTGGGTCAAAATGACGGTCAAAGCGCGGTAGTGGGCGGCGTCACCTGTGCGGCCAAAGCGTTCAAAGAGGGATTTGACCGCGTTCAGGCGTTTGCGGTCTGACTGGTCGATCAATGACTGCAAGTTCGCGTCATTGCGCCCCCAATTTCGGATCGCAAGGTCAAGCGGGGCATCAAAAAGCGTATCATCAATCCAGCAATCAATGAGGTTGAAGAGCGCTGAACACAGGCTGCGTGCGGGGGCGGCGCATCGGTCCAGGATTACGCCGGTATTACGGGTTTGCCAGATATCTATGATCGCAGTGTGCAGGTCTGACAAGTCTTTGAAGTGCCAATAGAACCCTGTGCGCGTCAGGTTGAGTGTTTTGGCCAGTGTCATGATCTTGACGGCTTCGATCCCGTCGGCAACGAAAATTTCATATGCCGCAGTAAGCCAGACCTCTCTGGAGGCGCGGTTTCGCTTGGCTGGGGCGGTTTTCATACCGCTTTTTCTAATGAACTTGACAGGTGTGTCAATTGGGGAAATGCTCGCTTGACAGCCATGTCAGATAACGCGCGACCCCCGGAGGGATTTCCAGATGTCCAACGACCCCTTGCTTCAGCCCTTCCAACTTAAACACCTGACATTGCGAAACCGGATTATGACGACCAGTCATGAACCCGCCTATCCGCAAGATGGCATGCCCAAGGAACGCTATGCCGCCTATCACGCCGAGCGCGCCAAGGCGGGTGTCGCCCTTGCGATGACGGCGGGGTCGGCTGCCGTCAGCCGTGACAGCCCGCCAGTGTTTAACAATATCCTTGCGTACAAAGACGAGGTTGTTCCGTGGATCCAGAACCTGACGGACGCGGTGCACGAACACGGTTGCGCGGTGATGATCCAGTTGACCCATCTGGGGCGCCGCACGACATGGGACAAGGGCGACTGGTTGCCTTCGGTGTCTTCCTCCAAGCACCGCGAACCTGCGCACCGCGCATTTCCCAAACTGATAGAGGATTGGGATATCGACCGGATCATTAGCGATTTTGCCGACGCTGCCGAACGGATGCAAGCGGGTGGCATGGATGGTATCGAATTGCAGGTTTACGGGCATTTGCTGGACCAATTCTGGTCGCCGCTGACCAATGATCTGACAGGCCCGTATGGTGCCGATACGCTAGAAAACCGCATGCGGTTCCCGCTGGATGTGGTTGAAGCGATCCGCAAGCGGGTTGGCGCCGAATTCATCGTTGGTTTGCGCTATACTGCGGATGAGGCGCAAAAGGGCGGCATCACCCATGACGAAGGGCTGGAGATTTCCAAACGCATCGCCGCGACAGGCCAGATTGATTTCCTGAACGTCATCAGGGGCCGCATTCACACTGATCCGGCGATGACAGACTTGATCCCTGTTCAAGGCATGAAATCCGCACCACATTTGGATTTTGCAGGCGAGGTGCGCAAGGCGACGGGCATGCCGACATTCCATGCTGCGCGCATTCCGGATGTGGCAACCGCACGCCATGCCGTGCAAGCGGGGCTGCTGGATATGGTTGGTATGACCCGCGCCCACATGGCAGATCCGCATATCGTGCGCAAAATTATCGAAGGGCGAGAAGAGGACATTCGCCCTTGCGTTGGTGCGACCTACTGCCTTGACCGGATCTATCAGGCGGGCGATGCATTGTGCATCCACAATGCGGCCACCGGTCGCGAATTGTCGATGCCGCACGATATTCCGGTGGCTACGACCCGGAAAACGGTTGTGATCATCGGTGCTGGCCCAGCGGGCCTAGAGGCCGCGCGGGTCGCTGCAGAGCGCGGCCATGATGTGACCGTGTTCGAGGCCGCGTCCGAGCCGGGTGGGCAAGTGCGGTTGACCGCGCAATCGCCACGGCGCCGCGAGATGATCGGGATCATTGATTGGCGTATGGCGCAATGTGCAGCGCGGGATGTGACGTTCCATTTCAACACATGGGCCGAGCCAGGTGATGTAGCCGACTTGCGGCCCGACGTGGTGATTGTCGCAACTGGTGGGTTGCCGAACCTGGAACTGTTTGAACAGAATGGTGAACAGGCGCATGTCGTGTCTGCGTGGGATATTATCTCGGGCGATGTGAAACCTGCGGCCAAGGTTCTGATCTATGATGAAAGTGGTGATCATCCCGCGTTGCAAGCGGCCGAGATCGCGGCGAATGCAGGGGCTTCAGTAGAGATAATGACGCCTGATCGCACGTTTTCGCCCGACGTCATGGCGATGAACCTGGTGCCTTACATGCGGTCGCTACAAGACAAGGACGTGACATTTACGGTCACGCGTCGATTGATGGGGGTCCTGCGCAGTGGCAATAAACTGACCGCCACGATTGGCACTGATTACAGCGATCACACCTATGACGTCGAGGTCGATCAGGTCGTTGTGAACTATGGCACCATGCCGCTGGACGGGTTGTATTTCGACCTCAAAGCACACTCATCCAATGGAGGTGAGGTTGATTATGACGCACTGACCAAAGGTCAACCGCAAACAATTATGCGCAATGGTAACGGCACGTTTCAACTGTTCCGCATTGGCGATGCCGTGTCGGCACGAAACACCCACGCTGCCATCTATGACGCCTTGCGTTTACTAAAGGACATCTAGCATGCGCAGCAGCAAAACGATTCATGTCGTGTCCTGCCATGCCGAAGGCGAGGTTGGCGATGTGATCGTTGGCGGTGTGGCGCCCCCTCCGGGCAAGACCCTGTGGGAGCAGCGCACATGGATCGCCAAAGATCAGACCTTGCGCAATTTCATGCTGAACGAACCGCGCGGCGGGGTGTTTCGGCACGTGAATTTGCTGGTGCCACCGGTGCATCCCGAGGCCCAGATGGGTTGGATCATTATGGAGCCTGAAGACACGCCGCCGATGTCTGGATCAAATTCGATCTGTGTGTCAACCGTTTTGCTGGACAGCGGGATCATCCCGATGACAGAGCCCGTGACCGAAATGGTGCTTGAGGCGCCCGGCGGTCTGGTGCGCGTGCGTGCAGACTGCCGCAACGGCAAGGCGGAACGGATCACAGTGCGCAATTTGCCGTCTTTTGCGGGTGAAATCGGTGTGCCGTTGGATGTTCCGGGGATCGGACAAATCACGGTCGATACCGCCTTTGGCGGCGATAGCTTTGTTGTGGTTGATGCGACGGCCCTTGGGTTCGAATTGGTCGCGTCCGAGGCCAAAGCGCTGGCGGAATTGGGCGTGGCCATCACCAACGCCGCTAACGCGCAGCTTGTCTTTCGCCACCCGACCAATCCTGACTGGGCGCATTTTTCGTTCTGCCTTTTTGCCGGACCAATCACCCGCGACGGCAGGCACCTGACCACATCTGCCGCCGTCGCCATTCAACCGGGCAAAATCGACCGCTCCCCCACTGGCACCGCGGTTTCTGCACGCATGGCGCTGCTTTATGCGCGCGGCGAGATGCAGGTGGGCGAAACGTTCACCGCCCGCTCTATCATCAACTCGGAATTTCACGGGCGGATCGCGGAAACCACCACGTTGGGCAACACACTTGCGATCATCCCCGAAATCACCGGCCGTGCATGGATTACCGGCACACATCAACACATGCTGGACCCTGATGATCCGTGGCCAGAGGGCTACCGGCTGAGCGATACCTGGCCGGATTTGAAGGGGCCTTAACCTTTTGGCCACGAACTTACCCTATCAGTCAGAGGATGACTTGAACGGTCGGCGGCTCAGCACCGCTTAGACGGTACAAAACACTGCATGCGGGTAGCGCTGAAAGGACGGCACGGGCGATACCGAAAACTGCTGCCCGACACTTATGCAGGATACGGCATTGGGCAAAGGCGTTAAGCTTTGAATGCTCAATCGCGAAGAGCACGCCATCAATAGGCATTCGGTTCACCGAAAGGGTTGAAACTTGATCCGTAAACCCCTCTGATTGGGTGAACAATGTCTGCGCTCAGGCATTCAATCTGATTGGAGTTTCCGATGACCCTTACCGCTTTGGGCATTGCCCCTGACCAATGTTTGATCGCAGGCCACTGGGTTGCCCCGGCTAATGGTGCGCGGTTGGTTTTGTCCAATCCGTCTGATGGCACCGCGCTGTGTGACATCGCACGCGGGGACGCAGATGATATTGATCGGGCGGTTCTGGCTGCACAGGGTGCGCTGGCAGGGGATTGGGGGCGGGGCACCGCCGTGGAACGCGGGCGTGTTCTGGCGCGGATCGGGCAGTTGGTGTTGGAAAACGTCGATGCCTTGGCGCAACTTGAGGCGCTGGATGTGGGCAAACCGCTGACGCAGGCACGAGCGGATGTGATCGCTTTGGCGCGCTACATGGAGTTTTATGCAGGCAGTGCAGACAAGCTGCATGGCGAAACGATACCCTATCTGGACGGTTACACCGTCTATACGTTGCGTGAGGCGCATGGCGTCACGGGCCATATCATTCCGTGGAATTACCCGATGCAGATCATTGGGCGGTCAGTGGGGGCCGCTTTGGCAACGGGCAACGCTTGTGTTTTGAAACCGGCAGAAGAGGCTTGTTTGACTGCACTTGCGTTCGGTGAATTGGCGATGCGGGCGGGGCTTCCCGCCGGGGCGCTGAATGTGGTCCCGGGCCTTGGTGCCGAAGCGGGTGCGGCGCTGACCGCGCATCCCGGCGTGCAGCACATCAGTTTCACAGGTTCCGTTGGCGTGGGTAAATTGATTCAGCGGGTGGCGGCAGAGCATGTGGTGCCAGTGACGCTTGAGTTGGGCGGAAAGTCACCACAAGTCGTGTTTGAAGATGCGGATGTGGATGCAGCGCTGCCGTTTTTGGTGAACGCGGGCATCCAGAATGCGGGGCAGACCTGTTCTGCGTCCTCGCGGATCTTGGTGCATGAAAGCCGGTATGAAGAGGTTTTGAGCAAGATGGCCGACCGGTATCGCGGTTTACAGACGGGACCTGCGCTGGCGGATCTGAATGTCGGGCCGCTGGTGTCGAACCGCCAAAAAGAGATCGTTGACGGGTTTATTGCACAGGGGTCGGATCTGGAGATTGCGGCGCGGGGCAGTATTGTGGCGGATGCGCCCGCGGGCGGTGCCTATGTCGCGCCGACGCTTTTTGCGGGCGTTGCGCCTGAGCATACGCTGGCACAGGACGAGATTTTTGGGCCAGTGCAGGTGGTCATTCCGTTCAAGGATGAGGATCACGCCGTTGCTATCGCAAATGGCACCAAATTCGGGCTGGTGGCCAGTTGTTGGACAAAAGACGGTGCACGGCAGATGCGGATGGCGAAAAAACTGCGCGCGGGGCAAGTGTTCATCAACAATTACGGTGCGGGCGGCGGTGTGGAATTGCCGTTTGGCGGCACCGGATTGTCAGGTCATGGGCGTGAAAAGGGGTTCGAGGCGCTATACGGGTTCACCACGCTCAAAACAGTGGCGGCGTTTCACGGGTAGGTGCGGTCAACCCGTCACGTTTTGCAGGCGGGCAAGGTGCGTTTTGATCAGGTCCATCTGCGGTGCGGCACTGCCTTGAAGCATGGACAGGTGCAGGAAAAGCATGACGGTATCGCGCGCTGTCATCAGTTGGTCAAAAATTGTGCGGTGGGCGGCGACGCTGCTGTCTTGCGCGGCTTGGATGCCGTCGATGTTCAAGAGCGTTTGCAGGGCTGAACGTGTTGCAGGCAGCATATGCTGGATGGCATCATCATGGACGGTGTTAAAGTTGCGTTCCGCCCAATACCCAAGGTCGATTTTCTTGGTTTGACGATTGGGCAATCCGCGTGCGCGTTTGATCATGAACTCTGTCACGGAACGCGTGGAATAATGGTTAAGGCGGGCTTTGGCCGGTACTGTTAAAAGGCCGAAAAGGTTGATGCGTTTGTCGTCTGTTTCAAAGCTATCGGGGGCTGCTGCGCTGCCGGCAAGAGACCATTTTGGCTGCGTGGCCTTCTTGTTCTTTGGGCGGTGAACGCCAAGTTTCTGGAATTTATCGACGCGAAACAGGGCCTTAAAGAAATGTCCCGCTGGCAAGAAAAACGGATCAGGCGCAGCCATCGTAAACCGGTCAAGCGTGCCACCCGGGGTCCAGTCAACCAGACCCGATGACCCGAACAACCGCCACGGCAGCGCGATGGCGTCCGTCCCCTCGGGAACCGACGCGATCAGGTCGGTCAGGTTGGACATTGGCGCATCAAGGCACAGAAATTCGTCGCAATCAAAGAACATCGCCCATGTGGCACTGCGCATCAAAGGGTGTTTATCGGCCATCTGCATCGCGCGCCATTGGACGGATTTGCCCGGCGCCGGCTCGAACGGAACATGCGAAATGCCCGGAACAAGGTCCAGAATTTGGCCTAGCCCGTCTGTGCAATCATGGGTGAAAATCAGGAAATCGGTGAAGCCCGCAGCCCGGTGATGCGCGATCCATTCAAGGCAATACGGCCCCTCGTTTCGCATGCAGGTCACGGCCAGAAATGTCACGGATAAGGTCCAACATATTGCGAAATATCCTAAAATTTCTGACACGCGAGGGGGCGCAAGTCAATCTGGCCACTGCCAATTCTGTTTACAAACGGCCTCTGCATGCGGTATGAATAGCGCGAAACGAACACAGAAAATGTGTCGCATAAGAGGACAGCAGTATGAGTGAGCGACGCCCCGTCGCCTCCCTTTGGATTGGCGAAAAACTACATTATTTGAATCAATTGTGCCTGATGTCGCATGTGGTTCAGGGTCACAAAACGATCCTGTATTGCGCCGACACGGTCACCAATGTGCCCGACGGGATCGAAGTGCGCCCCGCGTCCGAGATCATGAGTTTGGACCGCGCATTGGTTGAGGCGACGAGCGCGTCGTTCCTGTCCAACGTTTTTCGCTACAAAATGATCCAGAAAACCGGCGCGATCTGGATTGATTGCGATGCGTTCTGTCACCGCCCCTTTCCCGAGGATGCCGAATATATCTTTGGCCGTCATGGGCTGTCTGG
>JAFMHE010000039.1:0-6716 GCA_017854675.1 Paracoccaceae bacterium | reverse complement strand
CTGTCGGTGCATCTGTACACAAACGGCACGAAACCATGGTGGGAAAAGAACGCGCCATTTCCGGGATCATATGCCGCGCGGATGTGTGAACAGGTCGGGATCGACCCCGCACAGGCGCTGCGGTGACGGGCAAAAGGGCCTGATCCGATCAAGCTAAAGCCGCACATAAGCCCGCATGGAAAGCTGCTGGCCATCTCGATGATGAAGGACGAGGCGCCGTTCCTGTTGGAATGGTACGCCCATCATCTGGCGATCGGATTCACCAAAATCCTTGTTTATACGAACGATTGTTCGGATGGCACCGACGATATGCTGATCCGGCTCGAAGAGTTGGGCCTGGGCTATCACCGGCGCAACGACATTCCCGAAGGGATCAAACCGCAACCGTCCGCGATGAAGCACGCGCAGGCGGAACCTGTGGTGCGGGACGCTGATTGGGTGTTGATGTTTGATGCGGATGAATTCCTGTGCATCAACTACGGCGATGGTACTCTTGATCCGTTGCTGGATGCGGCGGGCGATGCCAATGGCATCATTATCACATGGCGGATTTTCGGGTCTGGCGGTGTGGTGGACTGGAGCCGCGATCCGGTGAGCGAGCAGTACCTTTATGCCGCCCCGCCGACATGGAACAAGGGTTGGGGCGTCAAGACGTTCTTCAAGTTTGACCATGAGTATTGGAAGCTGGGCATCCACCGCCCGTCGATCAAGAACCGGCACCTTGAGACGGAATTTCCCGACACGGTCAAATGGCTGAACGGTTCCGGTTTGCCGATGGAAGACTATTTCAAATTTCGCGGCTGGCGGTCGATCCGGCGCACGGTCGGGTATCAATGGGCGCAGTTGAACCATTACGCGGTCAAGTCGGTGGACAGCTATGCGATCCGCAAATTCCGCGGCAACGTGAACAACAAGAAAGACAAATACAATTCCGACTATTGGGCGCTGCAGGATCGCAATGAGGTGCGCGACGACAAAATCCTGCGTTATGTGGCGCGGCGCAAAGCCATCATGGACGAACTGCTGACCGATCCGGTGTTGTCAAAGCTGCATTACGCGGCACTTGAACGGGTTGAGGCGCGGCTGGATGAATATCGCAAGACGGATGCCTATGAAGAGCTGAAAGCGGGACTCATCGAGGCGGGCAAAGTGCCTATTACGCAGGTGGAGGCCAAACCGCCCAAAGCCCGCGACCCCGACGAGATCAAGGCGCTGATGAGCCGGGTCGAAAAAGACAACGCAGAACGCCCTATTGAAGAACGCCGCACCAAGCCGTCGCCGGAGTTTCGGGACACGACCGAAGGGGGCGACGGGTTTGTCGCCGGTGATATTGATGTTTCGGTTGAGACAGCGGTGGATTGGGTCACGAACCACGGCATTGACCTGCCTGCGGATGTGCGGGTGTTTTCGCCCTCCGCGCTCGACAAGGTGATGCGCGGCAAGTACCAGCGCAAACTGGCGCGGCGCACGGACAGGGTTGTGCAGAACGGGGATCGGGTGCTGGATCTGGGATCCGGTGTGGATTTTCTGTCGTTGTATCTGTGTAGTTTGCAGGATCAATCAAGTGTTGTGGCACAAGAAGACAACGCGTCGCGCAGGGCAATTGCAGACAGCATCATTGCCCACAACGGGTTGGATTTTGGGGCCCGGTTCGAGCAGTCGAATACCAAGCTGATGTTTGAAGATGATCCCGCCAAGACCGTCTCTGCCGTCAATGCGATCATCGCACAGGTAAAGCCACATGTGGTGCGCATCAGCTATGAAGGACTGGCGGGGAGTGTCCTGTCGCAAGTGAACTTTGGCAGTGCGCGCAGGGTCGTATTGCTGGAGAATGCAGCGCGGGTTTTTCACAAGGCGGCGGTCGCTTCCAAGAAAATATCGCTGGCACCGAACGAAGACCTTAGCGTGCCAGAGATCATCGTCATTGACCGGACGCCCAGCGCCTAATCAGTCAAAATAACCGATAGCGCGGGCCAGTTTCTCGCCACCTTCGGTTTTCAGAATATCCTGCAATTGTGCCTCTCGCAGGGCAAACGATTGTTCGTGTAACTCGCGTAGTTCGGGGTCAGATAGGAAAAATTCGAACATATCTTGGGCGGCGGCGGATAGGCCCATGCCGGTTTTATCGGTGTTGCCGATGCGGTTCGCATGCGCCCAATATTGTTCGGACGCGCCCAGACGGTCGGCGTTCACCGCATCGCCTCGGTCCACCTTGAGCAAGAATTCAGCAGCACTTTTGATCGCGTAATGATTCAGTTGCGCATAGGTGCGGGTGCCGTTGCCCTCAATCGCCTTGTTGCCGCTGTCGATCCAATTGGCGGGCATGGGTTTGCCTGCGCCGTTGATCCATGTGGCACCGGTTTCGGCGAAACCTTTGGTCACAGGGCGGTGCGGACGGCGGTGGCCCGCGATGGTATTGCGAAACAGGGTCTTAACGGCGGTGTAGGCTGGTTCATTTGCTTTGGCGGCTGCTTTGAAATCCGTGGTCGTCTGGGTGAACCGTTTGGTCACGAGGTCCGTGCTGGCCGCCTTGTGCCCATTGCTGTTGAACGCGACTGAGGTAAAGGAAACCGCGTCCGCAGGGCCTGCCGCGTCAAAGAATTCATCCAGATTTGTGATGCCGCGTTTGAGGTTCAGGAATTCGTCCGCGTCGGTGATATAAAGCCAATCCGCCGCCCTGTAGCGCCCGAAATGACCCGCAAACCGCAGTGCCATGATGTGCCAAAGCCCCTGCTTGGGAAACATTACTTTCGGGTTCGGCTGGTGCTTGACCCGGTGCGGCATCAGCACCTCAAGACGGTCCAGTATCCGGTCGGTGTTGTCGGTGCAAAAGTTGGTAAAGATCAGCAGGTCGTCAATGCCAAGGGTGAAATGATGCGCGAGCCATTCGAGGATATAGGGCCCCTCGTTGCGCATCACGGTCAACATGAGCGTTTTCTCATTCCCGATCGCCATGCCGACCCTTTTCCCAAATGCGCAGGACCATCCGTCAAATGATCATCGGACGCAGCTATTTTCTAACAAATCCTGCGCATTAGATGCGCGGGTGTGCTTTAAGCGGTTGCCTCATTTTGTTGGAATAGCCTATTATTTCCAAGATAATAACCAAAAACGCACCGGATTGTTGCCGAATGGCGATACTTCGTAAATCACGGGCAAAGCACGACATATGGGCACGAGCGCCGAATTTGTGGAAACCTCAATCGCGCACCAATTGGGCGCGCTGTCGGCGTTCAGCATGTCCGCGACAGCGGATGCGTTTGCCTATGCGCAACGGGCATCCAGCAACATGTCTTTGCTCTGGGATCATGCCGCACAGGCGCCAATGGCGGCAAATGGATGGCAAGAAGCGCCCGCAGGTGAACCGCGATGGCAGGTCACGAACCCCAAGGTCAAGAACGAGGGGAAAGCTGTTTTTGCATTGCAGGCGGCGTTGGATGCGGGTGCCGATTTTGACATGCTGATCGACATGCAGGACCACCGCGCGCGCAATATGATCACGCCCGACGGGACCGCCGCACCGGTGCTGTCGTTCAACCGGAAGGTCAGCAAGGCCACCGGTCATGTGTTGTGGCCCCTGCCCCAGTATCACGATCTGGACGATCCTGAATTTCTGGGCGGGCTTGATCCTGACCGCGTCGCCTGGGCTGATAAAAAGGACATAGCGGTATGGCGGGGTGGCCCGGGCAATCGTGGTGTTCTGCCGGGGGGGCGCAACCCGATCCGCATGTTGCCCTTGCTACAAAAGCACAAATCCGGTGCGTTGGCCGATGACGCCGTGCAACGCACGCTTTTTTCGATGCCGCGCTACAGGTTTGTGAAAAACTGGATCGACGATCCAAGGTTCGACATCGGTTATACGAATTCGGATGGTTTCGTATTGGCTGATGAACCACTCCTGAGCGATCTGGAACGTCCGAAAATTTCGCGCGAAACCTTTCAGGAATACAAATACATCCCCGTTCTGCCCGGCAGCGATGTCGGGTCCAGCTTTTACTGGACGATGAACAGCGGCAGTGTCGGTTTGGTGGTCGAATGCGACTTTGAAACCTTTGCGTCGTGTCATTTCCGGCCATGGGAACACTATGTGCCGGTGCGCCGTGATCAGGGGGATATCCGCCGGATCATGGGGTGGTGCGCCAGCAATCAAGACGACTGCCAGGCCATGGCAAAACGCGCACAGGAACAATGCAAATATCTGGCCGATCCTGATTTGCGCTATCAAAGCCTGAGCGGTGTGATAGCCAGAATGCGTCAGGAATTGACCAAAAATAGATAAATCGACGCAGGGCTGAGGCACAACACATGCACAAGACATATGACGATCTGATCGCTTCGAAAGAGTGGAAAGCAAAGCTGGATGACCTGAACCAGACCCTGCGCCGCGCGCTTGAGGCGGCGGGCGAACCGGCTGTTCTGCAGGGCAATGTGTTTTATCATTCGATGCAAGAAAACTTTTGGGAGGCCGAGCCAGAGGCCGAGATGGAAGTCAAACGCCGCAACCTGTTTATCGTGGCACAGAACTCCTCGCACATCTTCGAGATTGGTGTGAACGGCGGGCATAGTTTGCTGCTGATGCTGATGGCAAATCCGGATATGAAAGCCGTCGGCGTCGACATTTGTGACCGACTACAAAAACAATGGGCGCCGGTCGAGATTTACGTTGAGATCGCTGGTAAATGGCTTGAGATCAATTTTCCGGGGCGGGTGCAGTTCATCAAGGGGCATTCCCTGATCGAGACACCGCGCTATGCGATTGAAAACCCGAAACGTCACATTGATGCGGTGCATCTGGACGGGGCCAAGATGACCCATTTCCGAGAACTTTGTGGCATCCGTCCCGTGCTGACGCCGGACGCGTTTGTCATTCATGACGACACCGGCATTACGTCCGTAAAAAAGGCGATCCGCCATGAGGAACAATTGCGCATGATCCGTCCGGTAGAGCCTGAGTTGGGCATTGTGGAAAACGAGTTCCACCGGATTTTCCGAAGCTGGGACAAAAAGCGCGGCATCAGTGATCCGGCGAACTGAAACAGGCAAACGGAGCGGGTGCAATGGCTGATCAGGCAGGCGCAAATCTGACGATCTTTTTCATCGTTGAACCGCCCAAGTATCAGGACATGGGCTGCTATCTTGCGGCCTCGATCCGGTGCCAGTTTGATGAGCCGGTCAAATTGGTTGGTTATTGCCCCAAGGCGACCATCGGTGACATGGATGCCAAACAATTGGCGATCTACAAAGCGTTGGACGTGGACATTCGCCCCATAGAAACCGAAGGCAAGTTCGATCCCCCCTACCCGCATGGCAACAAGATGCTGGCCTGCCTTGAGCCGCGCGAGACCGCGTTTTCCGCGTTCATGGATTCCGACATGTTGTTCATTCGGCCCAACACATCCGACGAGATGCTCAAAGAGGGGCATGTGTCGGTAGCACCCGCCACGTCGATGTATTGGTCGGGGCAGAAAATCTGGGACGATATCTATGCCGCTTGCGGGATAGAAAAACCAGCGGACCGGATTTGGCTGTCGCGGCAAAAACGGCGCAAGCTGATGCCCTATTTCAACGCAGGTTTGATTGTCTTCCCCGAAGGGCCGGTTGCGCCCACAGGCGAAACATTCGCACAGGTATGGATGCGCCTTGCGCAGCAGATCGACCAAATTGATGTGGTTAAGAAACGGCCTTATCTGGATCAGATGAGCCTGCCTTTGGCGATCCGCGCGGCGGGGCTGGATTGGAACATCCTGCCAGACGAACAGCATTTTATTCTGGGCGGCAGTCTGCGCGGGGAACCCTTGCCTCACGGCAACGACATCCGGATGATCCACTACCGCAACCTCAAGGTTTTGCGCGAAGTGGGGTATCTGCGGCTGGCAAAGAATATGCTGGAAAAAACCGTTGGCGTGCGCCGCTTGACGCAAGTGGACCTTGCAAAGTTTGCCGCCAATGAGTGAAGCGCCCGACATGCTGGTGCGGCATGTCATCTTTTCAGGTGCGCATTTGCATCTGGAATATTCCGGCCCTCAGATGGGTGCGCTTGGCAAATCTGCGCAGCCCCGCGTCGTGGTTGCCTTCCCGCCCTTCGACTATCCACCGTCAGAGCAGGCAGAGGGCTGGGGGTCGCGTTCATTTACCAAGCGGGGCATAGCGCATGTTTGCGTGTTCCATCGTGCGGAGGACTGGCACCAGAATGATGATTTTTTCGACGCAATGCGCGCTTGTCGGGATTTTCTGGGCCAAGGTGTCGCTGTGACGACTTATGGTTTCAGCATGGGTGGATACGGCGCGATGCTGGGGGCCGCGACGGTGCAGGCTGACCGCGTTGTAGCAGTATCACCGCAAAGTTCGATTGACCCCAAAGCCGTTCCGTTTGAACGCCGCTATAGGCCGCAATGGGCCGCAATGACGGGTTGGAAACATGATTTGACCGCACAGGTTCAAGGGCATGATGCGGCGTATATTGTGCTTTACGATCCACTGCACCGCCTTGATCGCAAGCATGAAGCGCTGTTGCCTAAACCGCACGGATACACCCGCTGTCTGCTGCATGGCGTTGGTCACGCAGGGCTAAGCGCGATTATCGAGATAGGCTTGCAAGAGACGCTTTTTGATCTGCTGCGCGGCGCAGCACAGCCCACCAATTTACGCCAGGCGTTTCGGGAAGCGCGCAAGGACAGTTTCCGCTACCTGCGCAAAGTGGGGACGCGCCTGCACGA
>JAFMHE010000268.1 GCA_017854675.1 Paracoccaceae bacterium | reverse complement strand
CAAAAGGCGCGTCACCCGTTGCGATCAGGGCCAGCTCCGCTTTGGCAATCGTGCCAAGATAGTCAAAGCTGTCGACATCGAACGGCAGTTGGTCGCCGCGCTGCACCAGTTGGACAAGAACAGGAATACTGACCCCCATGCCGATGATATTGCCACGCGGCGGCATCTGCGACAGGCCCGTGAACATGGCAACACCGCCCGCGCCGGGTTTGTTTTCGACCACAATGTTCCAGCCAGTATTTTCCTCGATCACATTGGCCAAGACACGACCCATGGTGTCCGTTGATCCACCCGCGCCAAAGCCGATCTGAAGGGTCAGCGGCCCGCTTGGTTTCCAGTCTTCAGCGGCCAGCGGTGTTGCAAACGCAAACAGGGCCGCTGCCCCAAGCCGGAGCAGTTTTGATGTCAGTTTCATGTGTATCCTCCACGTGTTGGTGTCGTCTTTTTTTGGACGTTTTGGCAGCTAAGGCACATTTATCGGCACCGCCCGGCTGCATAATAGGCGCAGCCTGTACCCGAAAGTGCTTCTAAGCAACGCATAATTTGGAAACTGTTGATCCGCGCCTAGAGCTATACAATGCACAAACACGGCCTAAACGCCGCGGTCATTGCAAAGCAGGTTCGCATTGTTCCATACCTTGGACACCACATCTGGAAGGTCATCATGCAATATCATCTGAACGGGTATAGGCCGGGCAATCCGTCGCACAGCGCACCCGCGCCTGATCTGGACCAACGATCGGATGTCGACGTGTTGATCGTGGGATGTGGCCCTGCGGGACTGACCCTTGCCGCGCAATTGTCTGTGTTCCCCGACATTACGACCCGCATCGTTGACCGCAAATCAGGGCCGCTTGAGGTCGGGCAAGCAGACGGTATTGCGTGCCGATCTATTGAGATGTTCGCCGCGTTCGAGTTTGCCGACAGCGTTATCAACGAAGGCTACGGCGTCAACGAGGTCGCGTTTTGGCGACCGGACACAGATGGGACGGGATTGGTGCGCAGCAACCGCATTGATGATGTTGAACATGACCTTTCCCAGATGCCACATGTGATCCTGAATCAGGCCCGCGTGCATGACTTTTACCTAGAGAAAATGCGCAACGGACCGCGCCGCCTTGTGCCGGACTATGACCGCGACCTCGTGGCCCTGACCCGCACAGATGACCCCTCTTATCCAGTCACCGCGACTTTTGCGAACCCGACAGCACCAGACCAGACCGAGACGGTCCGCGCGCGATATGTCGTGGGATGTGACGGCGCGCGCAGCGCCGTTCGCCGGTCGATGGGACTGAAACTGCAAGGAGAAGCGGCGCGCCAGCTTTGGGGTGTGATGGATATTCTGGCGGTGACTGACTTTCCCGACATACGGCTCAAGGTCGCGGTCCAATCTGCAGACCAAGGCAGCATCCTGATCATCCCCCGCGAGGGCGGCTATATGGAGCGCCTTTATGTCGAGCTTGATGCGCTGCATGGTGACGAACGCGCGGCGGACCGCAACGTGACACCCGCGTTCCTGATCGCAAAGGCGCAGTCGATCCTCGCGCCCTACACGTTGGATGTGAAAGATGTGGTTTGGTGGTCAGCGTATGAGATAGGGCAACGGGTCTGCGATGTTTTTGATGACGCGGCAGGCACGCAGGATCAAACCCGGGCGCCGCGCATCTTTATCGCAGGTGACGCCTGTCACACGCACAGCCCAAAGGCAGGTCAGGGCATGAACGTGTCGATGGCGGATACTTTTAATCTGGGCTGGAAGCTGGCCGCGGTGCTGCGCAATCAAGCGGCCCCTGCGCTGCTGGAAACCTATTCCCAAGAACGCCAAGCCAAGGCAAAAGAGCTGATCGACTTTGACCGCGATATGGCGCGCCTGTTCAGCGCCAAACCCAAAAATGCTGCCGAAGAAGATCAGTTTCAACGCTATTTCCAGAAGCACGGGCGTTACACTGCCGGTGTTGAAACACGATATGATCCGTCCCTGATAACCGGCGATGACCGGTATCAAAATCTGGCAAAGGGGCTGACGGTGGGAAAGCGGTTCCATTCTGCCCCCGTGATCCGGCTGGCCGATGCGCTGCCGCTGCATCTGGGTCATACCTTGCTGGCCGACGGCCGCTGGCGGTTGATCGCATTCGCACCGATGGGGGACATTGGCCAGCCAGATGGTGCCATTGCACAGCTTGCCGGTTTTCTGGCGAACGACGCCCAAAGCCCATTCCGCCGCTACAGGTCTGACACGCAAGACATCGACAGTGTGTTTGATCTGCGCGCCGTCTTTCAGGCCAGCCATCAAGACATGAACGTCAATGCCTTGCCTGCATTGCTGCGCCCCGCCAAGGGGCGCTTTGGGTTGATTGATTATGAAAAGGCGTTCTGCCCTGATCTAAAGCACGGACCCGACATCTTTGATCATCGCGGCATTGACCGGACGCAAGGGGCGCTGATCGTCGTGCGCCCGGATCAGTTCGTCGCGCAAGTTCTGCCGCTGGATGCGACGGCGCAGCTTATTGCCTTTTTTGAGAACTTCATGGTTCCGCCCGGTTCTGCGCCTTAGCAGTACTTTTCCGGACCATACCATTGCGCCGCTGAATAACGCTCGCCATGCGCCCAGCCGATGGGTAGAACGCGCTCGACTGCGGCGATTTCCTCGGCGCTCAAGACGCGATCTGCGGCCTCAAGAAGTTGCGTGAAATGCGTTACAGACCGGGTGCCGGGGATCGGGATCACATGATCCCCTTGCGCCATGACCCACGCTATCGCAAGGCCCGCCGCAGACATCCCCATCTGGGCTGCCAATGCCTGAAACGGGGCGACAGCGGCGATGTTTGCGGTGTAATTCGGCTCCATAAAGCGGGGATTGTTCACAAGGAACGCGAGGTCTTGCACCGCAGCGTGGCTGAGCGGTGTATCGGTCAGCAAAGACCGGCCAACGGGCGAAAACGCGACCAATGCGGTGCCCAGTTCGGCGCAGGTTTGCAGCAGCCCCATCTCTGGCGAGCGCGTCGAGAGCGAGTATTCGGACTGCACAGCCGCGACCGGATGCACCGCATGGGCGCGCCGCAAGGATGTCGGTGCAATCTCGGAGAAACCTATCGACTTTATCTTGCCCGCTTTGACAAAACCGGCAAGCGTTTCGGTGACCTCTTCGATCGGTACATCAGGATCGCGGCGGTGCAAATAATAGAGATCGACAGCCTCAACACCCAATCGCCTCAGACTGCCGTCAAGCTCGGCCTCAAGGTGCGGCGCAGAATTGTTAAAGACGTTGCCCGGCCCGTTTGGATTGCGGGTAATGGACCCTTTTGTGGCAATACAAAAATGATCTTTGGCCGCCGGGTTGGCACGCAGATAGCTGCCTATCACGCTTTCGGATGTGCCCATGCCATAGACATTCGCGGTGTCGATGTGGTTGACGCCCGCGGCCATCGCAGCATCCAGTATTGAATGGCTTTCAACCTCATTGGTGGTGCCATAGAAATTTGAAAACGACATCGCCCCGATCCCAATAGGGTGGATGTGGGCGCCATTCTTACCAAGCGTTCGGGTCTTCATCGCTGCGTTCCTGATCATAACCTCATAAACACCTGCAATCGTCCGACTTTTCGGCTTTGGCAGGCAGGTAGCAACCTTCGCAATCCTTGGCATGATTGTCTATGCTTGCTGGATACTGCTGGCCAAGACGCTATGCTTTCGATGATCAAGCTGCGCAGTATTGGTGCGCCAATCCCGACCTTAGTAACGAAAGACACCGACATGGTTCACCCGACACCCGGCGACGCATTGCAGCTTGATCTGCGCACGGGGCTGCCTGATGCTTTGCGCGTTCTATTGCACGACTACCCGCGCGCAGGCTGGGACGCGCACCCCGGCTATGACGGGCTGATCCGGTTCTGGCTGGACCGTCACATGATGTTCCGCCGTATTCTGGAGCGTTTGCATACCCAGACCGAAGAAACGCTGGACCGCCGCATGGCGTTTGACCAGTTCCGGTGGGAAACCGGGCGGCTCGGTTCTACTTTCGTGCAAGAACTACATGGCCATCACGGCATCGAAGACGCCCATTATTTTCCTGTGCTTAGTGGCAAAGACAAGCGGATCGCCCGCGCATTTGAACTGCTGGACCATGATCATCATGCGTTGGACGGCCACCTGAACACATTCGTGGAACGCGCCAATGCGGCCCTTCAGGCGACCAGCACCAAAGATACCGCAATCGGGGATTTTCACAGCACGGTTGCAGACCTCACCAAGATGCTGGACCGCCACCTGATTGACGAAGAAGAGATCGTCGTGCCCGTTATTTTACACTATGGTACAGGCGGTTTGGGCTAGGGTCGGCCCCTCGCTTAGCCCCAACAGACGTGCGGCGTTCCCCTTGATGATATCTTCGCGAAGCGCGTCCTTGATCGGGATGTCCGCGAAATCTGCCAGCCAGCGTTCGGGGGTGATCATCGGCCAGTCTGATCCGAACAACACCTTTTTTTTCAAGATCGAATTGCAATAACGCACAAGGATCTCAGGGAAATACTTTGGCGACCAGCCAGACAGGTCGATATAGACGTTGGGCTTGTGCT
>JAFMHE010000038.1 GCA_017854675.1 Paracoccaceae bacterium | reverse complement strand
CGCTCCCGAGGATTTCACCAAAAACGACCGGGTGGTTCGAATCCGCTCGTCTCCTCCAATACTCAGCGGTCACCGGATCGCCAACTAGATAGGCCTTTATACCACCCCTTTTCGAAACACGGTATGTTCTTGGGTGTAGAAATGCATCGTGGAGGGCCCATTTGATCCACCAACCCCAAGGGATGAATTCTTAACACCTACAAAGGGTGCATGGTCTTCTGGAAAGCTGCCACAGTTGACGTGGATCATGCCGCTTTCAGCCTCTGCGATGAATCGATCCGTCATCGGTGTTTGTTCCGAATACAGGCACGCAGACAGGCCAAATTCGACGTCATTGCAGATATCCAGCGCCTCGTCTGGCGTGTCATAAGGTATGACCGCCAGAACTGGGCCAAAGACCTCTTGGCGAGCGACTTCCATGTCCGCAGTCACATTTGACAGGATCGTCGGGGCATAGAAATAGCCGCCGTTCTGTTCGATTGTGGTGCCGCCTGCGGCGACAGTTGCCCCTGAAGCGCGGGCGCGGTCGACAAAACCGGCCACGTCGTTGCGGGCTTTTTCGCCCATCAGCGGGCCGATCGTTGTGCTGCCGTCCAGGCCATCGCCAACTTTGGCAGCCTTTGCACGTTTGGCCAGACCTGCGACCACTTCGGCCTCAAGCGCGCGCCTGACAATGACCCGACTGACGGCCGTGCAGCGTTGGCCGCAGACTGCAAAGGCGGCCATGTAGATTTGATCCAGAGCCGCCTCCAGATCGCTGGCGTCGTTCAGGATCGCCGGGTTCTTGCCACCCAATTCAAGGCTGATCTCGGCCAGACTTGCCGCCGCCGCCTGGGCCACGATACGCCCGATTTGGACTGACCCGGTAAAGCTGATGGCGTCAACGCCCTTGGCCGCGGTCAAAGCGGTGCCCAGATTGCCCGAGCCATAAGCGATTTGAAACAGCCCCTTGGGCAATGTCGCATTCGCAACCTCTTGCATGATAAAGGCCGCGCCCGGCGTGCTGATGGAGGGTTTCAGAACCATCGCGTTGCCATAAAGCAAGGCCGGGATGGTTTTGCGAATGGGGGTGCTGAACGGAAAGTTCCAGGGATTGATGCCCACGATCACACCGCGTGGGCGGCGGGTGGAATAGGTCACCGTGCCGGGCTTTTGCGAGGGGAGCATTTCGCCGATGGCCGCAGAGGCCCGGCGGGTGGTGGCCCGACCTTCGCCCAGGGCTTTGGCGACTTCGCCGCGTGATTCACCGATCACCTTGCCCATTTCACGGGTGATGGCGCGGGCAATATCTTCGGCGCGCGCCTCTAGTCCGTTGAGGAATGCATCGACGATCTTACCGCGTTCTGGCTGCGGCACTTTTGCCCAGACGCGCTGTGCGGCGCGGGCTGTGGCCATCATTGCGGGCACGTCATCGGGCGACAGGGTCGGATAGGTGCCAACGATTTCGGACGGGTTTGCTGGGTTTTTTATTTCTACGGGCATTGGGTTTCCTTCGGCAATATTGGGGCAGGGGGCAGCATATGTTTCTTTCGTCAGGTCAAAAACTCGTCCAGCCTTCGCCGCCCGGCGATCAGATCGGTCACGGTTTCCTTATCAAGTTCTGGCCAGTCGGCGGGCACCTCTGGAACGGGTGGCAGACGCAAACGGCCTTTGGTGGCGTCAACGCCTTGGGCGCGCACAAACCGCGCCTCGTCGCCTGTGCGGGCGATGAAATCCCATTGAGGCGCTGCCCCGGGCGTTGATTTGATCACTTTGCGCTGTTGCTGGCTTGTCAGCACGCGTCTGGCCAACGCTTCGGGATCCCAGTCGGTCAAGGCAAGCGCCTGCAAATCGGCCAGAACATCGGCAAATTGCGGGTCGGTGGCCAGATTGGCGCGCTCATGCGGGTCGGCATTGAGATCATACAACAGCGGCGGGTGACCGTGGGTATAGATGAGCTTGAACCGTCCCTTGCGCAGCATCCGGCAAGGCACGCAGGGTCCGATCGCCAGATAATCGCTGATTGCGACATCGAGCCATGGCGCCGAAATCGCGGACATCAGCGGCAGCACGCTTTGCCCGGCCAAATCAGGATGGTCAGCCCCGGCAAGGTCAAGAAATGTCGGCAGCAGATCGACCAATGACACCACCTTGTCACAGCGGCCGCCGCCTTTGACACCGGGAACCGAGGCGATGAAGGGCACATGCGCAGACCATTCCCAAAAGGCCTGTTTGAACCACATGCCGCGTTCGCCCAGCATTTCGCCATGGTCAGACACGAAAAACACCGCTGTGTTGTCGCGCTGGCCGGTCTTTTCCAGCGTATCCAGGATGCGCCCAACCTTGTCGTCGATATAGGAAATCATCCCGTAATAGGCGTGACGCGCCGCCATCAAATGCGCTTGCGTTACCTTGTGCCTGTGGCGACCATGGGCAAAAAACAGTGCTTTGGAGTGATAATCCAACGCCTCGAACGGCAGCGTTCCGACACTCGGCTCATCAATGTCGTGGGCGTCATATCGATCCCAGTATTCCTGACTGACGGTGAAAGGGGTGTGCGGACTGGTAAAGGAAATGATCTGAAAGAACGGCTGGTGGTCGGGTTCGCGCGCACGATCATACAGGCTTTGAATGGCCGCGTGTTCGACCTCGTCGTCATAATCTTCCTGCATTGTGCGGATGCAGGGACCGGCCTCGACCACACCATTCAGGGCGGTGCCGGACGGCACAAACGCGGGGCCGGCCTGCCAGTCTGAAATCCACTGGAAATTGGCCGGGTAGACGTCGGTGACGGTGCGGCGATTGAACCCGTGTTCCTGATCCGGCCCGATAAAGTGCATCTTGCCGCAAAGTTCCGTCCAATAGCCGCTGTGGCGCAAATAATGCGCCATTGTCGGCACCGAGCTGGGCAATTCATTGGCATTGTCAAACACGCCGATGTCGGGGGACAATAACCCGGTAAGCATGGATGCGCGGCTGGGCACACACAGGGGATTGTTGGAATAGGCGTTTTCAAACACCGTTCCGGACGCGGCGAGGCGTTCAAGGTTTGGTGTCTTGCAAACCGTGTTGCCATACAGGCTTAGGGCATGGGCGGCCAATTGGTCGGCCATGATCAGAATAATGTTGGGGCGTGCGTTGGCAGGCATCACAGTTTTTCCTCTGCTAGGACGGCGTTGCGCAGCGGCGCGTCTTTCAGGATCATGCTGGCGCCTTTGTCGCCAACCATCAGCGTGGCGGCATTTGTATTGGCGGATGTAATCTTGGGCATCACGGAGGCGTCGATCACCCGCAGACCTTCGACACCGCGCACCCGTAGATGTGGGTCCAGCACGGCGCTGCTGT
Organism: Paracoccaceae bacterium; assembly: GCA_017854675.1. Taxonomy (GTDB): domain Bacteria; phylum Pseudomonadota; class Alphaproteobacteria; order Rhodobacterales; family Rhodobacteraceae; genus Sulfitobacter. The sequence goes on along the minus strand of JAFMHE010000038.1, from coordinate 17,129 downwards.
CGCTGCCCATTCGGCAGGTGCCGACAGGGTGAAACACCGTGCCGCCCATGGTGCGGACAGCGTCAAGGATTTTCGCGTCGGTTTGCCGGTCTTCACCGATCACTGTTTCCGCGTCCCAAAGCGGACGAAAGGCCGGTTGGGCGTGGATTTTCCGCAAAAGCTTGATCCCGTCGACCATGACATTGCGGTCCAGTTCAGTGGACAGGTAATTCGGCGCTATGCGGGGCTGGATGGTCGGATCGGGCGACTGGATGTGCACCGAGCCACGGCTTTCGGGATGGCATTGCCAGAAGGAGGCGGTAAAGCCCGAGTACCTGTGCAGCGGCGTTCCGGGCTTGTCCACCGACAGCGGCATGACATTGAACTGAATATCCGGCCGGCCGGGGGTGGCGTATCTCGTGCAGGCTCCGCCGCCCACCTGACCGGCACCGACAGTCAGCGGGCCAGTGCCTTTGAGCATCCAGTCCAACCCCATCTGCGCCAGCTTGAGCGGGTTGCGCACATCATCATTCAACGAAATTTTCTGGTTCAGCTTTAGAAGCAGCCGGATTTGGTAGTGATCTTGCAGATTTTCGCCAACCTCGGGCGAGTCCAGCAAGACCCGGATGCCCTGTTCTTTCAGAACAGCGGCGGGGCCGATGCCGGACAGTTGCAGGATTTGTGGCGATTGCAGCGCGCCCGCGCAAAGGATGACCTCGCGACGGGCTTTTGCGCTGTGGCTGCGCCCTTGGGTGGTCCATGTCACACCTGTTGCGCGGCCATTTTCAATCTCGACGCGGCTGACAAGCGCACCTGTCACCAGCGTCAGATTGGGCCGCTTGAGGGCGGGGCGCAGGAAGGCCGTCGCTGCACTCGCGCGCAGGCGACTGCCAATGCTCAGGTGGTAGGCCCCGACGCCATGGGTGGTCTCGCCGTTGAAATCATCGTTGGCGGGCAACCCATATTGCTGGGCCGCCGCGAGCCAGGCGCGGCAGGCGGCATTGTCATTTCGCAACCGCGACACTGGCAGATCCCCGTCGCGCCCGTGAAACCGATCCGCGCCGCCGTCAAAGCGTTCCAGTTGCCTGAAATGCGGCAAGACATCGTCAAAAGACCAGCCTTGGGCGCCCAGCGAATGCCAGTCGTCGAAATCTTCGTGCTGCCCGCGGATATAAATCAATCCGTTGATCGAACTTGAACCGCCAACGATCCGGCCGCGTGGCCAGGCAATTCCACGGTGGCCATCACCCTCGGACGGTTCCGTTTCAAAGACCCGGGAAAACCGGGGGTCATAGATTGTCTTGAAATAACCGACCGGCAGTTTCAGCCAGAAATTCCGATCTTGCCCGCCGGCCTCCAGTACCAAAACCTTGCAATCGGGGTCGGCAGACAAGCGGTTTGCAAGAACTGAACCCGCAGAGCCTGAGCCGACAATGATGAAATCATATTCGGGCAGACTCATCCGACCACCCCCCTGCCTACGCCTGATGCCAGCAAGACAGCAAACCGATTCGCAACGCCCAGCCCGGTTTCATCGGACAGGGTTATCTGCCCGTTTGTGATGGTGGGCGAAAACAGATCGCCGCGCAATGCGTTGTCGTTTGAGTCGATTTCCAGCATTCCGCCCCCTCCGACAGCCGCTAGCAGATGCGCCGATGCTGCAAGACCGACACCACCGCCCAGATAATGCGGGCAATACCGTTTGCCTGCGGCGATGATCTTTTGGGCCACGGGCAAGACGCCGCTGATCCCGCCCCATTTGCACAGATCGGGCTGGATGACGCCAAAGCAATTGCCGGTGATCCCGTCGTCAAATTCCTGCGCATTGATCATGTTTTCACCGGCGGCCAGCGGGATAGAGGATGCGTCTGCCAGCTTTTGCCATTCTTCGGTCGGGCGATCTGCCATCATGGGTTCTTCCAACCATTTGATCGGGTAAGGTGCGAGATTGGGCAAACCCGCCAGGGCCTGATCCAGTGTCCAGGCCTGATTGGCGTCGACCATAAAGGAGTCCTGAGGTCCGAGGGCTGCACATATCTGTTGGATGTTCTGCAAATCGCCCTGACGGTCAAAGCCGATTTTCAACTTGAACGCGCGATAGCCTTCGTCGCGGCAGCGTTGCACAGTTTTGGCGGCATTGCCCGGATTGATGCCGCTGGCATAAACCGGGATCGTCGCGTCGTGCCCCCCCAGCAGACGGAACAGAGGCAGGTCTGCGCGGCGCGCGACCAAATCCCAAAGGGCCACGTCGATTCCCGAAATGCATTGTGCAATCGGCCCAGGTTCACCCGACTGAATTGCCAGTCGTGCAAACCTGTCCGTCAGGGACGCAAAACACGCGGCAGGACTGTCAAACGATGCGCCTAGAAGCGCGGGAAAAATCGCGGTTTCCAACAGGCGGGCGCGATGTTCGGCCCCACAGGCCGGGAAATTGCACCAGACTTCGCCCAGGCCTTTGTTGCCGTCGCTGTCTGTCAGCTCTACAAACACCGCCGGACGGTCGTACATGGTGCCAAACGAGGTTTGCACGGGCACCGGGCAGGGCACCCGCAGCGCGACTGCACTGGCTTTGGCGACGGTGAACGACGTATCGACATGCCCGTAATCAGGCGAAACAAATTCAGGCATCAGACGTTTCCTTCTCGTGCAGATCGAAACGCTCGAACATTTCTTGCGGCGCGTCGCAGGCTCGCATCAGGCGGATCATTTCGGCAACCAATCTGGATTCTATGGCAGGGTCGTCAATCGGCACGGTTTGACCGGGATTGGTGTGTAGATCGTAAAGGCGCGTTTGGGTGTCTTCAAAATTCATACCCTGAACTTCGATGGCCTCTCCGGCGTCGTTGGTGCGCGGTTTGAGTTTCAGGACAGGCACGCCCTTGGTAAAGTCAAACGGCGCGGCCAGCGTGGCGCCAAGCAATTCGTCGATCGCAAAGCGCGAGGTCATGCGCGTGGGCATCAACGTGTATTCATAAAGCCCCTGGGCTGTCATGGATTTGGGGTAACGATGGTACACATATCGCCCATCGGTAACATTGCAGGCGGCCCCGAAATAACCAAAAAGCGCGGCATTGCGGATGTCATGGTCCTTTGCCATCAAAGGCATCAGGGATTTGCCCATGACGTCTGCGGGGATGTCTTTTTCATGGACATCCAGCAGCGTCGGCATCACATCGATTGATTGCGTCAGCGCGCGGCGACGCGTTCCGCCCTGATCCGCAAAATCGGGGTGGTAAATCATCAGGGGAATGCGCGCGATGTCGTCATAAACTGGCATCCGGTTCTTTGACCACCAGTCGTGTTCGCCCAGCAGAAAACCATGGTCGGTGGTCAGCACCAGACATGTGTCTTTCCACATGTCGTGTTCATCAAAGAAATCCAGCAGCTTACCAAAGTATTCGTCGCACATTGTCGTCAGTGCCGCGTAATTGGCCCGCAGTTCGGCAATTTCCTCGGGTGTTTCGGTAACCCTTTTGTACAGCGGCCAATCCAGTATCGGGCCTTTGTAGTGAGTCGGGTACATTTCTCGGAAACGCGGCGGCGCATGGAAAGGCTCGTGTGGGTCAAAGCATTCCAGTTGCAAAAACCAATTGTCGTCGCCGTGGTTTGTTTCTAAAAACTCCTGCGCCAGACCAAAGACCTGCGGGCCGCAATAATCTGCCTCTTGGGCGACATAGGATCGGTTGATCATATAGTTTGTGCGGTGGTGTTGCAGGGGGTGAAAATCGGCCTTCAACGCGTCGTGATCCGGGTTTACATGGGCCTTCCATCGGTCAATCGCCTGTCCGCGCACCAGTTCCCAGGATGAATAGCGTTGGTGATATGTGGCACCACCGTCGGCAAAGTAATGGTGATGGTCTGTCACGATATGCGAATAAGTGCCTGATTGTTTCAATATCTCAGGAAATGAATCGTCAAAGGGTTCCAACGGCCCCCAGCTGCGGTGCAGAAAACTAAGACGACCGGTATGCAGATCACGACGGGCCGGGATGCAGGGCAGGCTGCCGACATAGTGATTGTCAAAGGTCACGGCGCGCCGGGCAAACCGCGAAAAATTCGGGGTCTGAACGCGGGTCGGCCCATAACATTCCATCGCATTGCGATTAAGGGAATCAAGCAGAACGAAGACCGTTTTCATGTGTCAGCTCTCCATTGCATCATAGACCAGCCGAAACCCCAGGTGCGAGGTAGAGGTGTCGGGCGATGTGCTGTTTTTGGCGGCAATGCGGTAACGATAGCAATAGCTGCGGTGGCAAAGGAACGACCCACCCTTGCTGAGCTTGTACCCCTTCTTGTCTGCATGCGCGGCGATCACTGCTTTCTTGAGCGAACGCACTTTGAAGGCTTCGCAGGTCATCTCCCACACATTGCCAACCATGTTATAAAGCCCATAGCCGTTTGGCGCAAAGGATTGCGCGGGGGCTGTGCCTACATAGCCGTCAAGACCCGTATCGTGATGCGGAAATCGGCCCTGCCAGATGTTGCAGGGTTGAAAGTCGGTGTCGTTGGGTTCTCGTTCGCCCCATGGGAATGGCTGGTCGGCCAGCCCGCCCCGCGCGGCGTGCTCCCATTCGGCCTCGGTCGGCAGGCGGCCACCGGCCCAAACTGCAAAGGCGCGCGCATCGTTCCACGAGACATGGGTGACCGGATGATCCATCTCCAGGCGGCCCGCGGTATCCGGTCCGAAGATGTTGCGCCAATTGGCCCCCGATATCATCCGCCACCATGGAGCGTTTGCAACGGCGCGGCTGGGCGGTGATCCTTTGGGCAGCAGGCCCTGAAATACCAGAGAGTCGCCCAACCTTTCCGCATCAGTGACATAGCCGGTCTCGGCCACGAAGGCCTGGAACCGCGCGTTTGTTACGGTGGTTTTGTCCATCCGAAACGCCGCGATTTCCTTTTTGCGCAATGGGCCTTCGCCGTCGATTGGGAAGACCGGGCGGTCTGTACCCAAAAGCGCCGGTCCGCCGGGGATGGCCGCAAGCGCCTTGGTGTCATGGCTCTGGCCCGTTTGGGGATCTGTGACTGTGGACTGCAGCTTCTGTGTTGTTGTTGACGGTCGACTGGGTGCGCAGCAGGGTTTCACAGCTTCACAAAGCTCTGTCTCAGAGGGTGGCCGCATATTTTGGACAGGGTGGGTGATCGGAGAACTGCCTATTTCTTTACGTGTCTGGGATGTTGTGGCGGGGTGACGGGAACATATGGAAAGCGTCCGCGCTGCTTGGTCGCCGTTGTGCTGGGATCGGTGCCGCCGCGCACATAGACCTTGGCCGGATCGTAATGCGGTCCAAAATCCCAGGACGGAAAGCGGCCATGTTTCATGGCGTTCTGTACGAAAATGCGTTTGCGTTGCGACGCGCGGATGCGCTGATCCAGATCATCCTCATCCCAACGGGTCTGCATCTCGGCAAACATCGCGTTCACAACGTCCGCATAGGCGGGATCGGCTGCCAGATTGTTCATTTCCAGCGGGTCGTTGGCGAGATCAAACAGCATCTTGGGGTCGGTGCGGCTGTGCACCAATTTCATGTTGCCCTTGATCATGATCATCGCCGGGGCATACAGACCTTCGCCGTTGAATTCGATAAAGATCTTGTCATCCGGGCTGCCGCGTTTGGGCAGGTTCAACAGGCTGCGGCCATCATGGGGCGCCACATAGCCATCGAATGTACCATCGCTGGCGATGTCGGTAAATGTCGGCAACAGGTCCACCAGAGAAGCAAGCGCCGTTTCGCGGTGCCCGGTCTTGAATTTCGGGCCCTGCGCAATCAGCGGCACGCGGACGGAGGCCTCGAATGGGTTGAATTTGAACCACATGCCGCGTTCGCCCAACATTTCGCCGTGATCCGAGGTGATGAAGATATAGGTGTTGTCCAATTGGCCGATGCTTTGCAACGTTTCCACCAGACCGCCGACCAATTCATCAAAATGCGTGACCATGGCGAAATAGCCGCGGCGCGCATTATAAAGCTGTTCGGGCGTGATATCGAATTCGTCCTGCCGGATGGTCAGGTAATACCGTTGCGCCCAGGGGTCGCGATCCTCATAGGGGATATGGGCGACTTCGGGTTCGGGAATATCGACGCCTTCGTACATGTCCCAATATTTCTTGCCTGCGACAAACGGGTTGTGCGGCTGGGTAAAGGACACATGCAACATGAACGGGCGGTCATCAGTGGACCGGGCGTGATTGTAAAGTTCCTTTTTGGCGGCCGCAAAGACCTCTTCGTCATAGTCAATTTGCAAATTACGCTCGCAATGGCCCGCCTCCACAATGCTGAGAAGACTCATCACCGAGGGGGCAAAGGGTTCGTCCGTTTGGTCCCAATCGGCGGTCCAGGCGAAATCGGATGGGTAGATATCCGTCGTAACGCGCTCTTCGAACCCGTGCAGCTGATCGGGGCCCACAAAATGCATTTTGCCGGACAGGGTGGTTTTGTAGCCAAGCCTGCGCAGGTAATGGGCGAATGTCGGCTCTGACGGCAGGAACTCTGCGCCATTGTCAAACACGCCGACGTCAGACGGCAACCGCCCGGTCATCATCGAGGCGCGCGAAGGCCCGCAAACCGGATTGTTACAATAGCTGTTTGTAAAGGTCGTGCCATTTTCGGCCACCTTGTCGATATTCGGGGTGATGGCATAGGGCTTGCCATAGCTGGACAGGCACAGAGCCGTCATTTGATCGGCCTGAATGACAAGAATGTTGGGGCGGGACATGGCAAAATCCTGATGGGGGTTAGTGCCCACCCGAGCCGCGGAAGGAACGGCCCGGATGGGCGGGAGAGACAGGGTTAACCGCCTGTTCTGGCAACGAATTCTTCGATGCCGGGCACGTTGATTTCACGATAGTAGCGCAGTGCACCGGGGTGCAAAGGCGATCCAAAGCCGTTCAGAACGGTTTCAGCTGAAATCTTGCCCAGGGCTGGGTGTACACCGGCCAATGTGTCCAGGTGTTCAAATATCGCCTTGGTCATTTGATACACGCGCTCTTCGGGCACATCCGCCGAAATGACCAAGCCATTCGCCAGACCATAGGTGGGTGTATCTGCCGGGACATCCTCATAGGTACTGCCGGGAATGGACAGGCGGAAATAGGGTGGGTATTTGGCATGCAATTCATCAAAGAACGCATCGGTGACCGGGATCAGTTTCATATCGCGCTGGGCAGACAGTTTGATAACCGGGGGCAGGGGGAACGACCCGTTCCACAGTGCGGCATCAATGTTGCCATCGCTTAGCATGTCAACCATGTCACCCAGGCGCACACGGAAGGGTTCAAAATCTTCGCCTGCGATCATGCCCATCATGACATTGGCATCCAACATGGACACGCCGCCAGGTTGGCCCATGCCGATGCGCTTGCCTTTTAGGTCCTCGATGCTGCTGATCGGCCCGTCCTGCAGCGTGATGATGTGCATCGCAACGGGGGCGATTGCCATCCAGGCCATGATTTTGCCGGGCTCTGTTCCCGCATAGTTGCCGGTGGCTGTATAGGCTTCGTAAGAAGACAGCGATGTCGCCATTGCCGCTTCAAGCTCGCCACCCTGCATCAGGGCGATATTGGCGACATAGCCTTTGGTTTCTTCGGCGGTTACTTCGATGCCTTCGACGTTTTTGTTGATGACATCAGCGATACCCGCCGACCAAGTATAGGCCGCGCAACCCACTGGGCAGGACCCGATGGACAGGAATTCAGCCTGGGCCAAATTCGGTGCGGCGAGTGTCGCCATAGCAAAGATTGCGGTTTTAAGATCAAGTTTCATTTGGGGTTTCCCTTTTGGATGAAGTCAGCCCGGTTTGCCCCGGGTTCGGTTATAGTTTCTGCTGATAATATCGCGGGGCGCGAAGCCCAAAAGACAAGGGCTGTGAACATGACCAGCGCCGCAAGGTCTATGCGCCAATCTGAGTTCATGAACAGAATGGCGGTGGCGGCAAAAAGCAGCCTTTGCAGAACATTCATACGCTCTTTGAAATACCCCATTAGGGCCGCGCTTGCGCATATTCCGCCAAGGATTGCGGTGACAAAGGATAGGATGATCTGCACCCAAGTTACGTCTATTCCCAAAATGGCGGGGTCATAGACAAAGAAATAGGGCACAGCAAAGGCCGCCATGCCGAATTGGCAGGCCAGCACCGCAATTTTCAACGGGTTGCCGTTGGATATCGAGGCCGCCGCATAGGCCGCCAGGGCCACAGGTGGGGTGATCGATGACAGCATGGCCGAATACAGCACGAACAGATGCGCCGCCAACAGGCTGACCCCAAGATTGACGAGGGCAGGGGCAACCAGGGTGGCCACCAGAATATAGGCCGCTGCCGTAGGCAGGCCCATGCCAAGGATCAGACAGGTGAACATCGTCAGCACCAATGCCAACGGCAAAGAGCCGCCGGACAAAGCCACCACCAGGCCCGAGAATTTCAGCCCGACCCCGGTCAGGGTGATGATACCGATGATCACGCCGGCCGCGCCACAGGCCAGCGCCACGGGAATGACCGCATGCGCCGCCGACACACAGGTTTCGACCATACGTCGCGGTGTCAGGGCCAATGGCCGGTTTAGGTAGCTGACAAGGGTGGACGCGACCACCGCCCAAAAGGACGACAGCATGATGGAATAGCCGTTCAACAGCATGCTTATAAACACAGGCAGCGGCACCAACAGGTACGAATTTCTCAGGATCGAGCCCCAATCGGTTACTGACTCTGCATCACGCAGGATCGGAATCTTGTGTTTAACGGCCTCGAAATGAACCATGGCCAACAAAACGGCGTAGAAAATAACTGCTGGCAGGAAGGCGGCCTTGGCGATGGTCAGATACGACGTTTCAGTGAACTCGGCCATGATAAAGGCGGCTGCGCCCATCACGGGCGGCATCAACTGCCCCCCGGTCGAGGCCACAGCCTCGATGGCGCCTGCGGCTTCTTTACGGTACCCGCTTTTGAGCATGAGGGGGATCGAAATCGGGCCGGTTGTCAGCACGTTGGCAACGGCGGTGCCCGAGATCATGCCCATCAGGCTGGACCCGACAACAGCCGCCTTTGCGGGCCCGCCGCGCATGCGACCCGTCAGCGCGGTCGCAAAATCCATCAAGACCTGGCCCGCACCGGTTTTTTCCAACAAGGCGCCAAGCACCACCACGCCGGTGACAAATGTGGCGCTGACGCCAAGGGGCGTGCCAAAAATACCGCCGCCCCCCAGATAGACCTGCGATGCCACCCGTTTCAGCGAATAGCCGCGATGCGCCAGGGGATCCGGCAAATAGGCGCCCAACAGCCCATAGCACAAAAATAGGCTGGCCAGGATAACAATTGGCCAGCCGATGGTGCGGCGGCAAGCGTCAAACAGTGCCACCACCAGCATAGAGCCAAAGAAAATCTCGTAAGGTGTGATCGCACCATAACGGTCATTGATGGCATCAAAATTCCACAGCTGGTGCCCGATGGCGACGGCGGCACCCGTCAAAGCCATAGCAATCCAAAGCCTGGCCAAGATCGCCTTTGGTCCGCGATGATCGCCGCTTTCCGGGTCAAGTGAGGATTGCAGGGCCATGGTGAAAACCATGACCATCACCAACAGCAAATGTGCGCTGCGCTGGATCCCATCAGGAAAAACGCCAAAATAGGCAGTGTAAAGCGTGAGCCCAACCAGAATGACCGCACTTGTGGCGACGATCGTGGGCAGCACAATAAGGCGCAGGGTCTTATCCATGGTTGCTTTCCTGGGATTGATCCGCAAAGCGGGCAAAACGGTCATAATCCAGCCGGTCAGAATAGCAAAAAGAATGCAGCGCCAGCAGGGCTGCCGCCGCGACCGACGAAATGGTACCTTTGAGCAAAGTAAACGAATGGCGTGGATCATAGTCAAAATGATCGATCAGCGCCTTTTGCGCGGCGTCAAAATAACAGTCGCTAGAGCCCAGATACCCGCTGAGAATGATCATTTCGGGTCTCAGTAGGTTGGCAACGACATCTATGGCTGGCGGGACATTGGCGCCTGTCTCGGCCACAAATTTGGCTGCGTTTTCGTCTTTGAGCGCGGCCAATAGCGAGGCTGCGTAATACGACAGCTGGGAGGTATCAAAGGTTTGATGATCCAGTTTTCCCATGCGCGATAACAAGCCAAAGCCAGTGGCCGAAAGATGCAGGCAATCACGCCGGCCGCAGGTGCAAATCAAGGGGCGTTTTTCTGATCGAAAATGCCCCATCAGCCCGGAAACCACGGCATCGCCGCGCACCAATTTGTTTTCCGACACAATTCCGGCTCCGACAAATGTCGCGACGTGGATCAACGTAAAGTCGGCAACGTCGCGCGCCATGCCAAATCGCATTTCCGCAATCGCCAGAGCATTACAGAGGTTTTCAATCTCGACCGGAAGGTCAATGATCTGTTGGATTTCGCGGCAGAACTGCCTGCCAACATGTTTCTGCCTGGCTTTGTCCGGGGTGTTGGATTCTTCGATGATCCCGGCGGAAAGCAACTCTCGGACAATCCGGGTCGCCGCCATTTCTGAAAAACCGCACATACGCGCAAGGTCGGCGCGCGAGATGCCCGGCTCGGCCTGAATGCGCGACAGGATCTTCCCGCGGTGGGTTTTCCGCAGGCGTGCGGGGGTGGAACTGGAGTTTGAATTAATAACCATCTATTAGTTAGCATTCCAATCCCCAGATCCAAGCAAGTCTTTTGATCTGGTTAGCTTCATTTCAGGGGCCTTTGTACGAGCCCGCCAATCATAGCGGCCCATCTGTCACGCCCCGTGCAATCAGGTCTTCAAGGACCAACACAGTGCTGCTGTCTGCCTGCACAAGGTGCCTTGGTTGCGGAAATGCCCCGTTGCGCACCTCGTCGGCATATTCCGCAAAGGCGGCAATGCGTTCGCCTTGTAGTCGTTGGTACGCGTCATAAAGGTTTCTATAGCGCTTGCCGTGGCGGGCTGGGGGGGCTTCTGCTGTCCCAAGGATGTCTTCGGCAAAGAGATGCTGCACATCACAATCCGTCCCCGAACCAAGTGAGATCGTCACCAGACTGGTGTCGCGGGCCAGAACCGCCATGACGTTATGCGGGATCACCTCGCATTCGACGGCCCATGCGCCGGCGTTTTCCAGCGCTTTCAGATCGGCGTGCAGGGCTTTCGCCTGATCGGGCGTCTTGCCCACAGCGCGCAGGCCGCCGGTCCAGGTGCTTTTGCGCGGAACCAGGCCAATATGGCCCATGACCGGCACACCGGCGGCGGCCATCGCCTCAATATACCTGGCGCTCCACGCGCAATAAACGCTGTCGGCCCCGGCTTCCATCGCGGTGAAAGCGGCACGCAATGCTTCGGTCTCGCTCGCGGCAAGTGTTGGCGGCATGCAAAAGGTCATAAAGGTTTCGGGCGCTGCCCGTCGTAGCGCGACAGCATCTTCGGGCCTTTGCGCAGTCCAGCGGATGTTGATCATATCAAGCGCTGCCGCCTCGGCGGCCTCGGCTTCCTCGGGCGTGAATGTCATGGCCTGAACCTTTTGACCTGTGCCTTTCTGCTGTATCAGATCGTAGACCGTATAGTTGCGCCGCTGATAGGCGCCAGTCATGGTCACGACACGTTTGCGGGGGGGCGGGTCACCGGTCATTTGAGCGTCCTGGGCAGCCAGAGGCTGATCTCAGGTACCAGGGTGATCAGGGCCAGCATGACCAACAGGATCAGGATATAGGGCAGGGTGGCCAGCATCATCTTTTCGATCTTGATCCCGGCGATTTGTGCCGCGACGAACAGGTTGACCCCAAGCGGCGGCGTCAAAAAGGCGATTTCGATGTTGAGGATCAGAATGATCCCGAAATGTGTCTTATCCACGCCGAAGGATGCAATTAGCGGCACCAGAACCGGCCCCAGAATGATGATCGCCGACAGGGTTTCCATAAAGCAGCCGATGATCAGCAGCAGGATATTGATCATCAGCAACAGCAGCAGCACGTTGTCGGTCGCATTCGAGAACGTCTCTACCAACATCTGGGGAATACGTTCAAAAGTGATGATCCGGGCAAACAGTGTCGAGGCAGCGACCACGATCATCAACGCGCCAGAGATCATGTGCGTGCGATGCAACGCGATGCCAAACCCGGTGCGGTTCAACGATCGGTTGACAAAAACGCCGACAAAAGCGGCATAGAGCACGGCCACAACAGAGGCCTCGACCGGGGTGAAGAACCCGGAATAGATGCCGCCCAGAATGATGACCGGCATTGCCAATGCGGCCTTGCCGTCCCACAGCACGCGCCATATTGAACCATCGCTTTCTTCGCGGTCGATCGCCTTGATGCCCAGCCATTTCGCATAGAGATAGGCGACACCAGCGAGCGCAAACCCGATCAATACCCCAGGCACGACCCCTGCAATAAAGAGATCGCGGATAGAGGTGTTGGCGATGATGCCATAAAGGATCATCGGGTTGCTTGGCGGGATCATGACACCCAGGGTGCCGCCCGTTGCCGCCGCCGCCGCCGCATAGGCGGGCGGATAGCCATAGCGGATCATGGCCGGGATCATGATCGCCCCGACAGCCGCCGCCGCCCCGGGGCCAGAGCCTGAAATCGCGGCAAAGAACATGCAAGAAAAAATCGTCACGATCCCAAGGCTGCCGGGAATATGGCCCAGCATATGCCGGAACACCCGCACGATGCTTTGGGTGATGCCGCCCTGTTCCATCAGGTTGCCGGCAAAAATAAAGGCCGGGATCGCCAACAATGGAAATTTGTCGATCCCGTTCAGAATGCTTTGTGAGGCCACCCCCATAGGGCTGCCGGTCACATAGGCCGCGGCAAACCCGGTCAGGCCAAGCGACGCATAGATCGGCACACCTAAGAACAGCAGAAATGGAAACAGGATCATCAGGATCAGATGCACGTCGCTCATGGATGCACATCCTTGGACATGGCCATGCCGGTCGCGGCAGGGGGGGTGAAAAACATGCTGAGCAGGCGATAGATGATCGCGACGCCAAATCCGACAAGCGGTGCGATGAATAGAAGGTTTTCATTGAAATTGAGCGCGGGCGAGGCGTTCCTGTACCGCAGCCCGTCAATCAGGTTGCCGATGCAATACCAAAAGAACAGGCAATCAAATGCAAAGACCGCAAGGAATTCCAGCTTGGGGATCAGCCATTCAAGCGGTCGCCATCGCGCCATCAGATCGGCAAAGGCCGACACACGCAGATGGGAGCCGTTTTGCGTGGCATAGCTGGCGGTGACAAAGACCATGGCCACAAATGCAAAGCGCGACAGCTCCTCAGTCCAATCTACCTGCAGGTGAAGTTCACGGGCGATGATTTGCAGCGACAGCGCGCCCACCATCATCAGCAGGGTGATATGGGATGCCCAAAGTTGGCTTTTGCTCAGGATGGCAAAAATGCCGTTGACCAAGGCTGACTGACGCATCTGCGTTTACTCCATCGGCGGTCGAAAGTTTTGGCGGGTGTTTTGGCGCGGGCGGGCCGGTACATATCCGGCCCGCCCGTCAGAAATGAACTGACAGGATCAGTTTTGTTGCTTGGCGTAGTCGGCAAGGATGGCAAGTGCCCGATCTGCGACAGCCTCTCCGTCTGGGCCAATCGTGTTGTAATAGTCCGGCCAGATGGCGCGGGCGCGTGCGACCCATTCGGTTTCATCCGCAATGTCATCCACGGTGACACCCTGCTTTTCGGCTTCGACCCACCAGCGTTGTTCGTCCATGGGCTGCCACCAGCGGATGTATGCGGTGGCTTCTTCGCCCGCCCGCAAAATCGCCTGCTGATGCTTTTCAGACAGGCCCTGGAACCAGCTTTCCGACACAATGATCGGGTGGGTCAGAATGGTGTAGTGGAACCGTGTCATGCGGTTGATCACCTCATAGAACTTCATCCCGATGACATCGGTGACCGGGTTGTCGCCTCCTTCAACCACGCCCTGTTGCAGTGCGTTGTAAAGCTCGGTCCAGCCCAACGGCACCGGATTGGCACCCCATGCTTCGTAAGAGGCAATCATCAGCGGATTTGGCGGGACCCGCATTTTGAACTTGGCCAAGTCTTCGGGTTTCTGAATCGAAGTGTCGGACTTGTAAAAGAACGCGCGCCAGCCGCTGTTTTCCCAACCAACGATCCGCACGCCGGCTTCTTCGATGACGCGTGGCACTAGGAATGGCGTGATCTGGTCTTGAAGATAATTCACCTCTTCGGTGCTGGTGGCGATATAGGGCAGGATGAACACGTTCAGACTGGGGGCCATTGTTGCCAGGTTGTTTGTCGCAGGCAGCGACACCTGGATCTGGCCTTGCCGGGTCTGTTGGGCCATCTCGCGTTCGCCGCCAAGCTGACCACCGGGGAATATTTCACCGCGGATTTCATTGTTGGTGTAGATCGCCACAAGTTCCACGAACCGTTTCAGGGTCGCGGTATGCGAACTCCATTCCATGTTTACAGTATGGGCCACAACCATGCGGATCTGGCCATCCTTTTCGGGCAGGTTGGCATAGCCAAAAGGGTTCTCCTCGGCGATCGCGGCGCCAGAGAACAGCCCCGCGACGGTAAGTACCCCTGCAGATAAAAGACGTCTCATTCTTGCTTCCTTTTCTGTTTGGTTTTGGGTGCGGTCTTTACGACTCTTTGTTGGTCTTGGGTCGTGTCATTCATCAGTTGGTGGTAATATCATTCTTGCCGCTGCGGTCCTGGCCGCTGACCAGGTAAAGTCGGCGTTTGGACAGATCCGGCACATTCATTTCCTCGACTTGTTTGCGCGCCAGATCGCGGTCGAAATGCGAGGTCGAAGGCATGTAACGAAAAACCAGTCCGGCGCGTCTGCGCCCTGAATCATTGGCCGCCGCCCCATGCACCAGATAAACGTCATGGACAGAAAAATGCCCGGCCTTCAGCTCTATGTCGCGCGGTGTTCCAAAACGTCCGTCGCCGACTTCCAGCGCCTGATTGAGCACTACATCCGGGCTGTCCTCGGTGTAATGGTCGTGCAGGACATGATCGGCGTGGGTGCCGGGAAGCACGCGCATACAGCCATTGCCAACGTCGACGTCATCGATGGCAATCCAGGCTGTGACGGTTTGCAAAGGGCGGATTGGCCAGTAGTGACCGTCCTGATGCCAAGGCGTTGCCTTGCCGCCCTTGCCTTTCTTGGCAAACAACGCCGATCCCCAAACGATGATGTCATCGCCAATCAGGGCGCGCACGGTATCCAGGATTTCCGGCAGCATCGCGTATTTCAACCAGCTGCTATCTTGGTCAATCAGATTGGCCGCATAGTCCTGATCGATCCCAGGCTGGGCCGCAAAAAAACTGTCCATCTTGGTGCGTAATTCGGCAACCATTTCGGGCGACAACGCGACCGGCGCCGTGATTTGGCCATCCTTTTTGTAGCGTTCCAGTTCCGCGGCACTAAGCATGGGTGCTCTCCTTGAAAATGTGCTGCCAGATTATTTTTTGAGTCAGGGTCGTGACTTTTGGTTGAGTTGGGGCAGGGCTTTTCCGGCTGGGCCGGCAGGATTTGGTTCTCCTGGCGCTACATGGCCCCAGACATCCCAAAGATGTCTTCGATCCCTGCCGTTTAAACAGGTTTCCCAAATCGCGCCGGGCAACCCATTTTGATCCTGGAAAACCCCGTCTGGCCGAATTTGACGACGCTGTAGCGCATCCCGATTCCCCCCCCATTTTGTCTGTTCCCGCCGATCACTCAAGTACTAAAGTTTCTATCTATAGAACTTTTAGTTATAATAATGTCTCAGGAAGCTTGGCAACAAAATTCCAAGACCTGCGGAAAACCAAGAGTGTTCAGGAGCCCCAAACCTCGATGTCCAACCTATTGTTTTAAAGGAAATTTATCGTGCTCAATGCCGCGCTGAAGAAAAACAAGGTGCCGCTCTATCTTCAGATCGCCGAAGTTCTGAGGCAGCGAATCAACGGGGGCGTCTGGTCGCAAGGTGACACACTGCCCTCCCTGAACGCATTGATGGAGGAGTTTTCAGTCTCCAAGGTGACTATACGCCAGGCCGTGAAACTCTTGCAGGAAGACGAACTATTGGCACCTCAGAGAGGGCGCGGGACAGTTGTCACCGCCGTGCCCAAAAACAGGCGTCCACTCAGGGTGGAAACGACGCTTGCGGATCTCATTGAAATGTACAGCGGAGACGTGCCGGATGTGCTGAACCTCAGCGAGGATTTCTCGTCTCCAGCCGATCATTTGACCGAGGGTCGGCTGGCCGAGGAATACTTTCACATGCGGCGGATTCACTCTCGCAATGGGGAGCGATATTGCGTCATATCGATGTATATTGAGAAATCCGTTTTCCTGGACTCCGAAGAGCGGTTTCGCAAAGAACTGGTCCTGCCCATTCTGTTTTCGCTTTCAACCCCCAAGATTGCGCGCGCGCGTCAGAAGATGATCATAGCAAAATGCAACATCGAAACGGCCGGGCTGATCAACATTTCAATTGGTGATCCCGTGGCAGAGATCCGGCGTGTGCTTTACGACGAAAATGACACCGTCATATATCACGCAGATGTTATCTACCGAGGTGATTATATCAGGCTCGATATGGATTTGCGACCTTGACCGAAGCGGTTGGTTGATCTGTTTTCACGGTCCAGTCGCACGCGTTGTGATCTTTGAAACGATCCTGCCAAATATGGCATTGCTATACTTCCGGTCCGTATTTTCCGACTCACGTTGTGATCAGAACGACGTTGTCATTTGTGGACAATTTTCTTTTTTCAAAGGGCTAATTTGGGGGTCTTGTCAGAAGAAACTGGCTTGAGCTGGGCGGAGCGTCGACCTAGATGTTCCATCCCGGACGATCACAGAGACCCTCGCCGCTCTGCGTTTTTCATGGCAAGATCGGTTTTAGGTGACATCCGGGAGGGCGTTTAATGCTGATCCATCTTCATAGCCAGGCGACGACGACACCCAAAGTGCGGGCGGAAATTCAAGCGAGTGACGAGCCTGCTTGGGTTCTGGCGGAGCGGTACGGCACAACCGAACAGACAGTGTGGAAGTGGCGCAAGCGCGATAGTGTAAATGACCGCAGCCACACAGCGCACCGGCTGCAAACAACGCTCACGCCTGCGCAAGAGGCCGTTGCAGTGGCCCTGCGCAAGACGCTGCTAGTCTCGCTGGATGACCTGCTGGCGGTGGTGCGGGA
>JAFMHE010000267.1 GCA_017854675.1 Paracoccaceae bacterium | reverse complement strand
GCGCTGGGCGAAATTTCCTTCCACCCGCTAAGGCGATCTCTTCCGCACGTAGCAACAATTCATCGTGATTGACTTCTCCCTCTACAACATAAAGCGCGCGATTGGCTTTTTTGCCAAGGTGCGTCTTCAGCTCATCTAAATTGATGCCGCTGTCGAAAAGATGACGAAAGACTACGTACAGCGCGCGCCGTTTTGTTTCTGCTTGAAATTGGCGTGCGCCGATTTTCACATCGTATCGCGTATAGTCAGCGTTTCGCGCCCTCGCTTCGCGCTCTTTGCGTGCCTTCTCGCGCACCTCCACTTGGTATTCTTCCGCTTCCGGGAGAGGGATTATCTGTTCAACATTTACGAGAACGCGTCCATCGAAGCTGTATGGCTGAAGCCGAATACATCGAATATCAAGATCGCTCACCTTGTTCATCCAAAGGACGGTGGTTGTCAGTTCGCGGGAAAACTCTGCCGACGCGAGGACGATCTTCACATCCTGCCCAAACAAATCATGGTCAGG
The DNA here is from genome assembly GCA_017854675.1 of Paracoccaceae bacterium. GTDB lineage: Bacteria > Pseudomonadota > Alphaproteobacteria > Rhodobacterales > Rhodobacteraceae > Sulfitobacter. Next base: position 4,099 of record JAFMHE010000267.1, on the reverse strand, counting down.
TTCTTCCCAAGACAGGAAATCAAGCAATTCAGCACGTGCGTCGAGATCAGGCTTGCCAATCTGGGTAAGATATCGAGCGTAGGCATCAACCGCCTGATCGAATGTCATGGTGGACACCATCGCGGCGTAGCGCAGTGCTTGCAGCTCCATATGTCCGCCATCTTCGGTCCGCTTCAGCTCGATCACGACAAGATTGGCGCCCACATCGACGCCAAGCAGGTCGATCCTGCGCCGCGAGTCGGTCCAATCGCCAAATTCTTCCGCGATGACCAAGGTATCAGGTGCGATCACACCGACGTTCTCTCGCAACAATCGTTGAAGGTCGCGGCGTTCTTGAAATTGCACTTGACTGAAAGTGGTCTTGCTGAGGGGCAAAATTCTATCTTGTGCAAACTCATACACTGGCATGATTATACATATCCTTTCGCTGAACCCATCACATCTAAAGCCTCCCCGCCATGCGCAGCGCGTTGGCTTCAACGGCCTCTGCGGTTTGACGGACATAGCCTTCGGTCGCGCCGGCCAGTGCAGCCACCTCGGCAGTGATGCTCACCCTGCCCACCACCAGCTTGTCGACAAGTTCCTGGACCTGGTTGCGGACATCGGTTGGTCGATATCCGATCTCGCGTGCCATCGCTTCCCAGTGCCGTCCTGCGATCATGTCTGGCGTGCGCTTCTTGCCAGCAATGCTCTGAGCATAGCTCTGGACGACATGCCGCCAGGAAAGCACCGAAGACACATCGTAAAGCGGGGCCAGACGCGGCGCGGCCGCCACCGGCAGTATTAGCGAGTAGTTCTTGGCATGGGCATCGGTGTTGGCGACGAGAATGTTGAAGATGACCTGATCGAGCAGCGCCAAGGCATCGGTCGCGCTGACATGGCGGCCGGTTTCCAGTAGGGTTTTCAGATCAAGCCCGCGCAGCGTGCCGCGCTCATACTTCCGCCCCGGAGGCAGACCATTAGCCTGCGCGAAATCCTCTTGGTGCAGGCGCAGCAGCTGCGCATTAGGCCCAATCCTGCGATCATAGCGCAACACGCCAATCGCTGTGAGCTTTGATGCCTGAAGGATTGTCGCTTGGGCAGCCTCGATGCCGATGGCCTGCGCCATTCGCAGACACCAAACCTCGTTCTCGGTGATGCCGGGCAGGTTGGGGTTATCGGGCTTCACGATCAGTGTGGACGGGGCGCCGTTGAGAGGAATGGCGAGTACGTCACCGGGGTCTGGCAAGCGCAGCACAGGCGCACCGTCAGGCCCCAGGACAGCGAGCGCTGACTTCTTCTGGCCGCCAGCCAAGGATTGCCGAACCCCTTCTTCGCCCACCAGAAACGGCCGGCGCGCGAGGTCACTGAAGTGCCGATCTAACGCTTCCTGCGGATCATCAGTGCCGTAGAACTGCGTCAGCGGCGTATAGGACCAGCGGGCGCGATCCACCGCTTCCCCGAAGGATAGCGCGCCGGCAGTGTCCCCGCCGATCTCCCGCAGTACGGCCAACACATCAGCTTGATCAAGACCGAGCGAGCGCGTGAGTATCTGCAGCTGCTCTTCTTCCGGCAGCAAGTTGGCAAGCCATGGTGAGATGATTTCGGATGGATAGGGCTCAGCGCGCAGAGGCATGGCGACCGATAACGGGAAGGCTCCGGTGGTCTGAAGCCATCGTTCCGCGTATCGCAGCGACAACGCGCCATCCCCGGCGACCTCGATGTGCCCCACCTCAAGCGCATCGAACCATATCGAAACAGAGGCTGTCACAGATATTCTCCGAGGTCATAGCCTTGGGAGCGTTCATCTGTGGTGGCAGAATGATCAGATGGGGTGTCTTCCAGTAATCTGGACAAAGGCACTCGCAGCGCGGCCGCGATCTTGGCCAGTGTGGTCAGCCGAGCGTCGCGCTTGGCTGTCTCGATCAAGGAGAGCGCGGGGGCGCTGATCCCGGTGAGGCGCGCAAGCTGATCCAGATTGAGGCCCTGCGTATTGCGGACCGCCCGGATGCGCCGTCCCGTCTCCGCGAGAAGCTTTTGATCGACTTCGGTAGACATGACTGCACCCTTACCTTATACAGTAAGAGTAACGCTCTACACGGCGGCAATCAAGTATACTTATCGCAAAAGATAAGCGCATCAGAGGAGGCTCGATGGCCAGCATTTTTTACCTTATTGGATAAAGAAACATCAACTGGCACTGCCGCTCACTAAGTCATCCTTGACATTTTGACGAAAAATGTCGACGTAGATGCAGCATCTTGAGTGGGGCTGTCACCCACGCCAACCTGCCGTGACCCGGCAAGGTGGTTCCCGAGAGGGGATGCGGCCACGGTGGCAACCAATGGGTCGTAGCGTATCGTTAGCCCTCCTCGTAAATATGAAGGAGGGTTTTTTAATGGACGATCAACTTATTCAGGCCTACCGCGCAACAGGCTATCGCGTTCAAGCGACAGAACCTTTCGCGCTTCGGATTGACGAAACTTGCGCTGCTTGCGACACCCTCCTGGACACACATGGCGTTACAACAGCCGCCTATATGACGGCGTGGAACCCCTACAGCAAAGCCGTGTCTGATGCGGCGAATGCAGCCGCGCAAGCGAAGCTTATGGAAGAGCTCAACGATGCCAGCACGGCCATTTTTTCTGGTGAAGGTGTGGGAGAACACGGCGACTGGCCACCTGAGCCGAGCCTGTTTGCCGTGGGCATCAGCCGAGAGATCGCAGCCATCCTCGCGCAGAAATATCTGCAAAATGCCTTCATCTGGATCGAGCGCGGAAAAGCCGCAGAGCTGGTTCTCTGCCAGCGGTAAATCCAAACCACTAGCGGCATTTGATTATCAGCTTGTGCGCCGCGGCACCCTGCCAAAAGCACTAAAGAGAGGACATACACCAATGCAAAACATGACCGGCCTGTTCACATCGGAAAGCGTCTCACACGGTCACCCCGACAAAATATGTGATCAGATAAGCGATGCGATCCTTGACGCTTGCCTTTCAACTGACCCCGAATCCCGCGTCGCTGTCGAAGTTGCGATTAAGGGGAACCTGCTCTGCATTCTGGGTGAGCTTACGACGCACGCACAGATTGATGCCGATGCGATTGCCCGGGAAGTCCTGCGTGATATCGGGCACGCGGATGGACGTTGGGGCCTGGATGCTGACCGGATCAGGATCATCCAGGAACTGTCGACACAATCCCCTGAGATCGGGGCGCGCGTGGATGCCGAAGACATCGGCGCGGGGGATCAGGGGCTCATGTTCGGCTATGCCTGCCGCGAAACGCCCGCTCTGATGCCTTTGCCCATAACGCTTTCGCATGCGCTGATGGGGCGCCACTGGGAGTATCGGCAGACCCCCGAGGGACAACTCCTTGGTCCAGACGCAAAAGCACAAGTCACGGTGCACTACGCGAATGGGCAGCCTGCAGGCATCGCTGCTGTTGTGCTGTCGAGCCAGCATTCCGCAGACATCGAACTCGATAAGCTACGCGCTCTTCTGAAAGAAGAAATCATCAGACCGGTGCTTGGCGAGGATCTGCGCCATGACACGATCCTGCACCTCAATCCAGCGGGGACATTTGTTTCTGGTGGACCGGTCGCGGATGTAGGGCTGACCGGTCGCAAGATCATTGTGGACACTTATGGGGGCATGGCCCGCCATGGTGGGGGTGCGTTTTCTGGAAAAGACGCCACCAAGGTCGACCGGTCCGCCGCATATGCAGCACGTCAGCTGGCGCGCGATGTCGTGGCCCGCGGCTGGGCTGGCGCATGTGAGGTCCGGGTTGCTTACGCCATTGGAGAGGCCCGACCGGTTGCTGTGGATTTTGAGACGTTCGGGACAGGACATGGCATGCCACCGTCCAAGCGTTACGCAGAGATGGGATTTGATGTCGCCGATGCTCTGCGGCCGGCCGCGATCATCAACCGATTACAGCTGCGCACACCCATATTCCGGCAAACGGCTGCGTTGGGGCATTTCGGGCGTCCCGGTTTGCCGTGGGAGGCGAAACTGAACCTTGCTCCCGAGGCGACACGCATAGCCGAACCTGCAGTTTGTTGAGGTAATTCAGATGCCAATTACTGCCGCTCCGCACTTCACACTATATGTCGGCAATCGAA
>JAFMHE010000037.1:10596-20587 GCA_017854675.1 Paracoccaceae bacterium | reverse complement strand
ATTTATGCGCCGATGCTGTATTTGAATAAAGCGCTGTAAACTGCCACGCGCCCCGTTCTGTATGCAAAATGGGTATCCGGTTCTGACCTGTCGCGTTGAACCTTCGCGGCTTGATTGAGGGCAGCGTTGCGGCCGTGTCGCGATACTCCTGATCTACCGCCAGAATATCGGCAACCGGCGGCATGTCCTTGCTGTCTTGCATCCGCCGCGGCCGCCGCCGCGCCAGCATATCGTTCAAGGAATGCCGGATGCTGTTGATCCGCCTTTGGCCAATTCCCTTGACCGTCGCCAGCCGACCATCGACCGCCGCAGTCTCCAGCGCCTCCAAGGTATCGATATGCAGCGTGTCATGGATCGCACGCGCAAGCAGCGGGCCAATCATCGGCACCGTCTGGAAAAGCTTTTCAGGGTCCGCCGATCCGCGCAACCTGTCCAGAATGTCCAAGTCACCGGTTTCCACCAGCTCAATAATTGCCGCAGCAATAGACGCGCCTATCGTCGGCAAAGCTTCCAATCCGTGTCTGCCGTCCTGCTCGTATATCTTCTGGATGGGCTGGGGCAGTGTCCCGACATAATCGGCAGCCTCGCGGTAGGCGCGCACCCGGAACACCGCCGCGCCCTGCTGTTCAAGCAAGTCCGCAACCTCGCGCAGTTTGCCCGCGACAAAAGCGTTCTGTGCCGTTGGGTCGCTCTGAGTGTTTCGCTCTGACATCGGGGTTTGCCTCATGTCTTACGCAGGTTAGGTGCAGGGCACCCTGCCCTATCCGGCTACCGGATAACGTGAACTGAACATTTGGCGTGGCGCACGACACGCGCCGCTGTGGACCCAAGGAAGTAGTCGCCAATGCCGGGCCGGTGCGATGCCACGATGATGCAGTCGACGTTATTGTCAGTCGCGTAATCCACGATTGTCCGGCCCGCATGGCCAGACATAACTCGGGTCTCAGCACCCGGTAACGCCTTTGCCAACCGATTGACTGATGTCTCGATCGCGACGCGTGTCTTGCTCAGCACATCGGCAGGTATTTCGGCAATGGCAAAGCCGGGGATCGGTTCAAGCACATGCAAAATAGTGAATTTCGCGTCTGCATTCGCCAGTGTTTTTGCTGCCTCGAATGACGCCTGATTGTCATGACCTTCGTCAACAAGAACCGGGATAAGAAAATTCTGATACATGGGTTCGCCTTCTCTTGGGTTTAAAAAGCTACGCTTTTGTTCAATCTACCCGGTTCGTGGCGCGACCACATTGAGGCATGTCAAATTCACAACCTGCGCAATCGGCCACCTAACGATGTGATGTGGTCAACTGTCCCCGCGCGAAACTGATCTAGGTGCTCATCAGCCAGTCGCGCGCTTGGTCCTCTGATTTGAAATATCGTATCTCGGGTTTTGAAAACAACGATGACAACCACGTCCCCCATTCTTCAAATTTCGTATCGCCAACCACCGCAACCGGCCCCAGATCACGGCGATGGTGCCGCTCGAACTTCAGGTCTTCCCACAAGGCATCGACTTCCCATCCCTGGAAATCCTCCAAGCGGACCAGCATTTTCAACGGTCCCTTCGCAAGGACCATCGCATTCTCGATCTCGGGCACCGCAAGATCATATTCTGCCTTGGTCAGCGTCCCCGAAGCGCGCAGCGTAATCAGTTCCGCATTACGGCTGTGTTCAATTTCAATCATCTTTTGTCGTTCCTTCACAATTTCTCAAAACCAGAACCAGCCCTCTTCCCCCGCGCAGATCACGCCAACTCGAACGCCTCATTCAGTGTCGGGCATTCAATCGCCAAACCCTTTTTCTCCAGCTCTTTTTTCATGTCCAACATGCCCCTGTTGTAATCGCCATGAACCAGAAAGACCGTTTTGGGCGTGCCGGTATGAGAAACCCAATACAAAAGCTCTCGTTGATCAGCATGCGCCGAAAACCCGTTTATCGTGTGGATCTTTGCCTTGACCTGAATGTCCTCACCAAAAATGCGGACATGCTTTGCCCCGTCGACAATTTGCCGCGCAAGCGTGCCATCGGCAGCAAACCCCACAAAAATTACACTACAATCAGGACGCCAGATGTTGTGTTTCAGATGGTGGCGCACGCGGCCACCGGTACACATGCCTGACCCCGCCATGATTACCGCACCACCCCTTATGCGATTGATCGCCATCGATTCAGCGGTCTGGCGGGTGAAACGCAATCCGGGTGGGTTAAACGGTTGTTTGCCGGCCAGCATCGCATCACGCACTTCTGCTGAAAAACCATGGGCATGGCGCCGGAAAATCTCGGTCGCTGAAACCGCCATCGGGCTGTCCAGAAAAATCGTCAACGATGCGGGCAACTCACCTTTTTGGATCGCAGTCTTGAGGTGAAACAGGATTTCCTGCGTCCGCTCCATCGCGAATGTCGGGATGACAACATTGCCACCCTGCGCAAGGGTGTCAGAAATCGCCTCCGTCAGCTCCGCCGCTGACGCATCACGATCCTTGTGCATCCTGCCGCCATATGTCGTCTCCATGACCACATAATCACAGGCCGGCGGCAATGTCGCATTCTCAAGGATCGCATGGCCCGGGCTGCCCAGATCACCGGAAAATGCGATCCTGCGCGTTGTACCGTTCTCGACCGCTTCGACGATAACCGACGCCGACCCCAGGATATGCCCGGCATTGATAAAGCGGACCGTCACCGCATCATTCAAAACAACATCCTGATCGTAATCGACGTTCCGTCCAAAATAATCCAAGGCGGTCAGCGCGTCGATTTGGCTGTACAGCGGCTGAATATCTGCGTTGCCACCGCGCCGCCTGCGGCGGGACGCACGCGCGGCGTCCTCTTCATGGATAGAGGCCGAATCCATCATGATCAGCTTGGCCAGATCGCGGGTTGCAGCGGTTGTAATAATCTCGCCAACAAACCCACGTTTCACCAGCAATGGAATACGGCCACAATGATCAAGATGCGCATGCGTCAAAAGCAAGAAATCGACGTCTGCGGGGTCAAACCCAAACACCCCCGCATTCTCTTCGTCCGCATGTTTTGCGCCCTGAAACATACCACAATCAATCAAGATCCGCAGACCACCCGCCTCAAGCAGGTGGCACGATCCGGTTACGTTTTGCGCAGCACCGTGGAATGAAAGTTTCATAATGTCCGCTCCTTTCGCAGTTTTGGGTGACACGCCATCTATTCGGCGGCCCGTCTTGCGCAAACATCCGGTTGCGCCGCATAAAGGTAGTCGCGCGTGATCGGCACCGCATCAATTTCGCGCGTCAGCTGGAACTGGAACACCCCTTGGCGCGCATGCCGGAATGTTTGTTCGGATGCCGCCAGATAAAACTTCCACGCGCGTACAAACCGCGCATCATAAAGGGCGATGGCGTCGTCGGCGCGGCTGCTGAACCGGTCAAACCAGTGCCGCAGCGTATAGGCATAATGCAACCGCCAACTCTCGACATCATTCAGCCACAGCCCTTGCTTTTCGATGGCGCTGATCACTTCGGACGTTGACGGAACGTAGCCGCCGGGAAAGATGTATTTCGCGATCCACGGGTTGGTGCCATCAGGCGGGGCAGAGCGCCCGATTGTATGGACAAGCGCCACACCGCGCGGGGCCAGCAGATCATGGATCGCCGCGAAATACGTGTCATAGCCGGGCAATCCGACATGTTCGAACATGCCCACCGAAACGATCCGGTCAAAGGTGCCTTGCACATCCCGGTAGTCCATCAGGCCAATGACGATCAAGTCTGACAGACCTGCCTGCTGCACACGCTTTGTGGCCAACGCATGCTGTTCTTTTGACAGCGTGACCCCCAGAACAGAAACACCATAATCGCGCGCCAGCGTGATCGCCAAACCGCCCCAGCCGCATCCGATGTCAAGCACCCGCATACCGGGCTTTAGCAGCAGCTTGCGGGCGATATGGTCCTTCTTTTGCTGCTGGGCCTGTTCAATCGTGTCATCGCGTGATCGGAAATAGGCGCATGAATATTGCCGGTCGGTATCCAGAAACAGATCATACAATTCACCGGACAGATCATAATGATGCGCCACATTACGCCGCGCAAGCAGACGCGTGTTCATCTGTGAAAGATGCCTCAGGGCCTTGCGCAGCGGCCTTAAATGTCGCTGCCACCAAACTGTCGGCCTTGCAAAATAATTCCGCGTGATGAGCGCCATAAGACCCTACAAATCATCCCCTGCAATGGTCAACGTGCCGTTCATATAGCTTTCCCCAAAAGCAAGTTCGGGATTAAGGACAAAGGCCCGGACCGTCGCGGCATCATGCAACCGCACAGTCACAAGATCACCGCCGGTCTGGCCGTACCGGTGCACTGCGCCATCTGGCATCTGCACACACAGCGCCCCTGTGCTCACAAGGGAATTCAACATATGATCAAGCGCTGTTTGCCACATTCTCCAAGTCCTAGCCGGAACGCCTTGCACCTCTTTTTCAAACCACCATTGATGGGTGGGGTCGCAGGCACGCCCGTTCTGCAACGCTATGCCGCTTGGCAAATGCGCGATTGATCAAGATCAAAACAATCCACACAGGCCCGGCTTGGGTATCCTGAATTGACAGGTATCAATTCAAAGGTCGCAAAATCCGTTAGGTCCGAACGGGAAAAGGATCGTTATTATGTGTTGGAGTATGGAGGCATCCGCCGCGATGGTCGGGCTTGGCGTTGCAGCAACCGCTGTCACTTGCCTGCGCCGGGATGCACCTGCAATCTGGCTGACGCTCGGGTATTTTACAGCCATGGAGGGGCTACAGGTCTGGGGCTATAGCGTGCTCGACCAATGCGGCACGACATCGAACCAGACGGTGACGGTCCTCTCTTACCTCCATATCGTGATGCAGCCCTTTTTCATCAATGCGTTTGCAATGGAACTGGTCCCAGAGACCGTAAAACGCCGCGCCCGTCTTTGGGTTTTTGGCGCTTGCCTTATCTCTGCGCTGGTCATGTTGTTGCAGATTGCCCCCCTTGCGACCGCCGGTTCCTGCTTGCCGGGCACACCGCTTTGCGCTGATCAATGGTGCACCGTTTCGGGCAATTGGCACATTGCATGGGACGTGCCCTACAACGGTTTGGTGCTGCCCTTTGAACATTATATTGGCGTATACGCCGGTTTCCCGACCTATATGGTTGCGGCATTTATCGTCCCGCTGGTCTATGGCGCGTGGCGGTTTGTCTTGATCCACGCCATCGCCGGGCCAATCTTGGCGTGGTCACTAACTCAAAACCCAAACGAGATGCCCGCGATCTGGTGCTTGTTCTCGATTGCAATTCTGCTGATCGGGTTAAGCCCCTTGGTCCGCAAAACGGTGTCGACGACGCATTGGTGGGGAAAAACCGTTCAGGAAACCCCGTCTGTTACTTAAAGGAACCCTGCTGATGCCAGACCCGATCATCCTCACCTGCCTTGCTTGCGGACAGGCCAATCGCATCCCTCAGGCCAAGCGGGCCGCGCAGCCAAAATGCGCCAAATGCGGTGCGCATATCCTGACAGGCAAGGTCGCAGCGCTCAACACCACGCTGCATGACAAGGCGATCCGGCTGGATCAAATTCCCATCATCGTGGATTACTGGGCCGAATGGTGTGGGCCGTGCAAAATGATGGCTCCAGAATTCGCAAAGGCCGCGCTATCGCTGCGGTCCCGGGCGCGCTTTGCCAAGATCGACACCGAACAATACCCCGAACTGTCAGCCCGCCTGCAGATCAAAGGTATCCCCTTGTTGATCCTTTACGCAAAGGGCCGCGAGGTCGCACGCCTGTCCGGTGCGCGCCCCGCGGCTGATATCGATGCCTTTGTGCGCCAACACTCGTAAGCCCCGCGGTTAAACATCAGGCACAGGCTTTGACCGGTTTGAGATATGCGACAGTTCGGTGACCTAGGGTCAACTGGATTACCTGCGCGGCGGTTTGTTCGGCAAAGTTTCGCGTAAAACAACAACACCATCATTAACGGCCACCCTTTGTTATGTTGTTTCGGTGACATCATAACGCACGGATGCCCGCACCGCTAAAGGTCGGTCAATTCGCTAACCTGCCGCCAGAATTGGCCCGACCAGCATCGCCAGACTGGTCAAAAGCCCGATAACGGGAATAACCAGCGGCACCATGAATATGCCCTCCGGCGCCACGTCGCCTCTCAGCTTGATCGCGATCAGGGCGGTATTCACGAGCACAAAAGCCACCAGAATGATCTGTGTCGTCCGCTCTGCCAGAACGCTGATCGGGAAAAACAGCGCAAAGGCCAGAACGCTCGCGGTAACAATAACCGTGGCTATCACCGGCGTTTGGGTGCGCGGGCTGATCCGGGCGAACACGCGCGGTAGCCTGCCGACTTTCGCCATGCCATACATCACCCGCGACGCCAGAATGGTCTGAATGACAATCCCGTTCACCGTGGCACCGATTGCAATCAACGTCACCGCAACAGGCGACACGCCTGTCAACCGCTCAAACAGCAGGCTAATCGGCGCGCCAGTATCAACCAGATCGTCAATCGGCAAAACCAGAACCGCGACCGCGGCCACACAAAAATACAGCAATGTCGCGATGAACAGGGTCAGAAATATGCCCAGCGGCATGTTGCGGGCCGGGTTTTCCGTTTCCTCGATGATGTTCACCATTCCGTCAAATCCGATGAAGGCAAAAAACGCAAACAGGCTGGCCATCGCAACACCGCTTAAGGCCGCCGCGTCTGACAGCGGCGGAAACACGCGGGGGATCTGCCACATAATGTCAGGGTGTCCCCAAATACCCGCCGCAACAACAGCCACCAGTCCCAGAATTTCGACAAGCGTCAGAAGGGCGGCAAAGGAAACAGATTCATGAATGCCCCAACCCGCCATAAGGCCGCTTAGAACCACCACGATGATGATAATGGCCCAGAACGGAAGCGGCACCAGCGTCGCAATATAGCCTGCACTGCCGACCGTGATCGCTGATGCCGAAACGATGGCCGCCAGCAGGATCAACATCCCTGTCACAACCGTTAGGGCCGGTCTTTTGAACCCCGCTTCAACATATGCCGCTTCTCCGGCGCTTTGCGGAAAACGGCCCGACAACTCGCTGAAACTGCAAGCGCTGAACAGCATGACAACGGCCGCCACAAGGAACGAACTGGGCGCGTACACACCTGCCTGCGCAGCCGTGGCACCGACAAGCACGTAAATCCCGGCACCAACCGTTACGCCCAACCCGTACATTACCAAAAGCGGCAAAGTGATCGCGCGTTTAAGGGCGGGCAATGGCTCAACCGTGCCGGTCTGCGCGGTGTCTGGTTTCATCCAATCTGCCGATCATCGACTGGCGGGATATGGATCGAATACCCAAGTGCAGAGTGCACAGAACCCGCACCAAGCACGACCACGGGACAGCGCGCCATTTCAACCACTTCACGCAGCTGGTCTTGGGTGCGGACCGGGCCGCGCGTCAGATCAATCACAACGACCTGGGCGTTTGCCCGCGCCAATTGTGCCAATGCGGTCACCAGATCGGCAAACTGGTGCGTGCGGGTGCGCGGGCCTTCGACATCCGCCCCGGAAAACGAGAAAACCAACAATCCGGTTCCCAGATTCCTTGCCAAGGTTCCGGCCATATCCAGTGCGGTGTCTGCCTGCGCCAACGGTGAACCCAGAAAGACAACATTGCCGGGAACAGGATGCAATTCGCGGTGTCCCAGAATGACCATATCCCACGCGCGACCCAGATTGATCGAACATTCGATCAGATCGCCGGATTGCTGCTCGAATGTCCATTCTGTATCAGGCGTGCGGGCAACCTGCGCCAGCATTTCACGAAAGGCCCGCGCGTCGGCCTTGATCAACCTGCGCACCTGCGCGGGCGACGGGGCCATAATGACGGCACCACTTGCGGATATAACCCTTTGGTTCGGCAGTTGGCACGCGGCGTTCACGCTGCCCTCGTCAATCAACACACCGCCAAGCTGACCAATCATCTGTTCGCTCAGTTGGTGGACAATGTCCAACGCCGCGGCTGCGTCGCCAAATGAACTGGCGCTAATGAGTATCCGTGTTCCGCGCGCGGTCATACGTGTTGGTCCCCGCCGTCGGGCTGGCCACCCGGGTCAGGCTTTGCGGCAAACGCCTTGCGAACGCGCGCAAAGGATCGCAGTTTTTCCTCAACCAGCGCATTGACCGTATCGGGTGGAAAATCACCGTTGCTGCGGCGTTTGCCCGCTTTATGTCCGGTCAATACTTCGATGCCTTCATTGATCGTCTTGATCGGGATCACCCGGAAACGCCCGGCTTTCGCTGCTTCAACCACATCCGGGCGCAGCATCAGATGGTCGACATTGGCGGCGGGGATCAAAACACCTTGGGTTCCGGTCAATTTGCGGGCCTTGCAGATGTCAAAGAAACCTTCGATCTTTTCGTTGACCCCGCCAATTGCCTGCACCTCTCCCATCTGGTTAACCGAACCGGTTACCGCCAACCCTTGGCGGATCGGAATCTCTGATAGCGCGGACAAAAGCGCATAAAGCTCGGCTGATGATGCACTGTCACCATCCACACCCCCGTAACTTTGCTCAAAAACAAGGCTGGCATGCAACGACATCGGGGCATCCAATGCATAGGTCGATGACAGATAGCCGCCCAGTATCATGACGCCCTTGGAATGCAGCGGCCCGCCCAATTCGACCTCACGCTCAATGTCGATCAGCTTGCCGGCACCCATGCGCACCCGCGCTGTTATCCGTGAGGGCCGCCCGAAATAATGCTGCCCGATGCCAATGACCGACAGGCCGTTGACCTGTCCAATGGCCTCCCCGCTGGTATCGACAAGGATGGTCTTGCGGGTGATGGCTTCTTGCATGCGGTCCTTGATCCGTGACGCGCGCCGGTCAGCCTCAAGTATCGCGCGCGACACCTCCGCTTCGGTCATCACCTTGGCGTTTGCCTGCGTGGCATAATGATCGGCCTCGCGCATCACGTCTGCCAATGCGCCCATCTGCAAGCTCAGCTTTTTCGTATCATCCGCCATGCGCACCGCATGATCCAGCAGGCGCGCCACAGCGGTGGCGGTCATCGGTCGCAACCCGTCCTTTTGGGCATGCGCCGCAATGACCCGTGCAAATTGTTTGGTGTTTTTGACCGACCGTGGCAGATCATCCTCGAAATCAGCCTGCAATTTGAACAATTCGCCAAAATCAGGGTCCAGCATCGTCAAAAGCATATGCAGCCGCCGATCCCCGATCAACACCACCCGCACATCCAGCGGAATAGGGTCCGGTTCCAACGACGTCGTTGACCCAACACTTAACCTGTCTGCCAGTGATGTGATGGCAATCGACTGGCTGTACAAACACCGCTTGAGCGTATCCCACGCATAAGGCTCATTCAGCACCTGACGCACGTCCAGCACCAGATAACCGCCGTTCGCGCGGTGCAGCGCACCCGCCTTGATCAGGGTAAAGTTGGTGGACAACGTGCCCATTTCCGACACATGTTCGATCCGCCCTGTCAGGTGGTTCAACGTCGGCAGGTCTTCGGTCACGATAGGCGCAGCAGCAGTTGCTGTGGGGTCATGGCTGACCATAATGTTCACCGCATACCGTTGAAATTGCGGCTCGCGGTGGAATTTGCGGATCGTCTTTGGAAAGGTGCCGTTGTTGCCACCATTCTCGGGCAGTAAAAACAGTTCCGCGTTAGAGATCATATCGAGCCTGACCTGCTCAAGATATTCCATGACGCCCGCGTTAGTCCGGAACTTGTCCAACATCTCGCGCAAGCGGACCGATACCACGCGTTCTGCCATTGCCGCATGCAGTTTCTCGATCCGCTGGCGATGTTCCTTTTGCAGTTGCGGGGCTTGCCGCAAAATCACAGCAAGGCTTTCCTGCAAGGCCTCGATCTTTTCTTCGATTTCCTTTTTCCTGGCGGGGTCCAGCGCCTCGAACTCTTCTGGTTTTATGGGTTTACCATCAACAAGTTCGGTCAGAATAAATCCCATCGGGGTACGCA
>JAFMHE010000037.1:4153-10282 GCA_017854675.1 Paracoccaceae bacterium | reverse complement strand
CCCATGCCTTGCGGCCCCAGAACATACAGGTTGAAATCCTTGTGCGATATCCCCGCAGACAGCCGGATCGCATCAATCGCGCGGTCCTGACCGATCAGACGCGGCTCTGACTTCAGTTCTGCGGTGGTCTTGAAACCCAGACTTTTTGGCACCGTCGTGGCGCGCAATTTCTTGGATGATAGCCCATCCGGCAAAGGCACCGCTGGTGCAGTTGGTTGTTTCATTTCGCCTGTCCCCGTCCGAGATGTAACATCCATCTCACGTCAAAAGACGGCACCGTTGATCTTTATCAATGATCCCGAACCGGTCCAAAGCGGAACGGGCCCGAAAGGTTCCGTAAATGCGCCGTTCAGCGTATGCGACGCACCCATGCGCGCCGATCGTAAATCACCTTGCCTGTGGCGATCACAGCAAGGGCACATAGCAAATACTTTGACAACGGCTCCATCGTGCCAAGGATCAATGCCGCATGCACGACACTGCCAACCACGACAATAACCGCAAGCACCGAATGCGCCCGCCGCCAGATGTGCACCGGCACAGCCAAACGACGGCGCAGCACGACAATCAACGCCGAGGCAAAGATCGCCCACATGGCCACCACCCCCCACGCCGCAAAAGGCGTTGGTGAAACGAACAAAAGCGCATCAATCACATCCGGCGCGCTGGTGATCCACAGCCCCGCAACATGCAACACCACGCACAAGACCAACGCGGCCCCGGATATCCGGTGCAACAGCCGTGCCCGCGCCAGCGAAAGCCCCGGCAAATATCCACCCGCCAGCAACGGCTGCATCAACAACAGCGCCAGCCCCACGACCCCGGAAAACCCCGCAACGGTATAGACCGGCCCGCGCCACGCCAGTTGCGGGCTAAACAGCGCCGCAATCAACGGCACCGCAACCACAAGGGCAACCGCGCCCCAGACCAGCCAACCGGGCAGCGCGGCGCGGCGCATCACGCAGGTTGCAGCACGAAATCTGCCGATAGGGTCGTATCACTGGGGCTGCTCAGCAAGGGGCGCAGGAACACGGTTTCAAACGCGTCATCGTCGTATGCCAAATGCGCATGCGCCTGCCCGAACGCCGGAACAATCTGCGGCATATCCAGACGGTAGACACCGTTTTCGTCCGTCAGGGTCGCGCCATGGCTCTCGGGATCACTTTCGTACCCTTCGGTGGTATGCGCCCAGACCTGTATGCGCTGCCCTGCCAGCGGCGCACCGTCGCCCGCCCGCCGCACAGTACCCGACATGATGAACCCGCCGCCGCCGATCCGTTCAACCACCTGCGCACCGGGAATATAGTTATTGGCCCCGCCCCGCATCGTTTTCGTCGGCGCCCATGTCTGCGCATGCGCGGGTGTAATCAAACCGGACGTCCCGCTGACAAGGACAGCCCCGGTTGCGGCCAGAACGGTTCGGCGGGTGATAACGGTCTTGGGCATGGCGGCTACTCCTGTGGGCAAGTTGTGCAAATCGCTATTACGATGCAAGATAGCGTTTGCGGCCCAAATTCCGAGTGGAACGCGATAATTGGCCCGGCTTAACCGCATCAAAACAACGTGAGGCACGCCGTTTCAACCGCCACTGGCCCCCCTGCCCCCGTCTACTGGTCGCTCAAAAGCCCCATACGCGCTGCCTGATAGGCAGCTTCGGCGCGGCTGGATATATTCAGCTTGCGGTAGATGGCTTTGACATGGCTCGACACTGTGCTGGGTGCCAGATCCAGTGCCGCAGCGACATCCGACACCCGCAGGCCCCTGCCCACCAGCGACAGCACCTCTGCCTCACGCGGGGTCAGGTTTGCGGCGTCTTCGACGTTGGGGCCGGTGGTGCGAAAATGATCCATGACGCGCCGTGCGATGGCCGGCGAAAGCGGCAGCGTGCCGCCCTGGATATTGCGCAGCTGACTGGCGATCAGATCAGGCGGGTCGCTTTTCAACAGATACCCGTCCGCGCCAGCCGACAGCGCCGCAACGATGGCACTGTCACTGCCCATCGCGGTTGTCACAATCGAGGTGATGTTATCCTGCGTCTCGCTCAGTTTGCGCAGCACCGCATAGCCATCCCCGTCAGGCAGTTGCAAATCAACTAGGGCCAGATCGAATTGCTTGCGGGCGCACAGGTTCAAGGCGCTGCGCATGTCCGCCGCTTCTGTCAGTGTGGCATCTGCAAAAAGGTCTTTCAGGATCGCGGCCAGAAAACTGCGCGCCTGCTGAACGTCTTCGACAATCAGAATCCTGCGGATCATTGCGCCGCTTCAGACATCGCGCTTGGGCTGCCCAAGGGCAGACGCAAATCGACGCCCATCAGCCCATCCGTCTGCGCAAACCTGATCGTGCCGCCTTGGGATGTCACCCGCTCTGCCATGTTGTTCAGCCCCTCACCCCGCGTCACCGCGTTTGGATCAAATCCCTGACCATTGTCGGTAATTCTGATCTCAATCATATCCCCTGATTGCGTGAGGTGGACGACAACCTGCCCGGCACCCGCATGTTTGATGATATTGCTCGCCGCCTCACGCAGGACCGACCTCAGTGTGTTGACCAACAAAAACGGCACACGCTGTTCGCCAAACTCTTCTGCTGCATCCGCCTGCCAGTCAAACGTGATGTCGTGCACCTCCAGCCGGTCGCCCATTTCTGCGCGCAGATCGGCAAACACGTCTGCCAGCCTGAAATCAGACCGGAACCCGTCACTGATGATCTGGCGCAAATCGGTCAGCGTATCGCGCAGCAGCGCGTCCTTGCGCGACCCTTCGGCGGCATGCAGCGCGCTTAGTAATTGCGCGCCGATGTTGTCGTGCACATCACGGCTGATCCGGTCCCGCTCCATGCTGACGCCGCGCTCATAAGCCAGATGGCTCTCGCTGGCGACCTTGTGCATGTTCAGCAGCGTCTCGGCCAGTTCCACATCGCCGGTGTTGAACAACCGCCTGCCCTGCGCCGGATAGCGCAGCAAACGCGCGGGCAATCCTTTGGGTCCGGGTAACGCCAACGCCGCCCCGTTCTCACGAATCTGCGCGGTCAGGGGGGTCACATCAGGAATCTCAAACTCGGCCGCAGGGGCAAACGTGTCGTGCAACAGTTGATCCCAACGCGCCGATTGCAGTGCCGGCGTCGGTGCCAGCGCAGTGTCCAGCACATAGGGCATCAGCTCGGACACCTGCGGCGGTTTGCGGTTGAACAAGCGCACCAGAATGACCTGCCGCAACGGAAAATACAGGAACCCGCACAGCACCAGCGCAATCGACAGCGACGCCCAAGGCTGATCACGCAGCCACAACAACAGCACCAGATCAGTGGCAAAGATCAAAAACACGCCACCCAGCCAGAGCCAGATGTAATAGGCATAGCGGTCCAGCTCAAACACCCGCCAGCGGGTCACGGCAAAGGCCAGACCGATGTGCATCAGATTGAAAAACCCGAACGCATAGGCCTGCGGCACATACCCCTGATCCGCCAGCCCCAGCATCGGCGGCATTATCGACAGGCCCACAAACAGCGAACACCCGATCAACGAAAACAGAAAGAACCACCGTAGCCCTGCCCGCTCAACCTGATCGCCCCGCGCGCGCCACCACTGGATGCCCCCGAACAGGATCGACAGCAGCAATTGCACCGCGATGATCGGGGCAAGCCACATCTCTTTGCCGACATACATCAGTTCCAGCAACAGACCGCAGCTGAAAAAGACCGTCGGAACCAGCAGCCAGATGGGCCGTATCAACGGGCGCGGATACATCAGAAAAAGGTTCACCAATGCGATACCAAAGGTGATTGATCCGGTATGATTAACCGATGACAAGATGCGAAATAAATCGCCATCCAGCGCAATCTGGCGGGTGGAATAAATCGCAGCGGACATGGCGGCAATGGCCAACGTCAGACCGGTCAGCGCAAACATCCCTGCGCCCCAATCGGCCTTGCGCAGCGCCAGCACCCACCCCGAGGTCAACAACGCCAGCACACCAACGGCCTGCTGAAACCAGAATGCAAAAGGCAAGTCTGACAATTGACGTCCACGCGGAACAAACTCGGCGCTGTCCGCCTGCCCCTGTGCTGTCGTGTAAGCGATATGGACGCTCGGTTGTGACAACGCGGCGGTCAGCGCGGTCTGACGCCCAAAAAATTCACGCATCAGCGGGTAGGTGCCCAGATGGTCAGGCTCCGGATAGAGATCGGACGGGATCAGATCAATCGACCCAACACGGGTCGGAACCGCACCGGCAGGCAAATCGACATGGACCGGGCGCAACGCCAGCAGGCTTGCGGTGATACAGGCAATCAGCGCGATGACAACACAGGCGGACATAACAGCCGAAGGGGGCAAACGGTGGATTAAACTGTTCATCTCACGAAACCGGACGTGCCTCCACTTTTGCACAAATGGCTGGCAACAGCGCTATACGCCGTTCCAGCCCGTTTGAATAAAGGGTAATTATCGCGCTATGACAACAAGTTCCTGCGATGTGGCATGTTCAGGGCCGCGCACCATTCCATCCAACCCTGATCAATCGCGGTCGTTGACAAGCTCTGCAATTGCCTTGGCCAGCCATTCTTGGTCAACGGTCTTGGCCGTTTTCAGGGCAACAGAAAAACCACCCTGCGCAGGCTTGACCGTGACATCCACCACCCCTGCCCGCGCGCGCGTCGGAACGCTCTTTGTCTTAGCAGGTTTTGGGTCCGCTTTACCCGCCCGCAACCTCGGGATAATCTCGCGGTAGGCGCGTTTGGGCGTGTTCGCCGTGTCAATATGCGCCATGATCTCTGCGTGCATCTCGACACAAGAGCGGCCCAAGGACACGTCATTCTGGCTGACGTTCAAACGCATGGCGATTTCTGACTGCGATAAATCGCCCAAAGCATCTGCAATCACGCCGACGGACAGCAGTTCCTCAAACCCGTTCAGGTTCTTGCGCATTGTGTTTTCGTGGAACCGCTCTTCGAGGTCAGCCAGCGCGCGGTCGCCCATATCCGTGGATATAACCGCCCGCACCTTTTGGCCAAGCACCTTGCAAGCCGCAAGCCGCCGTCGGCCCGATTGAATGACAAAGGCAATGCCGGGGTCAACCAACAGCGGATCATCTGTATTGGGCTGCCATCCATTATGCTTGGGCCGCACACGGATCGCTTGGGTCTGGCCCCGCCGCTTGATGTTCTCGACCAAAGCGTGGAATTCAGGATCGCCTTCCCATCCCCCTGCCCTATCTGAGCCAACCTCATCAAGGATCTGTTGCGGCTCCAACTCAAGCGCGAGGGTCCCTGCCATGATACCGTTGGCAATGTCCTGCTGCGTGTCGGCAAGACGTTGTTTTAGCATATTAAGCGCAGTACCACCCCACATGCCGCCCATCCCGGGCGTCTCGGCGTCAGGCGTTTCAGAGGGGGCCATACCAGAGGCGTCCAGCTTGCGTTTACGGGCCATTATGTCCACCTCTCCTTGATAAAGTCCTGAGCAAAATTGCGCGCCGGCAAATGCGGCAGACAGCGCGTAACCAGCATGTCATTTACCGCATTCGCATTGGCCATGAATGCCTTGGCGCTGGTGCGCCGCGTGCGAGGCGGCATGTATTCATAGATACTTTTATATTCCTCGGCGGCGTTGGCAATCGCGTCAGACCGGTTGTACCAAACCTGACTGATCTCACGGGGGGACCGCCGGTATAGATCAAGGATCTGATCGGTGTCCTGATTGTTT
This sequence comes from Paracoccaceae bacterium, assembly GCA_017854675.1. Taxonomy (GTDB): domain Bacteria; phylum Pseudomonadota; class Alphaproteobacteria; order Rhodobacterales; family Rhodobacteraceae; genus Sulfitobacter. The sequence goes on along the minus strand of JAFMHE010000037.1, from coordinate 4,581 downwards.
TGTTCCTGCACAATGGTGGGCAGCACGATGTGTTCGCCAGCACCAATCTCAAGATCACTTTCAAACCCCATGATAAAATCAAGGTATTCACCAATATTGCCGACATATGTCGCGAGTGTCGCCAGATCGAACCCTTTCATCGTTTGCGGAATAACAACGCTATCCGCTGCAATAAGACCATTTAGTTGCATTAGGGTTAACGACGGTTGTTGATCAATCACGATCACATCAAGAGTTTCGTTCAGCGCGCGGCCAAAGGCATCCGCGTCGAATGCACCCTCGGCGGTGCGCAGGTCCGTGGGTTTCGTCAACGGCGGATAGGCGTTTGACCATCCGTCGATAGCGTCCCGCAACACCCGATAGACAGGCAACCGCGACCCCTGTGACAGAAAGAACAGGCTGATGTCACCGTTCTGGATATTCGCGCC
>JAFMHE010000037.1:0-3858 GCA_017854675.1 Paracoccaceae bacterium | reverse complement strand
GTGATCACCTTGAGCGGATCACCCGATTGCCGCCAAAAAAGATGATCACGCCGCGCACCGGGGCGAGAGGCAAGTAGCCCCCGGATCTGCATGATTTCAGAAGGTGTAAAGCTCCGTTCGCGGCCATTGCGCTCACCTTCGGGGAATGCCGGCTCATCCTTGTTGATGCGCGTCAGATAGGTCGCGTCGACACCCAGAAACTCAGCCACTTCGGTCATTGAAAAGCGGCGCGAGACGCGGCTACGCATCGTGAGATCACGCTGCAGCTTGGTATTGACCTGTGTCATCACCCGTCCAAGATTGCGGATGAACTGTTCGAATTGACCGTATGCCATGGTTGTATCCGTGGATATTGTTATGCCGCCACTCTGGGCTTTGCAGCACCAGAGGGCAAGCGTTGCATGAAAATATCCCAGCGCCGCAGATAAGACCTGAGCAGCTTTTCCTCTGCTTCTGGAGAATTATCCGGCGGCAGGGATGAGATGAGTTTCGACAATTGAAACGGGGTGGGCGCCTTTGACCAGTGAGGTTGCCACAAATCGGCTAGCTTCCCCATAAGAGATGCCGTTTGTGATGGTGTTAATGGTATTTTCTTTAGGTAACGCCAGGCGCTGAGTGCTTCATCGCTGCCAAGAGAAATGCCCTTTTCTTCCATGAACTGTTGAAAGGCCGGCGCTATATCCATGGATATAGTCGTAGCCTTCGCCAGTGATAGCCGGTCATGCGTGGCTTTTATCAGTGCTTCGGATGGAAACGCCTCAAAATCAGGATAGGCCATCGCGGCAACAGATTTTGACCAGCCCTTGACCAAATCTAGTTTTTCAAAACTACGAACCAGACTCGTATTGTTTTTATGACTCTGATTTTTAGTTCTTAACGGGCGTTCAACTGGCTTAACACTGCGTTCAGGAGATTGACCAAGTTGCGAACGCCAGCTTCTCCAGAATGTCACCGTATAGCGCAGGCGGTAATTGTACCCGTTCGCCATCGTTTGTGTTTCTGTCTCAAGCAAGTTCGTCTCGCGCAGTTCTGCAATGTAGCCAGAGATAGCCGCCTTTGATCGGCCCAGACGTTCGCCCAATTGTTTCAGTGAGGGCCAGCATTGTCCTTCGCGGTTCGCCATGCGGCAAAGTTCAGCCAAGGTGCGAAACGCGCCGGGGGTCAGATCAATGTCAAAGAGTGATGCGGGTAGGGCAACAAAGCCCTGCTTAGGGTCTGTATCTAGGGATTTGGGCACAAAACCTCTCTTTCTGCAAAGCGGGTGCTTGCAGTGATTCGATGGGTTTGATACTGTCGGATATGAAGGCGCGGACAGTTTCAAAGCTGACGTTATTGACAAAGGCTCATGTGGTTGCCGCCACGTGGGCCTTTTCGATTCTGGAATTGGTTAATTCATTGCTCTTCTTTCTTGCGAAGATCTTGATCGCGCGTACGGTAGTCGCGCAACACCTGACCTGTGGTCGAAACCGGATACTGCCTCAGATGGAGGTTTAGACCCCCTTAAGCCGATAAATAGAACCTAAAGAGAGCAAAAAGCAATGACTAATCTTTTTAGTCCTGTTTCGAGATGCGGCACAGACGCAACCGGAGCATCGTGCCTAGCTGTTCTTTTGTGATCCAGATCAAGGCTGGGGGGCAATATGTCTGTTTTATCTTACAGATGATCACAGTAGTCTGATCGCGAAAAAAACAGAGATATATCCCGACATGACGATAGAATTTGAGACAGAAAAAGCCCAGGCCGCTGCTTGGTTCCGCCAGTTACGTGACGGAATCGTAAATGCGTTCAATGGGTTGGAGGATCGTCACGACAGCGATGCGCCAAAAGGCACCTTTGAGGTGCGCAAAACATCGCGGACAGCGGATGACGGGTCGGACGCGGGTGGCGGCGAGATGAGCGTGATGCGGGGCGGTCGCGTGTTCGAGAAAGTCGGCGTTAATATCTCGACGGTATTTGGCACATTGGGCGAGCGCGCCCAATCGGCGATGGCGGCCCGCAAGGGCATTCCTGGCATGAAAGACGATCCGCGTTTTTGGGCTTCGGGAATCAGTCTGGTCGCGCATATGCAAAATCCGCATGCGCCTGCGGTTCACATGAACACGCGCATGTTCTGGACACCGCATGCGTGGTGGTTTGGTGGCGGTGCCGATCTGAACCCTTGTCTGGAATACGACGACGATACCGAACATTTCCATGCCGAAATGAAGCGCGCTTGTGATCCGCATGGTGACACGCTTTATACCGAGCTTAAGGAATGGGCGGACGAGTATTTCTACATTCCGCACCGCAAACGGGCGCGCGGCGTTGGCGGTATCTTTTATGACGACCGTAACAGCGGCGACTGGGAGGCGGATTTTGCGCTGACCCGTGATGTTGGCTCTGCGTTCTTGCCGGCTTTTGTCCCGCTTGTGGATCGTCGTCGCGAGACAACCTGGAGCGATGCCGACAAAGACGCGCAGCTGGTGCACCGTGGGCTTTATGCCGAATATAATCTTGTCTATGACCGCGGCACCAAGTTCGGACTTGAAACGGGCCACGACCCCGAAGCGGTGTTGATGAGCCTGCCACCGCTGGCGAAATGGATCTGATCGACCGTGCGCGCGGAGGGGTTTGACCGCTACGCCGTCTATTTCACCCCCGACGGCGCGTTGGCCCGTGCGGGTGCCGCGTGGTTGGGGTGGGATGTCGCGCAGGGTTGCGCGGTGGCGCATCCCGATCTGGGTGCGGTTGATTTGGCCGGGATCACGTCGACGCCGCGCAAATACGGGATGCACGGCACGCTGAAGCCGCCGTTTGCGCTTGCCCAAGGGACCGATGCAGAGGAGCTGCGCATGGCCGTTCATGCGCTTGCTGAGGGTCTGACCCCGGTTTTATTGGCAGGGCTTGAGGTTGCGGCGCTCGGGCCGTTTTTGGCGCTGAAACCTGCGGGTGATCAAACTGGGCCGTTTGCGCTTGCCCAAGGGACCGATGCAGAAGAGCTGCGCATGGCCGTTCATGCGCTTGCTGAGGGTCTGACCCCGGTTTCATTGGCAGGGCTTGAGGTTGCGGCGCTCGGGCCGTTTTTGGCGCTGAAACCTGTGGGCGATCAAACTGGCTTGGCACGGCTGGCGGCAGAGGTGGTGACGCAGCTTGACCGTTTTCGCGCGCCGCCCTCCGAGGCGGAGTTGGCGCGTCGTCGGCAAAGCAATCTGAGCGCGGCACAAGAGCAGCATCTGCGTGATTGGGGCTATCCCTATGTCATGGACCAGTTCCGGTTCCACATCACGCTGACGGGACGTTTGTCGCGCGCGCAAGAGGTTGAGATTGCCCCTGTCGCCCGCGCCTATTTCGCACCCTATCTGACAGCGCCGTTTGTGATTGGCAGTCTCACGCTGGCAGGGCAGGGGGCGGATGGAATGTTCAACGAGATTGAGCGGATCAGGCTCTAAAGTAGGGTTTAGAGCCTGTTATTTGACCATGTGACAGGCCACGCGCGCGCCCCGAACCTCGCGAAGCTCCGGGCGCAGCTTTTTGCATATATCCCCCACCAATGGACAACGCGGATGGTAGGCGCAGCCCGTCGGCGGGTTGATCGGATCGGGGATCTCGCCTTTGGGCGGGGGCACTTCGCGGCCGAATTCACCCAGTTTGGGGGCGGCGGCGAGCAGCATTTGCGTATATGGATGCTTGGGATCGTCAAAGAGCGCGTCTGGGGCGGCTTCTTCGACCAAGCGGCCCAGATAGAGCACACCGACCTTGTCCGCCATATGTTGTACAACGGTCAGATCGTGGCTGATGAACAGGTAGGTAAGGCCGAATTCGTCTTTCAGATCGCTCATCAGGTTGAGGACCTGAGCTTGGACAGAGACGTCGAGCGC
>JAFMHE010000036.1:19436-20619 GCA_017854675.1 Paracoccaceae bacterium | reverse complement strand
GCCTTCGACCGCGGAAACCACAAGCATTGCCGCACGCGCGCCACTTGCGCCGGCCACCATCGCCTGAACAAAATCCTCATGCCCGGGCGCATCAACGAAGTCGACCACGCCGCCGGGATAGGTGACATGTCCAAATCCGGGCACAATGGATAATCCACGGGCTTTTTCTTCCGGCAGTCTGTCGGTTTCTATGCCGGTCAACGCGCGGACCAGCGTGGTTTTTCCGTGATCCACATGGCCGATCACGACGACGCAGCAGTTCTTCATGCGGCTGAAATCTGCGCCAATGCCTTGGCAATGACGGCAAGATCCTCATCACCCGTGGTGCGCATATCAAGCAGCACTTGCCCGCGTTCTATACGTCCGATTATCGGTGTCTCGCTTTGCCTCAGAGCGGCAGCCAGCGCATCAGCAGAGAACGCAGCCAATTCAATGGCAACCGCGAAACTGGGCAAATCCTGCGTTGGCAGCGACCCGGCCCCGACAAAGGCCGCTGTTTCTGTGACGTCGACATGGATCAAATCCAGCGGGGCCAGCAAAGCGGCGAGTGTTTGGGCGCGCTGGTGCACAATGTCCAAAGGCGTGCTGAGCATCCTCAGCACAGGGATCGCGACAAGCGGGTCGTGTGGTGGTTGGTATACGCGCAAGGTTGCCTCGAGTGCGGCCAGTGACAGTTTGTCGATCCGCACAGCGCGCATCAGCGGGTGGGACTTCAGGGCCGCAATAATGTCGCGCCGCCCCGCGATAATCCCCGCCTGTGGGCCGCCCAGCAGCTTGTCACCGGAAAACATCACCAGATCGACACCGGTTTTGAGGATATCCGCCACCACAGGTTCGTCGTTCAATCCAAAGGGAGACAGATCAATCAAAACACCACTGCCAAGGTCTTCGATAAAGATCACGTCATTTTTGGCAGCCAATTTTGCAATGTCCCGCCGGGCCGGAGAGGATGTAAAACCGACGATCTTGTAGTTGCTGGTGTGGCTTTTCAGCAGGACGGCAGTGTCTGCCTCAATGGCGTTTTCATAATCGCTAAGCCGGGTTTTATTCGTGGCTCCCACTTCACGCAGCTGCGCGCCGCTTTGGGCGATGACATCGGGCAAGCGGAACGAACCGCCAATCTCAATCAACTCGCCGCGCGATGCTACAACTTTGCGCCCCGAAGCTGTCGCCATCAGGCTCA
>JAFMHE010000036.1:0-19202 GCA_017854675.1 Paracoccaceae bacterium | reverse complement strand
TAAGCGACGGCGCGCGCGCCACCTCAATCACTGCGGCGATCCGGTCGGCAAAGCCTGCATCGGCAAAATCCGGCAGCCCCGCCCCCGCATCCGCAAGAAGGGCTGACCGCAGGTCGTTGGTAAGACGGCGCACAGCAGCGACCGTTTCGGCGCGCGAATACCGCGCCATGACGTCCTGTATCAAGGGCAAGTCCAGCAACGCTTGGATCTGCGGCAGATCTCTGAGGGTTTTCACCATCTCAACCTGCAGGCCCGTTGCTGTCGTCGACCAATCCGGGCGGCCTTACGCCGCCCGTGCATCAATTTCATCGGGTTCCCGCGCCTGCCAAGCGATGGCCAATGCCGGTGCGGCAACTGCAAAACCGATCAATGTGATTACGACTTGGCCCATGCCCAAAAGCCCGATAGGTGCCGCGACCAACAAACCGCCAAAGAACAGCAAAACGCGCATAACGCTGCTGATCCCGGTGGAATTCAGCGGACCAAGGAAGGCGACATAGCCCTGCAAAGCCGCAGAGATAAACCATACCCCGATCAAGGCGCACATCAGAACCAAAGCAACCTCAACGGGCGGTCCCTGCCCGATCAGTGCAGGGTTCAGGACAAAGAAGAACGGTGTGATGTAAATGACCCCGCCCAATTTCATCGCCTCGAACCCGGTATGGAATGCGTTGGCCCCTGCCATCGACGCGGCCGCAAACGCACCCAAGGCAACGGGGGGCGTGATAAAGCTGACCATCCCCCAATAAAGGATGAACAAATGCACCGCGAGTTCGTTCAACCCGGCCTGCACCAAGGCGGGCGCCAGCACCACGGCAAGAAAGATATAGCAGGCCGTGACAGTCATCCCCATGCCAAAGATGAACGACGTGACCGCCCCCATGATCAGCAACATCGGCATGGAATTGCCCGCCATATAGACCAGTTCATTGGCCAGCGGGCCCGTCAGACCCGTGGCCTGAAACGCGCCCACGATCATGCCGATGCCCAGCAAGACAGCGACCAGTTCGGACAGGGTACGGCCAACTGAAACGATGATATTCAGGAACCCGTTCAACGACACACGGTCATTCTTGTTGAACTGGTTGACGACCAACAGCAGCGCAACCGCATAAAACGGTGCGGTCGTTTCCCAGCGAAATGCCACCATCAAAAAGATCAACAGCGCGAATACCGCGATATATAGCCAACCTTCGCTGAGCGTTTTCATCACTCTGGGCCGGTCAATGCGCGGCAGACCTTTCAGACCGCGCCGCGCGGAATAGGCGTCAATCTGAACGAACAGGCCAAAGAAATAAAGCAGCGACGGGATCGCAGCCGCCAGCATAATCTCAACGTAAGGACGGCTAAGCCATGAGGCGATAACAAACGCCGTGGCCCCCATGATCGGCGGCATCAACACGCCACCGGTCGAGGCGCAGGCCTCTGTCGCAGCGGCATAGCGGGCGGAAAAGCCCGTTTTTTTCATCGCGGGGATGGACACCGCACCAGTGGTCAGCACGTTTGAAATCACAGACCCCGACATCGACCCCATGAAACCAGACGCAAAGATCGACACCTTGGCAGCCCCCCCCCGGTAGCCGCCCACCATCGCCATAGCGAGGTTGTTGAAAAACTTGCCACCGCCGGTGAACTGCAAAACAGCGCCAAACAGGATGAAACCGATCACCAGATTACCGAACGCCCGCATCGGGATACCGAAAGACGCCTCTGACGAGATCATAAAGAACGGGATGACATCGGTGAAAGGTTGTGTAAATCCGTTCAGCGGATCAGGCACATGTTCCGCGAAAGTAGGGTATAGCGAAAAGATCAAAACAATGATGAAAAGAACCAAACCGCCGGCGCGGCGCGTCCCCTCAAGGATCAGTAGATAAAGAGCGATAGACGCCCATACGGCCCTGTCGGGGGCCGCGTATTCCCACCCGCCATCAAGGCTGTCGCCTGCGGTAACCACGAAAAAGCTGGTGATCAGCAGTGTGGCTGCGGCCAAGACCCAGTCGTACCACGGCACATCTTGTGACGGCGGGCCCCATGCCCGGAATGTGATGAACGTCAGGCTTAAAAACAGCCCGGCAAGAACGTATAGATACATCCCTTCCAGCAGCGAATACCCGCCAAGCCGCAGGTTAAAAAGCTGGTTGATGGCCACACCGATGGCCGCCATCGTGAACAGAATAATCATCCAGCGTGCGGGACCGGCAAAGGTCAACCGCTCTACCTTGCGCTCAGCCTCTAACGCTGCACGGCCGCGATCCGAAAGGTCTGTTTGATCTGTCATGGGGTGTCTCATTGATTGGCCCGAACCGATCCCGGGCAAAAGGGTTCAGACGGGCCCAAAGGCCCGCCTGTCTCAACTTACTCTGTTAGATTATTTAGAAAACGACGGCAAAACCGCCCGCTTCAAGCGCTGAACGGCGCTTTGCGTCCCAAGCTTCTTCCCAGTTGTCAGGAGCTTCGGCTTTCAGTTCTTCCCACGCGGCCATCAATACGGCCTGGCGCGCGATCAGATTGTCGTTGTGCGCTTGTGCTGCATCGTTCCACACGCCGACTTCCTGATAGTAGCGAATTGCACCTTCGTGATACGGGGCGACCCACTGGAAGTTTTGCTTGTCCAACGCCCAGCCATTGATGCCCGGCGCGTTGCCTTTGTAGCTGTCGAAATACACGTCCATGGCTTTGGTCATGTTATACGTCAGGTCAGCATCCTGCACCGCATAGGTCATCAAAACAGGATAGGCATAGCCCGCTGTTGGCGATCCGTCTGTGTCGTCGATCGTTGCGCCAACTTTGGCCAGCATGGGCGAAAAGAACGGCGCGATGGCCTGCATCCGGGCCAGACCTTCGGCATTGTTGGGATCAATCGGAGGCCAGTAAACGCCACGCGGACCAGATGCCGCTTCATACGCACGACCAGAGTTTGTCGACGCGAAAGCCGCATCAACGCTGCCGTCGATCATACCTGCCCAGCTGTCACCAAAGCCGCCAAATTCGACGACTTCGACATCGTCCCATGTCAGGCCACCGTAGGCCAGATAGGCTTCGTTATTGACGTTAAGCGCAGGTGCGCCTTTCACATAAGCGACGCGCATGCCTTTGAGGTCGGAATATTCAAACCCTTCACACCCCGGCTTGCCGGCTTTTTCGCAGGCCTCGGCCGCGACGCCCAATGACAGGCCGACAGTACCGCCGTTGTTTGCGGCCAATACGCGGACAGGCTGTGGACCCCAGTTTTCAGCGCCAAACTGGAATACGCCTTCTTGGGCCATGAACGATCCGCCGACACCATTGGCGGAAAATTGCACCTTACCCTGGCGCAGTGGCTCTGTCCGGGCGATGTCGTTTTTGCCCGGCAAAACCCGAAGGTTCACACCAGTCGCACCCTGCAAGGCCGCCCCGATTGCAACAGATTGGTTATATCCGGCGGATCCGGTGCCATAAGCCGTCCAGGTCAACTGGCTTGGCAGATCCGCATCCTGAGCAAACAGCGGGGCCGAGGCCAGACAGAGTGCTGCAGCAAGTGAAATTGTACGCATAGATAATTCCTCCCTAGGTGAACGTTGGGTTTGTCGTTAGCGCAAGCCAAGGTTCTGGGCACAGTGAACAGTTTGCGGTGGACAGGAGTCAATGGCAGGGGAAATTCAGCATCACCTTACGTAACGTAAACTTACCCGTTTGTTCCGCAGAGCGGAACAGGGGGCCACAAAAATTACCGATCACATCTGCGATCCGCCCCATCACAAGAATCTCTGCGTCGAACTCCTTTGAATTTACTTTACCTGAGGTTGAAATGACGCTGTCCATTGCCAAGCGACTGCAATTGGGAAACTCTGCACCAACAAACCACAGCGGTTAGGAGCGACCCATTGGCAGATGTATATGTGGCAGACGATGATCATCGCACCGCGCGCGCCGACCTTGAAATACGCGCAGCACAGGGCGCGGCGGCACTGATAGCGATGGGCGCAGGGGCGGACGTCCCGGTTGCATTGATCATGCGCAACGATCTGGCCCAGCTTGAGATCATGCGCGCCACGGCGCAGGCCGGAACGATCATTGTCGCGCTGAACTGGCACGCCGCAGCCGAAGAGGTGAGCGCCATTTGCGATGACAGCGGCGCGCAGTTTGTGATCATCCACCGCGACCTGATCGCAGCATTGCGCCCGGCATTGGAGGGCCGCAAGGTCATTGCCGTGACCCCCGGCCCCGCCCTGTGCGCCGCTTATGGTATCGCAACCTCGGATGCTACGGCAAACCCTGAAATCCCCGAATGGCGCGGTCTTGTCGACGCCCAAGCCCCCTTGGCCAACCGCGACGCGATGCGCCCCATGATGCGGTATACTTCCGGTTCCACCGGCATGCCCAAAGGTGTGCGTCGGCGCGGGTCCGGGCCGCGCAAGGACTTTGAGGACATCCTGCGCCGGGTCGGCGATGAAATGATGCGCCTGAAACCCGGGTCGCGGTTCTTTACCGCAGCGCCGATATATCATTCAGCCCCGTCCACGCTGACCAGTGCGGCGTTGGTGACACCGGATGTCTGCACGATCATCGCCCCGAAGTTTGAGCCCGAGGCGTTCCTTGCCACCATTCAAGCAGAGCGCATCACGCATGTCTATCTTGTGCCGACGATGATGAGCCGCCTGTTGAAACTGTCCGAAGAAACTAAGGCGCGCTACGATGTGTCGTCGGTTGAATATTGTGTTTCCACCGGGTCGCCGTGGCCCCACGATCTGAAGGTGGCGATGATCGACTGGTGGGGGCCGGTGTTCTGGGAAAGCTACGGTGCAACCGAGATCGGATTTATGACCATGGTGTCGTCAGAGGAGGCGCTGGCAAAACCGGGCACGGCGGGCCAGATGCAAATGGGTTGCACGGTTCTGATCTTGGACGAGGACGGCAACATACTGCCCACGGGCGAGGTCGGCGAAATCCATGCGCGCATGGATGCCTTCGGCGGCTTCGACTATTCCAATGACCCCGCCAGCAGAGCAGCGGCTGAAAAGCACGGTCACGTCTCTGTCGGGGATCTGGGGTGGCTGGACGAGGATGGATTTTTGTTCATCACGGACCGCAAGAAAGACATGATCATATCGGGCGGCGCGAACATATTTCCGGCTGAGATCGAGGCGGTGCTGATGCGCGCACCCTTCATCCGCGATGCTGCCGTGTTTGGCGCGCCTGACCCCGAATTTGGCGAACAGGTCGTTGCCGCAATTGAACCCTCGGACGGTTGGGTGCCCGACAAGGCCGAAGTGATGGCGTTTCTGGATGGCAAACTGGCCCGCTTCAAACAGCCGCGCATTGTGGATTTTCACGATGCCCTGCCGCGTGAGGACAGCGGCAAGATATTCAAACCGAGATTGCGCAAACCGTATTGGGAAGGTGCAGGGCGCAAAATTTAGGCAACTTTCTTGTCGTGGTTCAGATGGTTCCTTGGTGTTTGGTTTGTCTTTCGCGCAGCGCAATAAACAGACCCGAGGAAAAGATCACAGCCGCACCAACCAATGTATAAACATCCGGAATCTCTGCGAAAAACCATGCGCCGATGGTAGCAGTCCAGATCAGCTTGAGAAAGTCAAACGGCATCAGTGCCGTCGGATCAGTCTCTTTCAACGATTGGCTCAGCGACATTTGCGCCAGCGTGCCGAACAAGCCCACCAACGCCAGCCATCCCAACGTCTGCAGCCCGAAAGGCTCCCAGACCCAAAGTGCCGGCAGGATCGAGAACACGCCCAGAAAGATGCCCATATAGGCGACGATGGTCAGGCTGGATTCCGTGCGCGACATGATCTTGATCAGGATCATCGCAACCGCCCACAGTGCGGCGGCACCCGTTACCAACAGCGCACCGGTATCAATTGCAACAAGACCGGGGCGCAGAATGATCAACATGCCGATGAACCCCAAGAGGATTGCCATCCAGCGATACAAGCGAAACCGTTCGCCCAGCACAAGAACAGCCAGAACCGCCATAAAGATCGGCGCGGTAAAGCTAAGCGCCGTGACCTTGGCCAAAGGCGATATCGACAGTGCGGTAAAGAACATCAGCATCGCGCCGATGTTGATCACACCGCGCAAGGCATGCAGCCCGATACGCTGCGTGCGCAGCACCGCAAAACGTGACCGCATCAGCAACGGCAGGAGGAACAGCAACCCGAAAATATTGCGAAAGAACGCAATCTGGAACGGCGGCAGCACTTCGGACACAAACCGCACCAGCGCGTGCATGATCGAAAATGCCACCGTGGAAAGGCACATCAGAACAATTCCGCGAAATGTCGGCGTTTGACGCGCCCATAGCACGCTAAATCCCTGTGCGCTTGCAGCCAGCGTTCTCATCCCGTGCGCTTCCTTTGTGATCCGGCGAAAGAAGGCGCCTCACACATGCTTAGACCGCCCCCTTCACCATGGCAAACCCGGACGGACCGCCATTCCCACAATTGCTGCGCCGCGCATTACCCGCTAGCCTTGGTTAAACAGACAGTAACAGATCAGGAATTCCCCCATGTCCATCGTCCATGTCGTCGCCGTTATCACAACGAAACCGGGCCTGCGCGCCGAGGTGCTGGCCTTGTTCAATGCCAATGTCCCTGCCGTTTTGGCCGAAGACGGATGCATCGCCTATGAGGCCACCATCGACACTGAAAACGCAGGGCCCATGCAGGCCAAGTTTGGCGCGGACACATTTGTGGTCATCGAAAAGTGGGAGAGCATGGCAGCATTGGGCGCGCATGCCCAATCGCCGCATATGAAGGCCTATGGTGCCAGCACCAAGGACATGACCGCAGATCGTGCGATTCATATCCTTTCTGCTGCGTAGAAAACCGCGCCCGGTCCCTTGCCAACGCACCCTTTCTGCCGCATGAACAAAGGATGAACGGGCATAATTTCACCCTCGCTGGCGCTGAACTGCAAGCCCTGAGCACCGGCGCTTTGTGGTGGCCGAATGAGGGTGTGCTTTGCGTCAGCGATCTGCATCTGGGCAAATCGGAACGCATCGCGCGGCGGGGTGGCAGCGCCCTGCCCCCTTACGACACCCGCGATACGCTGACCCGGCTGGCGGCAGACATTGCGCGCACCAATGCGCGCTGCGTGATTTGTTTGGGCGACAGTTTCGATGATCTGGGTGCCGCCCTTGCCCTGCCCGAAGAAGAGCGACTTTGGATTGAACGCCTGCAAACAGGGCGGCAATGGATGTGGATCGAAGGCAACCATGATCCCGGACCGACCGAATTTGGCGGCACTCATATGGTGGAACTGCCGCTTGCCCCGCTGACCTTTCGCCATATCGCACAAGGTGGCACCAGTGGTGAGGTTTCCGGCCACTACCACCCCAAGGCAAGCGTGGCAGCCCGCGCGCGCACCATTACGCGGTCGGCGTTTCTGGTTGATGCGGACAGGATCGTGATGCCCGCATACGGCACCTATACGGGCGGGCTGGATTGCCGCACACCTGTGCTAAGCGATTTGATGCGACCAGAGGCGGTCGCGATCCTGACCGGCAAGACCGCCATTGCCGTCCCGATGCCGAGGTAGATCATGCACAAAGACGCCATTGCCCGTATTCATTCAAGTTTTGCCGCGCAAAGCATGATGGAAACCTTGGGTGCCGAACTTTTTGAGGTTTCCAGCGGGTTGGTCCGGATCAAGGCACCGATCCTGCCCGGCACCCGCCAACAACAGGGGTTCGGACATGCCGGGCTGACCTTTTCGCTTGGGGATTCTGCAGCGGGCTATGCCGCGCTGACCATGATGCCGCTGGACAACGAAGTCGTCACCGCAGAGATCAAGATCAACCTGCTGGCGCCCGCAAAAGGGGATTGGCTGATTGCCACCGGCAAAGTGGTCAAACCCGGTAAACGCCTGTGCGTTGTCACCGCAGAAGTGCATGCCGTGTCAGACGGCACGGAAACACTGATCGCGGTACTCCAAGGCACAATGGTGCCCGTTCCACGCTGACCGCTAGAACAAACCAGCCTCTTGCGCCCGTGCGCGGTTGCTGCGGCTGACCGGAACTTCGGTGCCGTCCGACATCAGCAACAGATCCCGCCCCTTTTCACGCCGATGCGCCCGCACGGCAGGCAAGGCAACCCAATGGGACCTGTGCACCGACATGCCCGCAGCCTCGCGCAGTTCCTCTGCGGCATCTGAAAGGCGCATCAGAATCAATGCACTGCCATTTGCCGTCACGACATTAAGGTAATGATCTTGGGCCTCTATCCGCACGAGCGCCCCCCTGCTGGCAACTGGCAGTCGGCGTAGAAAAACGGTCTGCGGGTCCGGTGACGGGTTGATCGCAGCGGGTTGTGCAAAGTCGATCAGCCAAAACACCGCATGGACAACGATGACGATCACCGCCACCTGCCCCAGCAGTTCAGCGAACTCCACCAGCCCCCAAGCGCGGTCAAAAATGAGGATGTTCAGCGCAAATATCCCGATAGCAAGCGCCAAAGTATAGGTGGCCCAAACCCCAAGCCACAGCCCGCGCGCAAGGCCATGCGCTCGAAAAGGCAACAAACTGCTAAGCACGGAAACCCCGACGACCAGCCCCCAATAGCCAAGCCGCCCAGCCAGCCCGAATGCGTTGATCGTACCAAACGGCCCCGCCACGGCGCACACCAGCGTCACGATTGCCCAGATGCCAAACAGCAAAACTGCCCTGCGCCGTTCACGAAGCGCCAGTTGCATCGCTTGCCTGAGTTTCGCCATTCACGCACCCCTAGCGCCATTCCCGTATTCACGCTCGTTGTCTTGTCTGACGTTGTGACATGACCGGTGCATCACATTCAATGGAGCAGATGATGACACTCGATCCCTTGCGGCAAGCAGAGACAATCGTGCAAATACATGCGTTGATGGCGTTCGCAGCCATCGGTCTGACGATCGCGATCTTTGCGGTGAAACGCGGCACCAAACTGCACAAAGGGTTGGGAAGGGTTTGGGCCAGTGCTATGGCTCTGGTGGCGCTTAGCAGTTTTTGGATATTCGACCTAAAGATGTGGGGCAATTACAGCGCCATCCACCTGCTATCAATTTATACGCTGGTTCAGCTATTTTTAGCGGTACAGGCTGCACGCGCAGGCAACATCGCGCGCCACAAGAGCATCATGAAGCAGCTGACCTTTGCCGCCTTGGGGGTGGCCGGGGCGTTTACGCTTCTCCCCGGCCGGATCATGCATCAGGTATTTCTAGGCGGTTAGGCCCTCGGGCTCTTCCAGCCCATTGGCGCGACAGCAGGCCGTAACTGTGTTCGCCAAGAGGCACGCGATGGTCATCGGACCAACGCCACCGGGCACTGGTGTGATCGCACCAGCGCGCGCTGCACAGCTCTCGTAATGCACGTCACCCACCAGTTTGGTCTTTACCGTGCCATCCTCTTTCAAGCCCTTTTCCGGTGCGTCCAGACGGTTGATGCCCACGTCGATAACCGTGGCGCCTTCTTTGATCCAGTCACCCGGTACCATTTCAGGCCGACCGACAGCCGCAACAACGATGTCCGCACGGCGCACAACATCGGCTAGGTTCTTGGTCCGTGAATGCGCGATGGTCACAGTACAACTGTCGTTCAACAACAATTGCGCCATCGGCTTGCCCACAATGTTGGACCGCCCGATCACGACCGCATCCATGCCAGAGATGGACCCATGATGATCCCGCAACATCATCAAACAGCCCAGCGGTGTGCACGGGACCATTGATTTCTGTCCAGTGCCCAAAAGACCCACATTGGAGATGTGGAAACCATCCACGTCCTTGGCCGGAGATATCGAATTGATGATCAAATCTTCGTCCAGATGTTTGGGCAGTGGCAACTGACACAAAATACCGTGGATCTCGGGATCGTTGTTCAGGTCGTTGATGACCTTGAGCAGATCAGCCTCGGAGGTGTCCGCATCCAGACGGTGTTCGACTGATTTCATGCCGACTTCTACGGTCATTTTACCTTTGGATTTCACATAAACCTGAGACGCAGGGTCTTCACCGACCAAAACCACGGCAAGGCCGGGGGTGATGCCGTGATCATTTTTGAGGCGGGTGACGTGTGTGGCGACTTGGGCACGCACGCGGGCGGCAAATTCTTTGCCGTCGATGATTTTAGCGGTCATTGTATTCTCCTAGCGGGGCGCGACACAAAGGTGCGCAATGAATGCGCACCCTACGTGTCCTCTGTAGGGTGCGCTTCTCAGCGCACCTGACTTAAAACAAGCCTTCGACTTCGCCTGCGTCGTTCAAACCGATGCTTTCGGCAGACGGCACACGTGGCAGACCCGGCATGGTCATGATCTCACCGCAGATGGCGACGACGAAACCGGCACCGGCGGACAGACGAACCTCACGCACCGGAATGTCAAAGCCTGTCGGCGCACCGCGTCGCTCTGGGTCAGTGGTAAAGCTATACTGGGTTTTCGCCATACACACCGGCAGTTTGCCATAGCCCTGATCTTCCCATTCTTTCAGCTGGTTCAGGATTTTCTGATCCATTTGGGCGCTGTCGGCACGGTAAATCTTGGTGGCGATTGTGTTGATCTTGTCGGCCAAAGACATCTCGTCGGGATAGATCGGTGCAAAGTTGTTTTCGGACTTTTCAATCGTCTCGACAACCTTGGTCGCCAGATCGGCGGAACCTTCGGACCCGAGTTCCCAGTGACGTGACAGAACGGCCTCGGAGCCTTGGGTTGCGACGTAGTCTTTGACCGCTTGCACTTCGGCGTCGGTGTCGGTGACAAAGTGGTTAATCGCGACGACAACTGGCACGCCAAAGGACTTCATGTTCTCGATGTGACGGCCAAGGTTCGCGCAGCCGCTCTTGACCGCATCGACGTTCTCGGTGCCCAGGTCGGCCTTGGCAACGCCGCCGTTCATCTTCATCGCGCGGACAGTGGCCACGACGACCACACAAGACGGTGTAAGGCCCGCTTTGCGGCATTTGATGTTGAGGAATTTCTCGGCGCCCAAGTCCGCGCCAAAGCCAGCTTCGGTCACGACGTAATCGGCCAATTTCAGTGCCGTCGTGGTCGCAATGACGGAGTTACAGCCGTGTGCGATGTTGGCAAACGGGCCGCCATGCACGAAGGCCGGGTTGTTTTCCAGCGTCTGCACGATGTTTGGCTGCATTGCGTCTTTGAGCAGAACGGTCATCGCGCCGTGCGCTTTGATGTCACGTGCAAAGACGGGTGTCTTGTCGCGGCGGTAGGCGACGATCATTGACCCCAAGCGGTCCTGAAGGTCGGCAAGGTTCTTGGCCAAGCACAAGATCGCCATAACTTCGGAGGCGACCGTGATGTCAAAACCGGTTTCGCGCGGGAAACCGTTGGCGACGCCGCCCAAGGACGTGGTGATCTGGCGCAGGGCGCGGTCGTTCATGTCCACAACGCGGCGCCAGACGACGCGGCGGGTGTCGATCTCAAGCGAATTGCCCCAATAGATGTGGTTGTCGATCATTGCGGACAAAAGTGAGTGTGCAGAGGTGATCGCGTGAAAGTCGCCTGTAAAGTGCAGGTTCATTTCTTCCATGGGTACGATCTGCGCGTAGCCGCCACCAGCCGCGCCACCCTTCATGCCAAAGTTTGGTCCAAGCGACGCTTCGCGGATGCAAACGGCGGCTTTCTTGCCGATGCGGTTCAGGCCATCGCCCAAGCCGACGGTTGTTGTCGTCTTACCCTCGCCCGCAGGCGTCGGGTTGATCGCGGTCACGAGGATCAGCTTGCCATCTTCGTTGCCTTGGACAGACTTGATGAATGCCTGAGAGACCTTCGCTTTGTCATGGCCGTAAGGCAGCAGGTCATCGCTGCCGATGCCGAGCTTTGCACCGATCTCTTGGATCGGGCGCTTTTGCGCTTCGCGTGCGATTTGGATGTCGGTTTTATAAGCCATGAAAGAATCCCCTATGCCCGAAGGCCATTGTCATTAAGGCGTTTTGGGAAATCCTTGATACGCTAGCTATCGCCAATGCCCCGGAACGCCAACGGCGCGGCAGGGTATCGGGGATTCTCGTTTTTCCCAAACGCTATGGGCCTCTCTTACAGGGCGCATCACGCAAACCGAGGTTGCGTTTCCGACATATCCGCCCACCGATGCGGCGAAGCACCGCAGGGGCGTTTCTTTTCGGAAACCGTTTGCGCTTACCGGTGGAGCCAGCCACGCTGTCCGGGGATGTGAAGGCGCAAGGTGTCACCGATGCTGAGTTGCCCCTCTCGTTCGACCCACGCACAGACGCCGCGCTTGCCCTTGGCAGCAGTCTTGAACCCTTTGCCGTGGCCCGTGTGGTCCTTTTCGATTTCGCGTGACACCAGATTGCAGGGTGCGTTTTGCATGTCGATCACCAGCGTGGTGCCGTTCTCCGCCTGCAGCCGCGCACTGGGCGGCAGATGGGTAAAGTCCGGGACGCCCTGCACCACCAGCGTCGCACCAAGGTGGATCGGGTCAAGTGCCTCAAGGCCAATGTCGGCGGCAATCTCGGCCATTTCCTCGACCGACAGGATGGTCAATTGCCGCACATTGCGGATTTCGGTGCCTTCGGGATGTTGGGATTTCACCCGTACGCAAGATGCGCGGGTCAGCCCGCCGTGGTAATCATCGGCCAAGCCGACATAACTGGCAAAGGCAGTTTGGAGCGCTTGGGACCGGATATCGGGACGGTTCAGAGGCACGCTGCCCATCCATGTGATGGTGGCGTGGTGGTCTGTGGGGACAAGTTCGGGCATGGCGTTCCTTTCGCGTCTGATTGCAGGATGCGCAAACTACCGCCAAAAGAAAAGGCCCCGCACGTGCGGGGCCTTATGATCTTTTGTGAACGGCTCATGCCGTTTCGTGATCCGGGTTTAGACCGATGGTTCGGGTTCCATGTTGCCATCATCGGAAGCAGACTTCTTTACCTTACCTTTGGCCTTCGGAATGGAGGTCAAGCTTGGCTTTTCGTCCTTATCGGAATCGCCCTTGCCGCTGTCATCAACCGGCGGCAGACCATCCATCACACGTTTGATCTCATCGCCGGTCAGGGTTTCATATTCCAACAGACCCTGAGCAAGGTTTTCAAACTTCTCGTTGTTTTCCTTGATGATCTTCATCGCCCATTCGGAACCATCCTGAATGAACTTCTGAACTTCCTTCTCGACCAGTTCCTTGGTGCTGGCAGAGACAGAGAAACCACCAGTGCTGCCCTGATAGCCTTGGGCGGCCTCGGAATAGTCGATGTTGCCGACCTTGTCGGACATGCCCCACTGCAGGACCATCGCGCGCGCCAAGGCAGAGGCTTGCATGATGTCGCCTGCTGGTCCGTTTGACACAGAGTCTGCGCCATATTTGTGGATTTCGGCCGCTTTGCCCGCCATGGTCATGGCCAAACGCTGGTGGCATTCGTCCTTGAACATATTCAGACGGTCCATTTCCGGCAGGCTCATCACCATGCCCAACGCACCACCGCGCGGAATGATCGTGGCCTTATAGACCGGATCGCATTTTGGCAGCAGCATGCCGACCAGCGCGTGACCGGCCTCGTGATAGGCTGTCATTTCCTTTTGTGCAGCCGTCATCACCATGGAGCGGCGTTCGGCACCCATCATGATCTTGTCTTTGGCGCTCTCGAAATCGAACATCATGACAAAGCGACGGCCCAGACGCGCAGCGCCCAAAGCCGCTTCGTTCACAAGGTTTGCAAGGTCCGCACCAGAGAAACCGGGCGTGCCGCGCGCAATGATGCGCAGGTCCACGTCAGGACCAAGCGGTGTTTTGCGCGCATGCACACCGAGAATTTTCTCGCGACCTTTGATGTCGGGATTGCCGACGGTGACCTGACGGTCAAAACGACCCGGGCGCAGCAAGGCGGGGTCCAACACGTCTTTGCGGTTGGTCGCCGCGATGATGATCACGCCTTCGTTGGCTTCAAAACCGTCCATCTCAACCAGCAACTGGTTCAATGTCTGCTCACGCTCATCGTTACCGCCGCCGTAACCGGCACCACGGGACCGGCCCACAGCGTCAATTTCGTCGATGAACACGATACAAGGCGCGTTTTTCTTGGCCTGCTCGAACATGTCGCGGACACGGGATGCACCCACACCCACGAACATTTCTACAAAGTCGGAGCCCGAGATGGTGAAGAACGGCACACCCGCCTCACCCGCAATCGCGCGGGCCAGCAAGGTTTTACCAGTACCTGGAGGGCCCTCAAGCAATGCACCCTTGGGGATCTTGCCACCAAGGCGCGAGAATTTCTGCGGATTGCGCAGGAACTCGACGATCTCCTCGAGTTCTTCTTTGGCCTCATCAATGCCCGCCACGTCATCAAACGTCACGCGGCCATGCTTTTCGGTCAGCATCTTGGCTTTGGATTTGCCGAAACCCATCGCACCACCTTTGCCGCCGCCCTGCATGCGGTTCATGAAGTAGATCCACACACCGATCAGCAACGCGATGGGCAGCAAGGACATCAACAACGTCTGGAAACCGGACTGCTGTTGCGGTGTCGCTTTGACCGGCACATTATTTTCGATCAGCAATGTCGTGATGTTCGCGTCTTCCGGCTTGATCACCAAATAATCAGTGCCGTCCGCCTTGCGAAAGCGCACCTGCTCGCCATCCAGCGTCACATTGCGCACTTCGCCGCTCTCAACAGAGCCGACAAACTCCGAATAGCTGACTTCATTGCTTTGCAGGTTTCCGTTTGCGCCGCTGAACAGGTTGAACAGGGCCAACACCAGCAGCATCAAAACAACCCAAAACGCGAGATTACGCATGTTTCCCAAGGGAACTCTCCACTAATTTCCTCGATTGCCTTTTCAAAGACATCCATTTCCGCATCATGACGACGCGCTTGGTAAGTAAGATAGACACGATGCCCGTATGTTCAATGCGTTAATAATGCGGCAAAGAAGCTATCGCCTGTTCCTACGAACTCGGCATGCCAGTTCTGTGCGTATCCGGCAAGAGGGGCTGCAATCAATTTATCACCCTGCCAGACAGACGGGGATGCAAGGACAACCAGATGTGGCAATCCTGCGCTGCGCCAATCCGGGCATTGCTCTATCCCGTCTATGCCAAGCACGCGAACCTGCCAATCACCCGGATCATCATGATCTGCGGGCGGCGTCAGCACCCACCTGCGGTCCCATAATCCATGAGGCACTGCAGATGTATTTCTAACAGCGTTCAGCTCACGAAAAACCCAGATTGCGCCCGCCAGACGGCAGATACGACACCCTTCGGCTGTGCCGCCCTGCCCGTCTTTGAGCGACGCCATAATGTTGAGCAATGCATCCCGGCGCGGCCCGTGTTTCGATCCGCTCACCCATTGCACCGCGTTGCTCAGCAACCTGCGCTGGATTTCATCAGGCAGGACCCGCATGCCGCGTTCATCAAAGAAGATGGCGCCGCTCTGGATCTTGGCGATCTCTTTGGCTGCAATAAAACTGTTCCATTCCAGCGCCTTACGGGCTTCGGCCATTTGTTCTGCAACATCGTTCAGCACTTGGGCGTCAATTCCCAACGGCGCCAAAAGCTTGAGCGCCTTGCGCGCCTTGATCCGGTCAAACGATGTATCTTCGTTGCTCGGATCATCATGCCAGTCGATACGCTCCTTTACCAGATACGCACGCAAAACTTCGCGTCGCGTGCGCAACAGCGGGCGTACCCATGTCACGCCATGCCGCAATGCCCGTTCTTTCATACCGGCCAGCCCGTCGACACCCGAACGCCGCGAAAGCCGCATCAGAACGGTCTCCGCCTGATCGTCTGCTGTGTGGCCCAGCGCGACAGTATCAATATCTTTGAAGAGCGCCCATTTCGAGATTTTGGCATAGCGTGCTTCGCGCGCCGCTTGTTGCAGATTGCCGTGTCCGTCCCAATCTTCCCACACAAGCGTATTATGCGGCACACCGATTTCTGCGCAGTGCTGAGCCACGCGCCGGGCCTCGTCTGCTGCCTCGGGGCGCAATTGGTGGTCCACGGTCACAGCGTGCAATTCGATGTGATGAATTTTGCTGAATTCATGCAGCAGATGCAGCATCGCCATTGAATCGCCACCACCAGAGACGGCGACACCCATCAAGCTGGGCGGATGGGGCAGAAAGGCCTCAGAGACATATCTGGCCAGGCGATCCGCCACTTTAGCTACAACCGATGTTTCGGCGCTGATCGTTTGCTTGTGCGACTGCCGGGTTGTCGGGGAACCGCAATTCAACCTCGCCCAGTGTTACGCAAGCCTCTTGCGTTTGGCCCAACTGGCCAAGGGCGCGACCCAATTCAAACAGAGCTTGCGGTGCGACCGGACCAACGGGATCGGTGCTGAAACCGGCCAGAAATGCCCGCGCAGCTTCGCGGGTGTCACCTGCACCGTCCAACGCTTCACCGCGGCGCAAATCGGCCTCGGCGGCTAGCGGTCCGCCCGGATAGGTCTGATTAAAGGCCGCAAAGAGGTCTGCGGCGGCGCGAAAGTCACCGGATGCGAGCACCTCCTGCGCCCGCTTGAAGTCAGCCTCTTCACCAACCGCAAGCGACGCTTGCCCTGTTGGTGTGGCGGGCGCTGTCAAAGGGGTCGCAACAGATGTCTGACCGTCCCCGCCCAAGGTGGTAGTTGTCCCCAAAGCAGAGAGATCGCCACCCTCCAACTCAACCAAGCGGAATTCCAGATCACCGATCCGGTTGGTGCCATCGGCCACAATCCGGTTGATCCGGTTTTCCAGCTCTTCGCTCTTGGAGGTGAGACGCTGCAGTTCGCTCTCCATTGTGTTCACCCGCTCAAGCACTGATCCCGCGCCGGTGTTCAACGAACCGCCGCCCGTGGTGGACAATTCACGCTTGAGTTTTTGCACCTCGACAAAGAGGACAGTCAGCTCCTGACGCACATCGGCCAATGTCTCGGCATCTTGCGCCATTGCAGGTACAGACTGAAGACCCAGCGCCAAAGCGGCTGATAGAAATAGGCGTTTCATCATCACAAGAAGGCAGTCCTTGATAGGTTGAATTGGACGGATAGATTTAGCTGGAAAGGCCACCAGCCAGAACAGTCACGGCGCGACGGTTTTTGGCATAGCAGGCTTCATTCGAACAAATCTCGATCGGGCGTTCCTTGCCGTAGCTGACAACGCGCAACCGGTTTGACGGCACACCTTTGGAGATCAGATATTCCTGCGCCGCGTTTGCACGCCGTGCGCCCAATGCAAGGTTGTATTCGCGTGTGCCTTGCTCATCCGCGTGACCTTCGATGACGGCGGTGTAATCGGTGTTGTTTGTCAGCCATCCAGCCTGACCATCGAGCGTTGCGCGCCCTTCGGGTGTCAACGTGGCCTGATCAACAGGGAAAAGGACGCGGTCGCCCACGGCCTGTTGGAAATATGCGGTTGAGCTTGGGTCATTGGCACTGCCCGGAATGATCCCACCCGCCGCGCCCAGCGGGGCATTTGCACCCGCGCCATCACCACCAGCGCCAAAGCGGCCGGGGTTGGTACAGGCGGTGAGGGCCAATACGGCCATAAGGATTGTGCTCGTCAGGATACGCTTCATGTTTTGCCTCTCTGCGGTGGCTTTGATGGTGTTGTGCGCTTTCTACCATAGACAGCGCGTTTTGGGAACGTGTGGCACACGCTTGGGGCGATCACTTTTGCAAGGGTGACCATGACGGGTCTGATCCGCCTTGGGGGGTTTGAACAGGACGCAAGTTACGGCCCGAGATATCGACTGAATACAAAGTAGATGATCCGCCTTCGCCTTGGGTTTCGCGGGCGAACATGATCACTCGGCCATTGGGTGCCCATGTCGGACCTTCGTCAAGGAACGACGCAGTCAGCAGGCGTTCCTCGGACCCGTCAAGGCGCATCACACCGATGTGGAACCGGCCCTTGTTTTGCTTGGTAAACGCAACCAGATCGCCGCGCGGGGACCATACAGGCGTGCCGTAGCGGCCTTCTCCGAACGAAATGCGCTGCGCCTCGCCCCCTGATGCCGACATGACATAAAGCTGTTGGGTGCCGGAACGGTCGCTTTCAAACACAATGCGGCCGCCATCGGGGGAATAGCTTGGCGCGGTCTCGATTGCGGGCGTATTGGTCAGGCGCGTTGAGGCGCCCGATGCAATATCCATTGTGTAAATATCGGTATTGCCGCCTTGGGTGAGCGAGAAAACCACCGTCTGCCCGGAGGGTGAAAAACGCGGTGCAAAGCTCATCGTGCCGTCGGCGCTTTCCAGCACACGGCGCTGCACCGACCCGATATCAAGCACATAAATGCGCGGAAATCCGCTTTCGTAACTGGTATAAAGCACACGGTCACCAGAGGGCGAGAACCGGGGCGCCAGCACAATCGCGCTGGAATCGGTCAGATACTGAACATTCGCGCCATCATAATCCATAATCGCAAGACGCTTGGCGCGGGCATCCTTTGGCCCTGTCTCAGAGACATAGACAACGCGGCTGTCGAAATACGGGCCTTCACCGGTGATCCGTGAATACACAGCATCCGCCACTTTGTGGGCCATGCGCCGCCATCCATCTGCGGTGCCGGTAAATTGCAGCCCGCTGCCCAGTTCCGCGCCAGAGAACACATCATAGAGACGGAATTTCACCGTCAGGCTATTGCCCTGCACGTTGACTGCGCCTGTGACCAATGCTTGTGCATTGATCGCCTTCCAATCCGCATATTGGACGGGGGCGTTGAAATCGCTAACCGTAGAAATGAACGCACTTGCCGGGATTTCACGGAACAAACCTGTACCGATCAGATCCTGTGCCACGACCTGCGCAAGGTTCGCAGCCATCTGGCCTGCCTCGGCGCTTTCTGGCTGAAAACTGGGCACTGCAAAGGGCAAGGGCTCAATCACACCCTCTGTGATCTCGATCCGCAGGGGGCCTTGCTGGGCATGTGCCACACCAAAGGACGCGCAAAACAACGCCAGACAAAGCGCGAAAAAGCGGAATTTCATAACGAACGCATCCTTTCGACCAAAAGCAGTCATTTCAGTATTTCCTTAATTCCATGGGCGACGCGAGGGGAACTTTTCCAGATATTCCTCCCCCTGCGGTAATTTGCACAAATCGCTCTCATTTTACCCGCATCCGTTCGGGGTTGAACGTCATCTCGATGTTTTGCCACTGGCCGTATTTGTCAGACGGCAGTTTGAACCCGCTTGCCCCACAGCGGATAATCGCACGGCGGGCTGCTTCAAACGCTTGTCGGGCGGCAGCAGTTGACCCGCCAGAACTGCCATCAAG